>CBEVQU010000035.1:0-1846 GCA_965552115.1 uncultured bacterium | reverse complement strand
CTCCCCAAAAAGAATCATCTTTTAGACTATCAAATAAAATCTCTTTTCCTTCTTTTGCTTTGGCTTTTAAATTTCCTTTTATTACTAATTTTCCATAGATATTCGGAGAAGTTCCGGGATCAAAAAATATTTGAGTTTCAGGTTCCACAAATAAAGTTTTATTTTCTGGAATTTCAAAGGAAGATTTTATTAAATAAGGAGAGGCTTTTTTTGAGAAAATATAAAAATCACTCTTTGAAAAGATTTTATAAGAAAAAGAAGAATCTATTTCGTTTAAAGAAAGAGTGTCAAAATTTTCATTTTGAAAGCCTGGTGTAGGAGATAAAGCTTCCCAATTTTCTTTTAAATAAGAGTAATGAGTAGGTTTTGGTTTTTGTAAAGAATTTCCATCTCCATTGGCTCCCCACCAATTTCCGTAAGTGATAGAATCTATCTCATTTCCCTGCAAATCCAATAAAGTTAAATTTCCTTGTCCTTTATTTGGTAAATTTAAATTGCCATCTTTTACTACTAATTTCAAAACATTTTCTGGAATAGAAAAATTACATTCTATTGAATTGAAAATATTTTCTTTGTCATCTGAGATAAGAGCGAAACTTTGAGGAGGAAGTAAAAGAGAATTTCCTTCAAAGCTTTTAATTTCTAATTCTTTGTTTTTAATTTTTAATTTCCATCCAGAAAGATCAATAGATGAAAAAGTATTATTAAAAATCTCAATATATTCACAATATTCATCTGAAGTTTCAGGATTGTACATTATTTCATTAAAGGAAACAGGCAAGGTGGCAAAATTAATTTTTATCTCTTTTTCTTTTGAAATCTCTCCTTCTTTATTAAAGGCTATAACTTTAAAAGAATAAATTGTAAAATCTTTTTCTGAAATAAATTCTTTACTTTCTTTTTCTCCAAAATAAAAATCTTTCCATTCTTCTCCATCTTTATATTGAACTTTATAGTGAGAAATTTGAGGATCTATGCTTTCCCAAAAAAGAGTAAATTTTGGTTTTGAAATTAAATATTCTTTTTGAGGAAGGAAATTTTCTACCCAAACTTTTAATCTCTTTGAGTTCCTAAATTCTTTCAGAGAAGAAAAAATGAAATCTTTTGAATTATTATTTGTATCTAAGCCATCTTTTTTTCCGGATAAAAATTTTCTCTGAAACATTTTTGTTAAAATCTAAAAAAGGATCTCCTTCTTTCACTTTTTGAGGAAAGCCCCAGGCAAAAATATCTATATAGTCTTCTTTCAATTTTTCTTCATTCTCTTTCTTTGGATCAAAAGGGAAAATAGCTATAGCTCCAAATTCATCATTTAATTTAGGAGAGAAAAGAGTCCCTTCTTTTGTTTTAAATTGCCAATCTGCTTTTATTGGATTTTTCTCCCCTTCTTTCTCCCCAACTTTAATTAAATAAAATCCACCTGCCTCAATTTTTTCTCCTTCTGGAAATTTTTTATTCAACCAAGGATCACTCCAATCTCTGCAATTTTCTAAATTTTCTTCGCATTCTTCATTTACAGGAAAATAAGAGAAATAAAAATTTGAAAGATCGATCTCT
This sequence comes from uncultured bacterium, assembly GCA_965552115.1. GTDB lineage: Bacteria > Patescibacteriota > Minisyncoccia > Minisyncoccales > CAZLLZ01 > CBEVQU01. Next base: position 289 of record CBEVQU010000035.1, on the reverse strand, counting down.
TTTTCTGTAGGATTGTAAAGCTCTACATACTCTGAAGGAGAAATCTGAACTCTATTTATTACAAGATGGTCAGCTGTCTTTTCAATTTTAACTGAAATTTCTTGCCAATCACTTATATTTCCAAAATTATCTTTGGCTCTTAATCTAAAATAAAAAGTTTCTCCATTCTCTCCCTGAAAATCAGTTTCAGTTTCTAAAGTATCTTCTAACAAAGTATTCCAATCTTCCCCTTCTTTTTTAAATTCTAAATCGTATCCTGAAATTCCACTTTCATCTTCACCTTCCCAAT
>CBEVQU010000034.1:0-3012 GCA_965552115.1 uncultured bacterium | reverse complement strand
AAATTTGTAGTTTATTATTTAAGTATGAAATATAAACTTACAGCTATAATTCAAAAAGAAGATGATATGTTTGTAGCACTATGTCCTGAACTGGATATAGCAAGTCAGGGTTATACAATTGAAGAAGCAAAAAAGAATTTAGAAGAAGCTGTAACTCTTTTCTTTGAGTGTGCATCACCTGAAGAAATAAAAGAAAGATTAAAAGAGGAAATATATATATCTCCTTTTGAGGTATCAATTGTCGAAGCTGAAAGTCCTTTCTGGCAGAGAAGTTTGTAAGATACTTCAAAAATATGGGTTTAAAGAGGTAAGAAAAAAGGGAAGTCATATAGTAATGCAAAAACAAATTGGAAAAAATACCATTACAGTTCCTATCCCAGACCATAAAGAAATTAAGAAAGGAACATTAATGTCTATTATAAGACAGTCTGGGGTACCCAGAGAAGAATTTGAGACAGATTAATTTCTAATAACCCTTTCCAGCAGATGACCTCCCCCCACCGCTGAGCTTAGGCGTTAGATAATTGAAAAAATTTAAAAAAGTTTTAAAATCCAAAAGAAGTAAACATTAATTCAGGGGATGGAAAAGATGGAAGGTTTAAATTTATTAACCAAACTTGATGCAGAAGATAGGAAAAAAATTATATATTTTGCTAATCTTCTTTTAAAACAAAAAAAGTATCAAAAATTAAGGGAAGAAATTGAAGAAAGAAAAAAAGAAATTGAAAAAGGAGAAGTTTTTACTCATGAAGAGATTTGGAAAAAATTAAATGTTTGAAATAATCTATGCTAAAAGCGTGTTTAAAGATTTGAAAAAGATCGAGCGGAAAAATTTAGAAAAAATTAAGGAAGGAATTAAAGAGCTTAAGAATTTCCCAAATATTTCACAGATTAAACATTTAACAAATCACCCTTTAGCGGATTATAGATTAAAAATAGGGAACTATAGAGTGCTTTTTAATGTGGATTGGGAAAAAAGAGAGATACACATTTTAAAGGTAGGACACCGAAAAGAGGTATATTAAACCCTAACAACTCTTTCCACCCGACCTGCCATACGGTGGGCGGGTGAACTTGGGCGTTAGAAAAAATTAAATTTGTGAGGGAAGAAAAATGAAAGTTACGGTAATAATAGAAAAAGATGAGTTTGGATACTATGCTTACTGTCCTGAACTAAAAGGCTGTCATACACAGGGAGATACTTTAGATGAAGTTCTACAAAATATCAAAGAAGCTGTAGAATTATATTTAAAAATTTTAGACGAAGAAGAAAAGAAAGTTTTATTAAACAAGGAGATTTTAACCACTTCTTTAGAAGTAAAAGTTGCCTAAACTACCAAGATTAATTACTGTTGAAGCCGAAAAGTTATTATTACAGGCTGGTTTTAAATTGATTAGAAGCAAAGAAAGTCATAGAATTTATATAAAAATAACCGCTTTGTTTTACCTTTCCATAGCGGAAAGACATTACATTCTAAAATTGTAAAGCAATTATTTGAAATTATTGATAAAGAAAAAGAAAATTTACTCTAACAACTCTCCCCAGCAGACGACCTTCCCATCCACCGCTGAGCTTAGCGTTAGATTGAAAAAATTTTAAATAAATCTTAAAATAAAATCAAATTCTAATTAAAAAATTATGAAGGCATAAGCATTGGGAGTAATTATAATAAATGTCCCTTTAAAAATAAAAAAAGAATTTGTTATAAACAAACCTATTTTAGCCCAAAAAATTTTAAAAATACTTGAAAATGAAGGTATTACAAAGAATAAAATTCAACAAGAAGAAGAATTATACGAAATAGTTGGGATATGGAAAGACAGATTTGAAGATACTTCTAAAAATATTCAAAGAGAATGGAGAAAATTTTTGTGGAAAAGGTTCTAATTGATACTTGCATTTTTATTGATATTTTCAGAGGGAATAGAGAATTATTAGAAGAAATAATAAATTTGCCAAATTCTTTTGTAAATTCCATAGTTTATATGAAATTAGTCTAAGGAGCTAGAAATAAAGCTGAATTAGAAAAAATTTTGAGATTTTTAAAGAGGAGGTAAAAAATGGAAAAATTAAGTGTGAAAGGATTGGCTGTTGGACTTGGTATCTCATGGGCAATTTACATGTTGTTTGCTGGTTGGGTCTCCATATTTGGCTGGTGTACAAAATTCGTTGAGGTAATGTCCTCAATTTATATTGGATTCAATTCAAGCTTTTTAGGCGGTATCATTGGAGCCATATGGGGATTCATTGACGGTGCGATAGGTGGGTTAGTAATCGCTATAGTTTATAATGCAGTCACAAAAAAGAAATAATTCTTTACCGAAAAACATATAATAATGCAAATTAACTCAGACTGATAAAAGGCGCAGAGTGTCTTTCAGCTGGTTATTCGTGTCCTTAGAAAGTTTAAAAAATATACTAAAATGAAGATAGCAAGAAATTTAAAACTTAAGAGACAAAAAGGAAAAAATTATGCAGGTTATTTTAAAAATTGAAAACAATAAAAAAGGAAGAGATTTAATAAGCTTTTTAAAATTTACACAAATGAATGGACAGTCCCGAAAAATCTTTAAAAGTCCCGGCAAAAAACAGCTTAAGGTAAAAGAGAAATATTAAGATTGATACCAAGATTTTCCTAACCATAACCCAATAATACCTCCTGTTATATTCATAACAACATCTCTTATATCACCAACTCTATTAGGCAATATATATTGAATTAATTCATCAATAACTGCTATTATAAATAATAAAATTATAGCAAAAATGTTTTGTTTTATCCCCTTCCCTGTTGCTTTAAAAATAAGAACCCCCAGAACACCATATTCTAAAAAATGAATTCTCTCTGCTGGTTTTTCAATTCGAGTTATTAAAAAAAGAATTAAAAAAAGAAAAATTAATAAAAAGAAAAAACATATTTTTGATTTTTTCTTCTTAGTTAAAAAATAAATAATAAGGAGTGTAATAATTATAAAAATTATATTAACTACAATACTTAGAAACTTCTGTTC
>CBEVQU010000033.1:0-3194 GCA_965552115.1 uncultured bacterium | reverse complement strand
TTTCTTTTAAAAATTTCTCTAAATTTTCTTTTTTAAAATGAGAGAAAAGTCTTGAAGTTGGAAAATGCCTTACATCAACTACTGTCTCAATTTTGTATTTCTTTAAAATCTTCAAAAATTCTCTCTGAGACCTATTAGAAGTTCCTAAAGTAAAAATTTTCACAAATCATTCTATCTTAATTATTTTCCCAACACCATTTTCAATAAAATTTTCTTTAAATTCCTTTCTAAATAATTCTCTGATTTCATCTCCTGAACAATGAGAAGGAGCAACTTTTTCAACTTTTAATTTTTTCAACTCATAAACTACTTTCTTTGGTGGATGATGAAAACCACCTAAAACCAAATAAATATTTTTTTGAGGAAACATTTCTTTTGCTTTTTTAACAATGTTCACTATCCCTGGGTGAGCGCAGCCTGTAATAACAATTAATCCTTTTTTGGAAACAATAATCAAAGATTGTTCCTTTGAAGGCCCGTGAAGCTCACCAGTTGAAAAAATAAAATCAGAAATTTTTGCTGAACGAGAAATGTTGACGAAATCACCTCCATAGCTTTTAATCATATCTCTAATTGAATTTGGAAAAGAACTAGGAATAAAAACTGTAACTTTATTGTTTTCTTTTAAAAATCCTTCAAGTCCTCCAAGATGGTCTCCGTGAATATGAGAAATTACAATTTTATCAATAGATTTTGGATCAATCCCTAATTTTTTCATGTTAAAAAGTAAAATTTCTGAATTACCACCAGTATCAAACAAAATTCTTTCATTTGGAGTTTCAATCACCAAACCAAAACCCCAAGCAGTTTTTAATTCCGGATTTACTTTGTAGTTATCGTAGACAGAAATTAAAGTTATTCTGGCAGAAGCCTCCTCTTTCTCAACTCCAGGTGTCTCTGATTCAAGTATTGTTTCTTTAAGCCTTATTTCCGATTTTGGTTGTCTGAAATAAGTAATTACCCCAACTATTCCTATTATTATCAAAATTATTACTGCTATTATTCCTTTTTTCATTTTTAATCTTTTCTATTTCTTAAAATTTGTTTTTTTCTTAAATTCGATACAAATGACTTTTACATTTACAATCAGAGGAGCCAAAATTTTTAATTGCTTTAGCATTCTGAGATATTATCCGAGCTATTTTACACTCTTTCGCTTTATTTTTTGTTAATTTATAAGATACTTCTTTGATTTTAACATGCTTATTATCTAATAAGTAATCGATATGCCAAAATTTCTTTTTTCTTTTCCGAAAATGTCTCTCAATTCTTTTTTCTAAATTATTTTGAGCCGAACCAATATAAACATAATTCCCCTTTTCAAATTTTATCTTTCCCAATTTTCCAACTGATATCTCTATTGGTTTTGAAACTTCAATAAACAAACAATATACTCCTTTCATTTTAATTCCTTATGAGGTAAGCATTTTAGGATGTTAATCATCGAGCTTAAATCGATCTTTTTTTTATTGCTTTTTCATCGAAAGGTTCAAGAAATAGTGTTTCTTCAATAGCTTTTATTTCATGGTATACAAACGGATTTATCTTTATGATTTTTGGAGCTTCAATAATAATTTTTTCAGTTTTGCCTGATTTCAAATCTTTAAGATAATACTCAACTTTACCTTTTAGAATAATGTTGATTTCTGGATTTTTTGAAGCAACTAAACCTTTATGATAATGTTCTCCAGCAACACAACCTTTTTTTAGGATTATACAAATCCATTTGTCTCCGCTTGCTGAATACCGATAAACAATCTTTTCAGGTTTATCTTTCCATTTTTCTAATTCTTCAATTTGGTACATAAATAAATGGCTAAAATGACTTGCAAAATCGCAATAAGTTCAAATATGAAAAGGATTGTTATCTTTTCTATTTGAAATATCTCAGACCCCAAATTGCAGACCATAATAATTGGAGTGAGGGGAATAATTATTAAAGGAAACAAAATCGCCAAGCTATGAGCTATAATTTTATTTAATCTTTTATATTCTCTAAAAGCAAGTATTCCAGCCAAAATTGTCAAAATAGTGGCAATTAATCCTAAAATTACTCCCCTAAAATAAACAAAGCTGCAAATATACCAAATTACCTTGAATATGAAATACAATAAACCGAGCAAGATATAAGAAAGGTATATTTTATTTTTTGTAATTTTCATTTTTGTTATCTTTAAATTTCAATTATTCTTCCTGCTCCTCCTTCAATGTATTTTTGAGGATAAAGTTTTTTAAGTTCTGATTTGTGTTGGGTGCAATGGGTAGGACAAATTAAGTTTATATCTTTGAACAATTCAAATTCAGAAAAGCCGTGCATTCCGCCAATGATGGCGTAAATCTTTCCGAATTTTCTAGCAGCATCTAAAATAGTGTCCATATAAGGATGGGAACAACCGACAATTAAAACTATGCCTTTTCCCGCCTTCGCTGAAGCTTCGGCGGGTAAATCTGTTATTACTCCCATTGATTGCTCTATTCCTTCCAATTCTCCTGTTGAAAAAATATTTTCATGAATCTTTGTTGGTTCTTTTAAAACAACTTCATTTTCGAGACCCATCGAAGAAGGGAGATAAATTTTTTTGATATTTGGATTTACTTTTAAAAGTTCAGAAAGGCCTCCGGTATGATCCCAATGCAAATGAGAAATAAAAACCTCTTCAATTGATAAAGGATCAATTCCTAACTTTTCCATATTTGAAAGCAAAATTTCTCCATTAGCACCAGTATCAAATAAAATCTTTGGAGTATCTTTTTCTTCAATTAAACAAGAAAAACCCCAGTCAGCCTGAAGATCTTTTCTAAAAGCAGTATTATCATAAATAATAGTAATTTTCATTCTGGATTATTTCTTTTATAGAAAAAGAGAGAAAAGAAGAGAATAAAAAAAGATATTAAATTATTATCTTACTCCAATGTTCTTAAGAACTTGAGAAAACACTCTGACTTTCTTTGAATTTTGGAAATTTAATTTTGGAAACTAAACAATTTGACCTTCTCTCTTTTTACTTATAAATAACCTTTCTTTTTACTATAGACAAAATCAATTAAAATAACAATTGCTGAAATTACTATGGCAAAAAGTAAAACAGCAAAGGCAGTTAAAGCGCTTTCTAATAGTTTTGGTTTTAGCATTAAAATCAGACCTAAAAATAAAATCATAAAACCTGAAACAAGTTTTAATCTTTTTTACCAAA
>CBEVQU010000032.1:0-3340 GCA_965552115.1 uncultured bacterium | reverse complement strand
CTCATTGCTAAACAAATTCTGAAGTCTTCTCCTGCTTGAACTCCATCATCGATGTCAGCTGTGATTTCTAAAGTAAGAGTTTCACCAGCTGAAACATCGAAATCTGAAGTAAAGTCAAGCTTTTCAGAACCGTTAGCGGTAGTGCTAGTTGGGGTCTTAGGTCCCATTAAAGTCTCACCAGTCTCAGCATTTCTAATTCTTACATCACTTAAATCATTTGGCTGACTACCTCCATTAGTATCAATTACTACGTCCAAATCATCAACTGTTATATCTACCCCAGCAGAAAGAGTGAATCTAAGAAATACTACATCGTTACCATCAATTTTTACATCTCCAGCATTTGGTCCTTGATCAGTAAAGGTAACAGTTCCTCCTTGGACAGTAACATTGTCACCGCTCTGGTTATCAGTGACCGCTACTCCAAAACCAAAACTTTGACCTATTCCATAAACATCAATTGCTTCGTCTATTTCTAAATCAATAGTATCTCCAGGATCTACTCCAGCTCCAATATCTGCTTTAATTTCAAAAATCTTTGTCTGACCTTCTCCAATTTCAAATGGTTCATCCAAAACAAAAGTTATTGTATCTCCTGAAACTGTTCCTGTTCCAATTTTTTCATCAGCATAGTAAATTCCCCAATTAGTAATTTCATCTAAGTCAGCTGTTCCTGTTTGTTCAAAGGCTATTCTCCAAAGATCAATGTCTTCGTTAGCTGCTGTAAGAGAGAATTTCTCTACTGGAGCTTCAGTTTCTCCAATGGTAGGATTTGAAACTGTCCCATCTGAATTTACAGTCAAAACCCCTTCTGTCACATTACTGAAAGCCATTAGATTTCCCTCGATTGGGAAATCTCCTTCTACATCAGCAGTAGCAGTTATATCATCTGCTGATTCAAGCTTGAAGCCATGCTGTTGAGTAGAAGCTCCATCTCCATCTACCCAAATAGAAAGGTAGATTGTTTCTCCTCCTGGAACTTCAACATCAATATTGTTGAATTCTACATAATTTGTAGAAGCGCTTACTGTTCTTCCAGGAGTTAATCTTGTGTCTCCTTGGAAAAGATAAACTCCATCAAAATCACTTGGAGATCCTACTCCAAATCTCTTAAACTTAAGAGATTCTATAGTAATAGCTTCTGTTCCTGTGTTCTCGAAGGCAAATTTAGCAAACTCTGCCATAGCATCACTAGGAACAATCCCTGCTGCTGGAGTATCATCAGCTAATCTTACCCTTAAAACTCCCTCTACTGCCTGAGGTTCAGAATGGCAAGCATCTTCATACCAATAACATCCCGCTGCCGTACATTCTTCTTCTGTTGTGTAATCAGAGCAAGTAGGTGTTGGAGGAGTTACTGTAATTAGCTCATTTAGCTTTGCCCTGGTGGTGCTTCCAACAAATCCAGTACCTTCAGTCAGACCCCATGGAGCTAAGACCTCATCAGCATATTTCTCCTGGAATTTTATAACAGCAGCTTTGGTCAATGGACCAAAGTATTGAGTTTCATTTCCAGGAGAACCTGGCCCTTCAGTAGCCAATTGAGTCTCAGGGTCTGAATTTAAAACAATCTGAAGGTACTTCACATCAGGATCTGACATTCCATAATAAAGGTTTTTCTCGAAAGAGAAATCAGCTGGAATGCCAGGAATCCCTCCTGTTGGAGCTCCACCTTGAAGCTCAGCTAATTGCTGAAGGAGTTGCTGAAGCTGAGCTTGAAGTTGAGCAATTTGCTCTTGTAACTCCTCAACAGTCTGAGCTGAACTTGCACCTGGGAATAAAATAGAACCTAAAGTAAGAGTTAAAGCTAAAGCTGTAATCTTTTTTGATAAACTACCCATAGTTTTTTATTTTTTATTTTATTGACCTTTTATTTTTCTCTGAGGAAAACCCTCAGAGATGTCGACCTTTTATTTTAAGATCGGATTTTTTAGAGAAGTCGATATTTTAGATATCGACCTTTCTATTTTTCGACCTTTACCTCTTTGACCTTTGAGGAGTGAAGACCAAATTTTGGTCTTCACTCCAAAAATCAAAGAGGGATCTCTTTTTTTAATTATTATATCTTATTTGTTTCTCAAAAAGAATATTAACTCTAAAGCTTTATTATAATCTCCGTTGTTATAGCTTTCCTTTATCTTTTCTAACATCTCTTTTTGAGGTTGTGTTAAAGTTCTTTTCTCTAAGTCTTTTATCTCATTTTCAACTAATACTTTCTTTAATTCATTCGTGCTTTTTTCAAGTTCTTTATTTGAATCTATCACTATTCCTAAACTTTTTACTTCTTCTGTCTCTCTTTCAATTTCTTTTACTTTCTTTGCTATTTCTTTTACTTTTTTAATATCTTCTTTTTCCTTTAAAACTTCCTTAATTGTCTGAGAAGCAACAGGTAAACTCTTTTTTACTTCCTTGATAGCTGGAGTTAACTTTTCTATTTTATTCTCTTTAGCTATTTTCTTTAGTTCCTCTAATCTTGTTTTAGTAATTTCTAATTGAAGTTTTGGTTTTTCTTCTTGAGGAGTGAAAGTAAGGATCAATTTCTCAGAAGTAATCTTTAAAGGATAGAGAAAATCTCCTGGTAAAGAATTTTTAGCAAATACAAATGAAAAGCTGATCAATATTAAAAGAGAAGCTAAAACTAAAGGAATTTTAAAAGAAAAAAGAAAAGGCGCTTTCACCTCTTCTTTCAAAATTTCTTTTTTTAGAGTCAAAACCCAGTCTTTTCTGGGTTCAATCTCTCTTAATTTTTTAATTTGGCTGATGAGGTCTTTTTGCTCCATTTTACCCTTCTATAAAGAAGACGAAAAAATTCCCTTTTTATTACACTTTACAGAAACCCGGTTTCTGTAAGTTAAATTTCCTTAATTTTTTCTTTTAGACTTTTTAAAGCTCTATGGAGCAAAACTCTTGTGTTTTGTTCAGATTTTTTCAAAATTTGAGCTATTTCTGGAATTTTTAAATTATCAACATATCTCAACAAAAGAACATCTTGATATTCATCCTTTAAAGTAGAAATAGCTTCTCTAATTTTTTCTATTTCAGAATCTAAGAAAATTTTCTCTTCTAAATTCTGACTTTCATCTATAATTTCTTTACAATCTGATGTAGAAATTACTTTAAGTTTTGCTCTATCTCTATAAAAATCTATTACCAAATTTCTAGCAATCTGATATAAAAAAGCTCTCTCATTTTTAATCTTTTTTTCTCCTTTTTTAAAAATTTCGAAAGCTTTAAGAAAAACTTCTGAAGTTAAATCCTCAGCTATTTCTGGAGAATTAACTTTCAAAAAAATAAACCTGTAGATTTGACCTACATATTTATCGTAAATTTTTCCAAACTT
>CBEVQU010000031.1:0-3919 GCA_965552115.1 uncultured bacterium | reverse complement strand
TTTTCTCAAGAAAAGAGAGAAAAGATCTCTTTAACCAAAAAACTTTATTTTAAAGATGAAATTAGAAAAAGTTATAGAGAAATTAGAAGAACTTTTCAAAAAATGGAAGCTGACTTATAATGACTGGGTTCTTGTGGGAGAAAAGGGAGCAAATTTATTGGGATATAAGATTAGACCTAGGAGAGGACATATTGATGTTTTTGTAGATAAAAAGAAATTGCCGTGGCAGGTACAAAAAGATGTTGAGAGCACTATCCCTCCAAAGGATTCGAAAGAATTCCGAGAATTTAAAGAATTTGTCAGGAAAACAAAACATGGTCCTCATTTAATTCCTTTGCCTTTTAAAAGATGGACAATTGAAACTGCGAGGAGAAATTCCATAATTTATCATTTAAATAATAAGAAAAAAATAAGAATCCTTTCTCCTGAAGCCAATCTTAAAGAAAGAATAGAAGTTTTAACTCTTTCAGATATTCCTTTAGGATGGGATGAAGCAAAAATTAAAAGATGGATAAGTTATTTTATAAGGTTCAAGAAGCAAGCTGAGAAAAAGAAAAATAAGAGATTAATAAGAATTTGCGAAGAAGGGATAAGAAAATGTAAGGATCTAGAGAAAAGATTAAGAAAAAGGAAAAATGAAATTTTTCAAAAAGAGATTATAGGAAAAGTAATCTTTAAATTGCGAAACAAAGAGAAAGGAAGAGTAAGAATAATTAAAAAAGCTGAAGATTTAAAACATCTTAAAAAAGGAGAGATTTTAGTTGCCCAAATTACTACACCAGATTATATAATAGGAATTGAGAAGGCAAAAGCGATTATTACAGATAGAGGTGGAAAGCTTTCTCATCCGGTTGTAATTTCAAGAGAATTTAAGATCCCCTGTGTTATTGGGACAAGAATCGCTACAAAAGTTTTAAAAACAGGTGATATAGTTGAAATAGATTTTGAAAAAGGAAAGATTAAGAAAATAAAATACAGCATATAATATTTAAGAAATATTTATGTCAAAGAAGAAAATTATTTTAAAAGGAATCCCGGCGAACCCTGGGAAAGTTAAAGGAAAAGCAAGAATTATTAAGGGTGATACCATAAATGATGCAGAATTGTTAAAGCAACTCTCTAAAGTAAAACAGGGAGAGATTTTAATTACAGAAATGACTCGCCCTCTCTTTGTAGCTGCTATGCGAAAAGTACGAGGTATTATTACTGATCGAGGGGGAATTTTATGTCATGCAGCAATGGTGGCTAGAGAATTTAATTTACCCTGTGTAGTTAATACCAGGAAAGCTACAAGAAAATTAAAAAACGGCCAAGAAATTTTGTTAGATGCTGATAAAGGGATTATCTATGAGCTCTAAATCTCAAATTTTAAAATATCCAAAAGAAATATTTAATGAAGGAATTGTTTTGAATATTTACAAGAAAGAATTCCCAGGTATTGTGAGAGAATATGAAAGGGTAGTTAAATACACTTATTTAAATCCTCTTAGGTATAAGGAGGTAGTATTAAAAAAATCAAAAATATTCGATAAAAATTTCAATGCTCTCTTAAAAAAATATAGCGCTCTTAAAAAAGATTTGGAAACTCTGATAAAATTTGACATTGAAATGCACAAAAACTACGCTTTTAATTTCTGGCTTATAAGTTATGCAATCAATGAGGGGCCTTTAGCATTCTACTATACTCAAGAAGTCGAAAGGTTATTAAAGAAACTTTTCTCTAACGAAGAGAAGGTATTAGAAACGAAAGCTATATTTTTACGAACTGACTATGAGGTTTTTTATCACAAGATTATTAAAACATCTGTTGAGATGTTTGATTTTTTAAATAGATTCCCGGCAATGAGAAGATTATTTAAAAAGGCTAAGAATAAAAAAGATAGAAGGAAAGTATGGGACCAGATAATTGAAATTTTAGAGAAAAAGCACACTACCAAGAGATTCTTAGAAAAATTCTATAAAGAATGGCAATGGGTTTTTAATTTAGAAGATAGAACAATATTTTATACAATTATGAATGAAGCAGTTGATAATTATGAAGAAGATGTAAAAAAGATAAGAGAATTAAGAGAAGTTAAAAAAACCATTCAGAAAGTATTAAGATTAGCAGATGAAAAACTAGGAGGAAAAGAGGCTAAAAAATTAAAAAGGTTATATCTCTTAATAAAGTACATGCTTTGGGCAAAAGATTCTGTTTTTGGCAAAAAAGATTTAAAATTACTACCTTTTTGGTTTTCATTGACAAAAGAAATAGTCAGAAAGTTCGAAAAAACTTATAATTGTGAAATAGAGGAACAGGATTCCAGTTTTCTTTTAATCCCGTGGTCTCTAAGAAAATATAAAAGGCTATCTTGGCGATAGCCATTTAAAGATCTTTTTTTATCTCTTCGATTTCGATTTTAATCCTTAGACCTTCAAGAGGACGGAAAATACAAACGTCTTCTCGGGTTATTATTTTTTCTCTGGACAGATATCTTTTTATTGCGCCAATTACTCCTCCAGAGGTTATTACAAGAATTCTAGGAGAAGAATTTTGGGAAAGAATACCAGAAGTAAAGATGTTTTCTAAAATCCATCCGAGTACTTTTTTTGCTCTCTCTAATGCTATTTCGGGAACGAAATTTTCACCACATTTTATTCCGGGAAGTTCATTTAAGATTGCATAGCTCTCTATCTTTCCTTTGCAATCAGAAAGAATAACAGCTGTCTGAAATCCTCGACCTGTAGCTTGCGAGAGGATTAAGTCAAAGTTTCCTATATCCTCCGCCACTTTCTTTGTTTCTTCTCTCCCTTCCTTTGTTAATTTATCATTTTTATAATCCCACTTTCCATGTCTCCTCAATTCTATTTCAATTTTCAATTTACCACCATTTACGATATAATAAAAAAGTAAAAATATGTCAAGATATATATGTTTTCTCTCAGAAATAGACAAAAAAAGGATAAAAACTGCGGGTGGAAAGGGAGCAAATTTAGGGGAGCTAATAAAAATTGGAGTTTCGGTTCCTCTAGGATTTGTTATTTTATCTTCAACTTTTGAGAAATTTTTAGAAAAAAATGATATAAATGTTGAGATTGAAGCGAGAAGAAAAAAGATAAAGATCGAAGATATTGAATCTGTTGAAGAAACCTCAGAAATCATTAAAGATTTGATTTTAAAAGGAGAGACGCCAAAAGAAATTGAAAAAGAAATTTTGGAGGCTTTTGAAAAATTAAAAGCAAGATATGTTGCTGTAAGAAGCTCAGCTACAGCTGAAGATTCAAAAATTGATTCTTGGGCAGGACAATTAGAAAGTTTTTTAAATATTACCAAAAAGGATCTTATTCAAAAGATAAAAGAATGTTGGGCTTCTCTTTATTCTCCAAGAGCTCTTTTTTATAAAGAGAAAAGAAGATATAAAAAAGAAATTAAGATAGCTGTTGTTATTCAGAAAATGATTCAATCTGAAGTTTCCGGCGTCTGTTTTACTGTCCATCCTATTACTGAAGATAAAAATCAGATGGTAATTGAAGCAATTTTTGGCTTAGGAGAAATGCTAGTTCAAGGAAAGGTTAGTCCAGATAGTTATGTGGTTGATAAATTAAAAATCAAGAGTAAAAAATCAAAGTTTATCTTGGATATAAATAGAAATTTTCAAGATAAAATGATGGTTAGAGGGAAAAAAGGAAATAAAATAATTGAGGTGCCAAAAGAAAAAAGAAAAAAACAGAAGCTTTCAGAAAAGAAAATTAGAGAATTAGCGAAAATCTGCTTTAAAATTGAAAAACACTACAGAGAGCCTCAAGATATTGAATGGGCTTTATCAAAAGGAAAATTTTATATTTTACAAACAAGACCTATAACTGGATTAAAAAAAAGATAAATTAAAGTTATGAATATTCTAAAAATTATTAAGAAAAGAAGGAGCGTGAGGGAATT
>CBEVQU010000030.1:0-6262 GCA_965552115.1 uncultured bacterium | reverse complement strand
TGGTTTCTGGGTTGGAGCTGGGGCATATAGCCTTGACCCCAACCCAGAACCACCTTAATTATATCATTTAATACTTTATCTGTCAATAGTAACTGGCATTAAAAACTAATTTTATTAAAATAAAATAATATGACAAAAAAACAAGAAATTTTTATTCTTTTGGTAATTTTAATCTTGGCTTCTTTTTTCAGATTATATAAATTATCTTCTATTCCGCCTGGTCTTTATCCTGATGAAGCTATTAATGGGAATGATGCTTTTTCTTCTTTAAAAAATAAAGATTTTAAAATTTTTTATCCTGAAAACAATGGAAGAGAGGGACTGTTTATAAATTTAATTGCTTTTTCTTTCTTTGTTTTAGGTCCGAGTATTTTTTCTCTGAAAATCATCTCAGCTATCTCTGGAATTTTAACTGTTTTAGGAATTTATTTGTTAACAAAAGAAATTTTCCAAAATCCCAAATTTCTAAATACTAAATACCAAATACTAAACACCAAATACTTACCTCTTTTATCTGCCTTCTTTCTGTCTGTTTCTTTTTGGCATACAAATTTCTCTCGAATAGCTTTTAGAGGAATTTTAGTTCCTCTCATTTTGTCTTTTTCTTTTTATTTTCTCTTTAAAGGATTTAAATTAAGAAAGGTAAAATATCTTATTGGGAGTGGAATAATTTTTGGGCTAGGTTTTTATACTTATATTGCTTTTAGAATGGCTATAATTTTGCTTTTTTTATCTCTCCTAATTTGGCTTCTTTTATATAAAAAAGCAGGGCAAATAAGACTATTTTTTTACTTTTCTTTTCTTCTTTTAATTTCTATTTTTTTAACTGCTCTTCCTATAGGTATTTATTTCTTAAATCATCCGCAAGATTTCATTTCTAGAGCAACAGGTGTTTCAATTTTCTCACAACCTTCTCCTTTAAAAGCAGGTCTTTTAAGTTTGAAAGCTCATTTATTAATGTTTAATTTTAAAGGAGATCCTAATTTAAGACATAATATTTCCCCTTCTCCTATTTTGTTTTTTCCAGTAGGAATTTTCTTTTTAATTGGTATTTTCTATTCTCTTTATAAAATCTTTAAAAGTTTAATTTTAAAAGATCTTTCTACTTTTAATGTTTTCTTTTTTCTTTTAGCTTTTTGGGGAATAATGTTGCTTCCTGGAATTTTAACTTTTGAAGGAATCCCTCACTCTTTGAGATGTATAGGAGCTATCCCTCCTACTTTTATTTTTTCTGCTTTAGGATGTCTTGTTTTAATTAAAAAAATCAATAGTAAATTAAAAATCTCTTTTTCTTTCTCTCTACCCTCTCTTTTTGTAGCCTTTACTTTAATTTTCTTTCTTTTCTCTTTTGTCTTCGCACAATACTTTAGATACTTTATAAAATGGGGACAAAATCCTGAAGTAGCTGGAGCATTCACTCAAAGATTAGTAAAAATAGGAGAATTTTTAAATGCTTTCCCTCCAGATTATAAAAAATATGTAATTGTAAACGAAAGTGGTGTTCCTGTCCCCTATCCTGACGGAATTCCAATGCCTTCCCAAACTCCAATGTTTATTGAAATTACAAAATATAAAGAAATTAAATCAATTTATCTAACCGAAGGAAATTTAGATAAAATTAAAAAAGAAAGAAAAACTATTATTGTTCCTCTTTCTTTTAATGAAGAAATTTCGAGGAAAATTAAAAAACAATTTCCTAAAGCTTTCTTATCTAAGGGAGAAGATATTTATTATTTTTTATTATTTTAAATAAAAAAAGAGGGGTCTTTACAAAAATAGGACAAAAAGAGCTAAAAGAAAAACTGACAAATTAAAGATAAAATGAAGAAAAATCGAACAAATAAGTGAGTTTGTTTTTAGGGTAATCTTGGTAAAGATTGCTCCTTCTAAGAATCTTTTTCCTGTAATTATTAATGTGTTACAATGTAAAAAGCTCCAACCAATTAAAGATACAGCCAAAATTAAAGGAAAAGATATTTTTGAGAACTTATAAGAAAAAATAACTCCTAGAATCCCTAGCACTAAAAAAGCTCCTACTCCCCATAAAAGGTAACTTCCTTCTTTCAAAAGAGGAAAAATTATCCAACCATTAATTAATATCGAGAACAAAGAAATGCCCAAAAGTTTGTCAGTTTCTCTATTTTTAATCCATAAAATAGGACCCCTAAAGAAAATTTCCTCAAAAAAAGGAGCAAATATCACAGATATTATTGATGTTATAAGAAATCCTTCTTTTTCCTCCTCTTCGTTAGCTGTGGCAGTCCAAGGCGCTTTAACATCGTATTTAGAAAAAGGAATAAAGATCAACACTATCACCCAAGAAATCAAAAACCATTTAATTATTTCCTTCCAGTTTTGCTTTATCTTTTCTAAAGGTCTTTTAATCTTCTCCAAATTTATCACCTCTTAAGAACTATGTTTAAAATAACAGAAAAAAATAATCTCGTCAAGTTTATTCCCCCTCTTTTGTTAATTATTTTGATGGGATCTTTAGCTTTCTTCTCCATGAAAGAAGATTCTGCTACAATGGATGAACTATCTCATATTCCTGCAGGTTATTCTTATTTGAGTCAGAAAGATTATAGAATAAATCCTGAACATCCTCCTTTAATAAAAGATATATCTGCTTTACCTCTTTTAACTTTAAAGTTGAATTTTCCAAAAGATTGTCCTTGTTGGAAAAGAGGAATTAACGAACAATGGTGGTTTGGAAATGAATTTTTATTTAAATCAGGAAATGATGCTGATAAAATTATCTTTTTAGCTCGTCTTCCAATGATAATAATTTTAATTATTTTGGGAATTTTAATTTTTATTTTTGCTGAAGAATTTTTTAATTATAAGGTAGCTCTATTATCTCTCTTGTTTTTTGCCTTTTCTCCCAATTTTATAGCCCACGGAAGACTGGTAACTACAGATGTAGGTGCTTCTTTAGGAGTAGTTTTGGCTACTTTATTTTGGATAAAATTTCTTAAAAATCCTACTGTTAAAAATATAATTTTAGCAGGGATTTCTTTTGGAATAGCTCTCCTTTTAAAATTTTCTTCAATTTTATTAGTTCCTTTCTTTGGAATTATTACTTTGTTGTATATCTTTTTATTTTCAGAAAAGAAAATAAAGTCCCTTTTAAAAAATATTTTCAGATATTTAATATTTTCTTTATTAATTGCATTAATTGCAATAATTTTTCTTATCTGGCCCATTTATCAATTTCATATTTTAAATTATCCAAAAGAAAAGCAACTTAAAGACACTCAATGGCTTCTATTATCTAACCCTTGGAAGCCTCTCAAAAATTTATGTATTAAAATGATATCTATTCCTTTTATGAGGCCTTTTGCTCATTATCTTTTAGGGTTGTTGATGGCAACTCAGAGAGTAGCTTCAGGAAACACAGTTTATTTTATGGGAATGGTTTCTGCTTCAGGTTGGTGGTACTATTTCCCTATTGTATATATTCTGAAAGTTCCTTTAGCTTTTCATATTCTTACTTTAATTTCTCTCTTTTTAATGGTTCTTTTTATTCAAAAGCCATTTTGGAAAAAGCCTTTTCTTAGAGTTTATTGGTGGATAAAAAATCATTTTGTGGAAACAGCTATGCTTTTGTTTCTTGCTATATATTGGATTACTTCTATTTCAGGAAACTTAAATATTGGAGTAAGACACATTCTTCCTACTTTTCCATTTTTGTACATTTTAGTCTCTTTAGGAATAGTGAAAGGGACAAAAGAAATAAAAAATGCTTTTATTAAAAAGATTTTTTTAGCTTTTGTAGGAATTTTACTTATTTGGTATACCTTTTCTTCTCTCTCTGCCTTCCCTTATTATCTTTCTTATTTTAATGAGCTTGGAGGGGGAATAGATAAAGGATACCAATTTGTGGTAGATTCAAATTACGATTGGGGACAAGATTTAAAAAGACTTAAAAGATGGGTCAAAGAAAACAACATTAATAAAATTTATGTAGATTATTTTGGAGGAGGAGATGTGAAATATTATTTGGGTGACAAATGGAGACCTTGGAAAGGAACAAATCCTCCCACTCAATTCCCTAAAGGAAATTATTTAGCAGTATCTGCCACTCTTTTACAAGGAGGAAGAGGAAATCCTACTCCTGATTTTAATCAACCTACAGGATATTACAGATGGTTAGATAAATATAAAGTTGTAGCTAGAGCTGGAACATCTATTTTCATCTATTACATAAAATAAAAAGACTCTCAAAAAGAGAGTTGAAAAAAGAACATTTTTTATAATTTACTTTTTCTCTTTTAATTTTTCCACCTCCTCTATTAATTCGTTAACTTTCTCTATCACTTCACTTAATTTTTCTACTGTCCATTGAAGAGTTCTGTTTCCATCAAAATCTTTCGGATCAAACTTAACTTGCCTTATTTTTTTCATCTTATTATAGCTTACTCCTTTTAAGATTTTTTTCAATCTTTATATTTAAAATAAATCCTATTTCCAAATCTCAAATCTATATACTCTAAATTTGCTAATTTTTCTTCAGGAATTTTCTCTTTCAAAACAACATCAAGATAAAATATCTGATCTGAAATTTTTTCTTTTAAGCTAAAATATATTTCAAATCCTTTTTTTGTTTTAATATTTACTCTTTCTTTTGATTTTATTTTTACTTTTTCAATCTCTAAATTCAAAGATCTTAATTCTTTTTCTATTTCTAATATTTTTTCCATGATTTCTTTTTCAATAACTTCATTCCCTAAATTTACTTTTTCTTTCTTATCTTTCTCTATTACAAAAAATTGAGGAAAATTTTCATTGTTTATTTTTTCAAATATAATCCCTGATTTATCAATCAAAAAAAATTTGTTTTCTTGAAAAAAAAGAGCTACTCCTTTTCTTTCTTTTATTAAAACTTCAAGAACATTTGGAAAATCTACTTTTAAAGAAGCACTTTCAATTTTCGGAAAATTTTCTAAAATCTCCTTTTGAAGATCTTTAAATTTTATTAAAAAGACACTATTTGTTTTCCAAAATAAAATTTCCTTTTTTGTCTTTAATTTAAGGAAATTTTTGATATTTTCTTCTTTTATTTTTTCAGCCCCAGAGATTTTAATTTCTCTTATTTGAAAAAAAGAAGAAAATAAAAGAAAATATCCTAAAAAAAATAAAAAAATCAAAATTAGACACAAAAAGAATGTTTTCTTTTTATAAAAAGGTTCTTTTCTTTTAATTTTGTATTTTCGAGAAAATTTCCTTTTCATTTAATACCTTCTTTTTACTTTTCTTAATTTTTCTACCATCCAGTTTATCAAATATTTTTGAGAAAGAATTAAATCCTGAGTTTTTACATATTCTTTTTTTTCTCCTCCAAATCCCATTTTAAAAAGAGATAATCCCCACCAAGGATGCTTTTTATTCTTGAGATCTACTATTCCCCAAAAATTATATTTTTTACAACCTCTTTTTTTAGCTTCCCTTATCACTTCCCATTGTAAAAGATAAGAAACAGGAATTTTAGGATATTTTAAAAGAGAAGCTCCATGATGATAAAAAGCAATATTTTGCCAGAATAAAATTATAGCTGAAGAAACTATTTCTCTTTTATATTCTCCAAAAAAAATTATAATCTGATCATCTTTTACAAAACTTTCAAATTCTTTTTTTATATATTCAAAAGAAAAAGGAACAAAGTGTTGTCTTTTTACTGTAGCTTTATAAAGATAGTAAAATTTCTTTAAATCTTTAATATCTTTACTTTTTGAAATTTTTATTTCTTCATTTTTTAAAGCTTGCCTTATTAAATATCTTGTTGTTTTTCTCATTCCCATTAAAAGATCTTCTTCTGGGAACTTAAGATCTAGTTCCCAAGTTATTTCAGGATGCATATGAAGGGGGGAGGGTCTAAAACCTAAATCTTTAAAGATTCTAATATTTTCTTCTTTTTTGTCAAAAATTGGAGCAATTCTTATAAAATCTGCTTTTTCTTTTTTTCCAATTTCTTTTAACTTTTCCAACAAAACCTCCAATAATTCATCTTTCAAGTCTTTTATTTGAGTTTTTAAAAGAGGTCCATGAGGTAAAAATAAAAAAGTTCCTCTTTTGGCTTTTATTTTTATCACTAAAGAAATTCCTATTAAGTCGTTCTTTTCATCATAAACTCCTAGTCTCCAGATTTTATTTCCTAAACTTTTTTGAAATTGACCCCAATTCCAAGATTGCAAAAAAGTTTTCTCTTTTATCTGAGAAAGAAAATTTTCCCAAATTTCTTTATTATGTATCTCTTTTATTTGAA
>CBEVQU010000029.1:0-6417 GCA_965552115.1 uncultured bacterium | reverse complement strand
ACGACCCCGCATCAAATTTGGCAAGCTTCTAAAATAGCGATCTCTAAAGGTAATTGAGTAATGGGGGAAAATCTCATTCTTCCTTCAGCTTCTAGAAAAATTTTTATCATTTTTCTGAAATCTTCTTCTTTTGTTTTCTTTACTTGAGAAAGAAGTTTTTCTTTCTCCTCTTTTGTAAAAGAAACTAAGAAAGGGTTCTCTAAAACAGGATTAATTTTCAATAACATAGCTTCTCTTAAATATTCAATTATCCTATTTAAAATCTCTTTCGTATCGTATCCTTTTTCTAAAATAGCATTTAAATATTCGATGCTTTCTTTAGCTTTCTTTTCTAAAATTAAGTCTATTAAATCCCCTATCACCTTTGTTTCTATGGTCCCTAAGAGAGATTTTATATCTTCTACTTTTATTCTTTTTGAAGTTCCTAAAAACGATATTACCTGATCTAATATACTTTCTGCATCTCTGATAGAACCTTCTGAGTTTAAAGCTATCAATTCTAAAGCTTTTTTCTCAATATCTATTTTTTCATTTTTTGAAATAAATTCAAGTTTTTTAACAATTTCTCCAACAGTAAGCTTTTTAAAATCAAATCTTTGACACCTAGATAAAATAGTCGGAATCATTTTGTGAATTTCAGTTGTAGCTAAAATGAATATCACATGAGAAGGAGGTTCTTCTAATATTTTTAAAAGGGCATTAGCTGCTTCTTTTGTGAGCTGATGAGATTCATCAATAATAAAAACTTTATATTTCAATCTAGTGGGAACAAATTTTATTCCATCTCTTAATTCTCTTATTTCATCAATTCCTCTATTTGAAGCTGCATCAATTTCTATCAAATCCAAAGCTTTTCCCTCGTTAATCTCTCGACAAGAAAGACATTCATTACAAGGTTCATATTCCCCATCTTTCCTCTTTTCACAATTTACAGCTTTAGCTAAAAGTCTAGCTATGGTAGTTTTACCAGATCCTCTAGGTCCATGAAATAAATAAGCATGGGAAACCAGCCCTCTTGAAATAGCATTAGTTAAAGTTTTCACCACATGTCCTTGTCCTATTATCTCAGAGAAAGTTTTCGGTCTATATTTTCGATATAAAACTAAATTTCTCTTTTCCATCTTTTATTAGTTTACTACTTTCACTTAAAATTTCAAATAAAAATAGAGAGAGATCTCTCTCTATAGAAAATGAGCTATTCCTCTACTAAAAGTAATATCCCTGTTACCCAACTAAAAACTCCTATTAATCCGCAAATTGGAAGTATTACTATAAGAGCTAAAGCTTTTTCAAGCGGAGTAATAGGTTGAATGAACCGCCATATCCCCCATCCTAGTAATATTGGTACAGCTAGCAAAAATACTCCCAACAATCTTAAACCTACTTTAACTAAATCATTCATTTCTATCTCCAGCTATATTTCTAATATAATTTTCTAATTCTGTCAAATCCATTGACAAATAAAAAATAATTTGTTATAATATAAGCGGTGAGAAAAATGGAAGAGCTCGTAATAAGAAATTTAAGGAAAGAAAGAAAAACAATAGGAGCCGGAGAATACCGAAGGATCATTATTAAAAATTGCCGAAATTCAACGATAATAATAAAAGCAACGGTAAAAGTAATTGATCAAGTTCGGGTTGAAGACTCGGACTTGAAAGAACTGAGAGTGCTTACAGAGACACCAATAACAATAAAAAACTCAAAGATAGAATTAGGAATCATTGTAGATCTTAAAAAACCAAAAATACTAGAAGAAGAAAAACTTTTCTAGCTCTTTCCTTCTCGTTTTTTTTATTTAAAGTTTTTTTTATTTAAATTTATTTTTTGAAAATTAAAAATTTATAGCCTAAGAAATTCCACATAAAAGCGCACAAAATTCCAATCCCCCATCCTACATTAGCCCACAAAAGAGGAGACAATCCAAATTGAGGACCCATTATATTAACCACTCCATGAGCTATAGCTTCTCTTATTAAAAGACTTATAACTGTTACTATATAAAAAGCACCAAATTCTTTTGGTACTGCCCTTGTTTCTGTCTTCTCAAAAGTCCAAAATTTATTCCAACAATAAGAATTAACAGTAGCTATTGTAAAAGCTATTCCTATAAAGATTAAATAAAATCCTCCTTTTTCTATTCCTGTTCTCCACATTAAAAAATTTAATAGTCCATTATCTATCAAAGTGTTCAATACTCCTACTTCTAAAAATTTTACTAACTGTAAAAGAGATTTAATTTTTTGGAACAAAAAATTAGCAATAAAAAGAGCTAAAGGAAATAAAATACAAGCAAACAATAAAAGAAAAAATCTATCTCCAATTAAAGGTAGTACAAACCCTTCTTTTAAATGGAAATATCTCAGAACAAAAAAGGCTAAAATTCCACAGATTAATCCATTAATAAAAGATAAAAAATAAGTTATTTTTTTCATGTTTTTTTATTTTAACATATGAAGAAAATTCAAAAAAGGAAAAGTTTTTGATAAAATTATAGAATGTTAAAAATTTATAACACTCTTTCAAGAAAAAAAGAGATTTTTAGACCGAGAGAAAATAAAAAAGTGAATCTTTTTGTCTGCGGCCCTACTGTTTACGATTTTTCTCATATAGGACATGCAAGAACTTATTTAGTTTTTGATATGGTTGTAAATTATCTCAGATGGAAAGGATATAAGGTTTTTTATTTGCAAAATATTACAGATATTGATGACAAAATCATAAAAAGAGCTAAAGAAATGAAAATTTCTCCTAAAACTTTAGCAAAAAGATTTGAAAAAGAATATTACAAAGACATGGAAAAATTAAAGATAAATAGTGTCACAAAATATGCTAGAGCAACAGATCATATAAAAGAAATTATCTCACAAGTAAAAAGACTATTGGAGAAAGGTTTTGCTTATAAAATAGAAGATGGAATTTATTTCGATATTAAAAAATTTAAAGATTATGGAAAATTAGCTAAAAGAACAGCCCTTCAAGCAGAAGATGCTGTATCTCGAATCGATGAATCTGTAAAAAAAAGGAATAAAGGAGATTTTTGTCTATGGAAATTTTCAAAAAAAGGTGAAATAAAATGGGAAAGTCCTTGGGGAGAAGGAAGACCAGGGTGGCATATAGAAGATACAGCAATCTGCGAAAAATATTTTGGCTTCCAATATGATATTCATGGAGGGGCAAGAGATCTTATCTTTCCTCATCATGAAGCAGAAATAGCTCAAATGGAAAGTCTATCTGGAAAAAAACCTATGGTTAAATACTGGATGCATTCTGGTTTTTTAACGGTAAAAGGTAAAAAAATGTCAAAATCTTTAGGAAATTTCATCACTATTGGAGAATTTTTAAAGAAATATTCACCAGAAGTTTTAAGAATGTTTGTTTTTTTGAGGCATTATCGTTCTCCCATTGATTTCAATGAAAAGAATATAAAAGAAGCTAAAGAAAGTTTGGAAAGACTAAAAGAATTCCACCAGAAAATAAAAGAAAAAATAAAAAATATAAAAAAAGAAGTTAAAGAAAATAAATTTTTGAAAAAATTTACAAAATATTTAGAAGATGACTTTAACACTCCTAAATTTTTCTCACATATTTTCAAGGAAATAAGAAAAGCTAACAAAAGAATTGAAAAATTATCTCAAAGAGAAATTAAAGATTTTTATTCTCTTTTAAATTTTATTGATAAAATTTTTAAAATTTTGACTGAAAAAAAAGTCAAAATCCCAAAGAAGGTAAAAATTTTAGTCTTAAAAAGAGAAGAATATAGAAAGAAAAAAAACTGGAAAAAAGCTGACAAAATAAGAGAAGAAATAAGAAAATTAGGATACAAAATAGAAGATACTAAAGAAGGGCCAAAAATTAAAAAAATAAACTAATTTTGACAAACAAAAAGATTTTAACTATATTGAAATAGACATGGCAGAAGAAGAAAAAAATCTTACAGAACTTCCTGAAAAAATCCCTCCCCAAAACATTGAGGCTGAGAAATGTCTTCTGGGCTGTTTAATGCTAGATAAAGAAGCTATCATTAAGGTTATAGATTTTTTAAGACCCGAAGATTTTTATAAAGAAAATCATCAGAAAATTTATCAAGCTATGGTAGAGTTATTTCAAAAATCTGAACCCATAGATTTTCTTTCTGTTTCAAATAGATTAGAAGAGAAAGGAGAATTAGAAGAAATCGGAGGAAATAGTTACTTAACAGAGCTTATAAATTCTGTTCCAACAGCTTCTCATATTTTAAATTATGCTCAAATTGTCCAAAAGAAAAAAGCTTTAAGAGATTTAATAGAAGCTAGTCACGAAATAGCGCTTTTGGGTTATAACGAAGAAGATGATATTGAAGTTATATTAGATAAAGCAGAAAAAAGAATATTTAGTATTACTCAAAAATCTCTGAGACAAAAATTTACTCCTATTAAAGAAACTTTAGAAGAAGCTTTTGAAAGGATCGACCATTTATCAAAAAAAGAGAGAAGATTAAGAGGGGTATCAACAGGTTTTGTAGGTTTAGATAATCTTTTATCTGGTCTCCAAAAAGGAGATCTTATTATTTTAGCTTCGAGACCATCTTTAGGAAAATCTGCCTTAGCTTTAGATATTACAAGAAATGTAGCAGTAAAAGAGAAGAAAGCTGTTGGATTTTTCTCTTTAGAAATGTCAAGGGATCAAATTGTAGATAGATTAATTGCAGCTCAAGCAGGAGTAGATTTATGGAGATTAAGAACAGGAAGACTTCAAGAAGACGATTTCTTATCTATCCAAAAAGCTTTAGGGACTTTATCTGAAGCTCCTATTTTTATAGATGATGTAGCTTCTACAAATGTATTACAAATGAGAGCTATGGCAAGGAGATTACAAGCAGAATATGAATTAGGTTTAATAGTAATAGATTATTTACAACTGATTGAAGCAAGAAACCCAAACTTAAGCTTGGTTCAACAAGTGACAGAAAATTCAAGAGCCTTAAAATCTTTAGCTAAAGAATTAAATGTGCCAGTATTAGTGCTTTCTCAATTATCTAGAGCGGTAGAACAAAGATCTCCTCAAATTCCAAGATTAGCAGACTTAAGAGAATCTGGCTCTATTGAGCAAGATGCAGATGTGGTGATGTTTATCTATAGAGAAGATAAATACAATCCTAACACTCCTAGAAAAAATATAGCAGACATCATCGTAGCTAAACATAGAAATGGACCTCCAGGAAAAGTAGAGCTTTATTTTGATGAATCAAGAGTAAGTTTTAGAAATTTAGAAAAAACCTTTCAAGAATAAGATGTATCCCCCTTCTATTGAAAAATTAATTGAAATATTTTCTCGCTTCCCTACTGTTGGAAAAAGAACAGCTACTAGGTTTGTTTTTTATTTATTAAAACTCCCCAAAAAAGAAATCGAAGAATTCAAAACAGCAATAGATGAAGTTTTGAAAAAAATTAAATTTTGTCGATTTTGTTTCAATCCACTTGAAGAAGAAAATAATCTTTGTAAAATTTGTAAAAATCCTGCCAGAGATAGAACTAGGCTCTGTATAGTTGAAAAGGAAGCAGATCTCCAAGCTATAGAAAATACAGGAAAATATAAAGGAATTTATTTTATTTTAGGGGGAGTTATCTCTTCTTTTGAAAAAGAAGAACTAGAAAAATTAAGATTTGAGGAATTAAAAGAAAGAATAAAAAATCCAGCTAAATTTGGTTTAATTGATGCCTCTTTCAAAGAAATAATAATAGCTTTAAATCCAACAACAGAAGGTGAAACTACTTCTATTTATTTAGAAAAAATTTTAAAACCTTTTAAAATAAAAATCACTCGATTAGCTCGAGGTCTTCCTACAGGAGGAGAAGTAGAATATGCAGACGAAGACACTCTAAGAGAAGCTTTAGAAAGGAGAAAATAAAAAAAGAGAGAAAGAGCGAGTGAGAGATTAGAGAGGTTTAAGGGAAAGAGAGGAGAGAAGATCCGCCTTAGGATGCTTTATTTCTTCTCTCCTCACTCCATGCCTTCCTCTCTAATCATAGTCCTTCTGTAAATTTTTCTCTTTCCTCTACGGGCACTAATTGCCCGTAAAGAATAATATACCTTCTCTCTTCCATCTTTCACCTCCGTCTAAATTATAACATAATTTATATAAAAAGTCAAGAAAAGGAGTGTATTAAAAAAAGAGGGAAAGGGGAGAGAATTTAAAAAATAGAAAAAAGGACAAAAGAAGGTTTACTCTGTTGGTCTTAGTTTACTAGAAATAAATGCGTGAAGGGTTTCAAAGTGCGTAGCGATCCTCTGAATTATGAAAGGATACTCTGCACTTGGGGAAATTCTTGCTTTTTCTAACAACTCTTTAATTGCTTTTACTTCTTGGCTCCACCAAGAGGGTTTTTCTTTTTTTAATTGTTGGAGTTTTTCTGTTTTTCCGTTTCCTTCTAAAAG
>CBEVQU010000028.1:0-6645 GCA_965552115.1 uncultured bacterium | reverse complement strand
TCAACCAATACCAATTATTTCTTCCAGAGTGTCTTATCAAAAATGGAGAGTTATCATTGAAGCCAACAATACTATATTTCGCAATTTTCTTATAAAGGACAATAACTCAGGCTGTGGAGTATTGATAAAAGGAAAAAATAATCTAGTCAGAAATTGTACAATCAAAAATTTAGAGTGTGGAATACTAATTGAAGGAGACGAAAATATGATATATGAATCTGAAATAAAAGAAAATAACATAGGAATTGATATTGGTTTTTCGCTAGAAAGAACTGAAAGAAATTATATAATGAACAATCGAATTTATAGAAATAGAATAGGAGTACTTATAAGATCTTGTATGAATACAGTAAGAGGAAATAAAATAGAAAAAAATGAGATAGGAATTAAGCTAAGAGAAAATATAACTAGAAGAGGAATACATCTTGCTAGATGGAATATAATTGAAGATAACAGATTCATATCTAACATAATTCAAGCAACATTTTCATATAATGGATTTTTAACTAAAAACTTCTGGGACCGCAATTTTTGGAACGACTGGCCCTTCAGAGTACCACGACCCATTTTTGGCAGTGTATATAAATGGCAAATTGATAGAGAACATTTCTGGATCAATTTCGATTTTCACCCAAAGATTACATAAGAATAGAAAGTTCTTTGAGATGGCGGAAGCCTCTCTTTTTTTATTGACAAAAAAAGAAAAAATTTTTATTCTTTATTAAGGTGGGAAATTGACTGAAAAAATAGAAATAGAAAAAGTATTGTGGATACCTTGGATGTTTTTGCTTCCAATGGCTCTTTGGTTGCCTCCGCTCTTAACAATTCTTGTATTGAAAGAAATAAATTTTATATGGAAAATACCCGCAATAGTTTTACTTGTTTCTATAATCTTTCTTATAATCTCTTTGGCTTTAATTCCAGACTGGCATAAAGAAAAATTGGAAAGCTTTGTAAGGTGGTCGTTTGAGAAACCTTTCAAATTCACAGCTCTTCTTTTGGTAATATATGGTATTCTCAATCTTACAGTAATTGGCTCTGGAGTCTGGGATATCTTTAGTTTAGCTCTTTTAAATGCTCTAGTAATTTTCGTCTTCTTTGTGTGGAACGAAATAAGAAGAGGTAAGATAAAATGAAATGTATAAAAGATGGGGTAAAATTAAAGAAGATAGTTTATCAAAATAATGTTTACTATGTTTGTCCAAAATGTGGCTGGTCAACAAAAGCTTCAAAAGAGATCGAAGATAAATTTGGATCTTTAGCTCTCTAAGGCTCGCAAATGCGAGTTTTATTTTTTGTCTAAGTTTAGTATAATGCAAAAGGGGAAGAAAATGTATAATCTAAAAGAGATCAACGAATTAAGAGAAAGACTAGAAAATTTAAGAAAAAATATTAATCAAGCTATAAACATATTAGAGAAAAGGATAGACGAAGATATTAAAAAGATAGAAGAATTGAAAAAAATTATAGAAGAAGCTATTGAGCTCTTTAAAAAATTAGATACAGAGATCCAATCGAAATAATATTAATGGCAGTTTTTTTTGCCCTTTTATTTTTGAAATATAATAAAATAAAATGAGAAAGAAAAATTATAGCTCGCTCACAAAGCGAGTCTTTTTCTTGACAAATCTATTTTTTTCATTATCATTAAGTAATTCAATGAAAAGAGCTCTTTGAGAATTAAACAAGTCATATTCCGCTTTTCTAGTGGCAATTTTTCTTATTTTGCTAAAACATAATTAGTATCCCCCTTAGGTTAATGGCTAAGGGCCAAGGGACGGCATTTTAAACCGCGCTGAGCGAATACCTGGCAGGGAGAGAGGGTGAATATCACCTCTTTCGGTACCTTGAGCGCGGCAGGGCCTGCTCCCGGGGGGTTCCACCGCGACCGTCCAGGCCAGCCAGAATTAATCTAAGGGGCATTTTTTTATTTTCTCAGAAAGATTTATACCAATGAATATTTTATAGTTCTTTCTTAAAGCAAGTCTTTTCCTTGATAAATTGAATTTTCTTTATTACTATTAAGTAAGCTCTTCCTCTTTGAAAATTAAATATATGAGGTAGAAAATGAATAAAGAAAAAGAAAGTAGTGTAAAGGGATTGATATCAGAATGTCCAAAATGTGGAAGTACAAACTTGGAAGCAATAAAATCATGGACTAAGGGAGAAGTGTCATATCGAAAAATGAGTAAGAATGGTATAGTTCGTACAGTTGGTTATGTTCAGAGAGTCACTAAATACAGATGCAAGAAGTGTGGAGAGGAATTCACTTGGTCTTTCTCGTTTCATTAAAATTAAAAATTAAATATGGGGCAAATGCCTCACTTTTTTGTCTGAAATTTTAAACATGATAGAATAAAGTAATGAAAGAAGCCTATTTATATAAGAAATTCAAAGACAAAAAAGTTCAATGCCTAAATTGTGCTCATTATTGTATTATTTCCCCTGGTGAAAAAGGAATTTGCCAAGTAAGAAAAAATATAGACGGGAAACTTTTTGCTTTAAATTATGGAAAAGTAGTTGCTTTAAATATAGATCCTATTGAAAAAAAACCTTTTTTTCATTTTTTACCAGGAACTCTTTCTCTTTCTCTAGCTACTGTCGGCTGTAATTTTCAATGTGCAAATTGTCAAAACTGGACAATTTCTCAATCCCCTCGAATTTTTGGGAAAATTGAAGGAGAAGAAATGAAACCAGAAGAAGTAATAAAAATAGCTCTCGAAAATAAATTACCAAGTATTTCATATACTTATACCGAACCTACCATCTTTTTAGACTTTGCACTAGATATAATGAAATTAGCTAAAAAAGAAAAATTGAAGAACAATTGGGTAACTAATGGATTTCTATCAAAGGAAGCTGTAGATTTAATCTCTCCTTATTTAGATGCAGCTAACGTAGATTTGAAAAGTTTTGAAGATGAATTTTATGTTAAATATTGCAAAGGAAGATTGCAACCCGTCTTAGATACCTTAAAAAGAATGAAAAAAAAGAAAATTTGGGTCGAAGTAACCACCTTAATTATTCCTACTTTAAATGATTCTGAAAAAAATTTAAAAAATATAGCAAATTTTATTAAAAAAGAGTTGGGAGAAGAAACTCCCTGGCATGTAACTCAATTTTCAGGTGCTATTTCTTGGAAATTACAACATCTTCCAGAAACACCAGTAGAAACCATTAAAAAAGCTTGGGAAATTGGTAAAAAAGCAGGACTAAAATATGTTTATACAGGAAATATTCCCGGTTTAGAAACAGAAAGCACTTTTTGTCCAAAATGTAAATCTTTAGTTATCAAAAGAGTAGGATATTTTATAGAAAGATTTGATAAAGAAGGTAAATGTCCAAAATGCGGAGAAAAATTAGATTTAATCTTAAAATAAAATGTACGATCCCACAAAACCTTATAAAAACGAGATTTTGAAGTTAATTAAAAAAACTTGGAATACCCCCTACTTTTCAATTCGCAATCAAATTATCAAAAAGAAATTTTCCTTTCTTGAATATTATCACACCGATGGAATTGGCACGAAAGGAATTTATCATTGGAAAAAAAGAACTTTTAAAAATGCGGTATTAGATGCTTTAGCAATGAATTTGAACGATTTGATATTAATAAATGCCAGACCTTGTGCAATTTTAAATCATTTATTTTTACCGAAAGATGATAGAAAAGCAATTTTAGAAATAATTAACCATCTCTCGAGAGAATGTAGAAAAAGAAAAATTGCTATTTTAGGAGGCGAGACAGCAATCCATAATGATATGGAAGGAATAGAATTAAGCATTACTATGTTTGGTTTTATTAAAAAACCAAGACAAAATAAGTTTAAAATTGGTGACGTTCTAATAGGAATTGCTAGTAATGGTTTACACTCAAATGGTTTTACAAAAGTACGCGAGATTTTTGGAAATAAAATAAAACAAGAATTTACTCATCCAACTCACATTTATTTTGACACTATTTTCCCTTTAATAAAGAAAATTAATATTCATGGAATGGTTCACATAACAGGAGGAGCTTTCACAAAAATAAAAGATTTTTTAGATAAAGCTAATGCTTATTTAAGAAAAGATCATAAATTAAAACCTCAACCAGTTTTTTATGAAATTTACAGTAAAGGAGTTAGCGATAAAGCAATGTATCGAACTTTCAACTGTGGAGTAGGTTTTGTTTTATCCGTAAGCCGAAAAAACGTCAACAAGGTATTAAAAGAGATAAAAGGGTTCAAGGCAGATATTATTGGGGAAATAATTCCAGGAAATAAAAAAATAATAATAGAATCTGCTTTTAGTAACAAGAAGATAATTTTATAAATATATGTTAGGCTTTGCTTCAATTTGTCCTCATCCGCCAATAATTATTCCTACTATAGGATCTCCAGCTGATTTAGAAAAAGTCTCAAAGACCATTAAAGGAATGGAAAAGCTTTCAGAAAAATTTAGTAAAGCTAAAATCGAAACTGCTTTGATTGTTTCTCCTCACGGTCCTATAGATTTCGACTATTTTACCATTAATGATTCTCCTTTTTTAACTGGCCATTTTTATAATTTTGGTGATTTTCAAACAGAATTAATTTTTAAAAATAATTTAGATTTAGTGAGAAATATTAAAAAAGAATGTGAAAAAGAGAAAATACCTTTAAGATTAGTTTCTTTAAAAGAAATAGATCACGGTTCCCTCGTTCCTCTTTTCTATCTTTCGCAAAAGCATCCTAATTTTAAACTGATTCCCCTATCTTTTTCTTATTTAGACAGAGAAGTTCATTTTGAATTTGGGAAACTTCTTTTTAATGTAATTGAAAAATCAAAAGAAAATATAGCTTTAATAGCTTCAGGTGATCTCTCCCACAGAATAACACCTGATGCTCCAGCAGGCTTTTCTCCTAAAGGAAAAGAATTTGATGAAAAATTAATTAACTTATTAAAAAAGAAAGATGTTAAAGGAATTTTAGATTTAAGTCCGGAATTTGTAGAAGAAGCAGGAGAATGTGGATACAGGTCAATTATAATTTTATTAGGAGCTTTAAGTAAACTAGATTGGAAACCAGAAATCATTTCTTATCAAGCTCCTTTTGGCGTAGGTTATTTAGTGGCTAATTTTAAAATATGAAATTTATTATAAAAGGTCCTTTTAGAGAAAATATCTATATGTTAATGAGAAGGTTGGGTTATCATTTTCAAAAAGAAAACAAAGAAAAAGGAGAACTAATTTTTACAAGACCTGCTAAAGGTTTTCCAAGATTTCATCTTTTTATTAAACAAGAAGGAAATAATTTTACTTTTAATTTACATTTAGACCAAAAAAGGCCACTTTATAAAGGAACCCCAGCACATGCTGGCGAATATAACTCAAAGGTAATTGAAGAGGAAGTAGAGAGAATTAAAAATTTTTTAAAATAATGAACAAAACAAAAATTCAAATTAATGAAGCTAAAAAGAAAGATATTCTATCTATTCTGAAATTAGCGATGGAAATGGCAAATTTTCATCATAAAATTGATAAATTTTATAAGAGTTCTTGTAAAGAGTATAAAAAAGATTACAAAAAGTGGCTATTGAAAATCTTTAATAAAAGAAATTCCAAAATATTAATAGCTAAAAAAGGAAAAAGAATTATAGGATATGGGATAGCTTCAATTAAAAAATCAAAAGAATATTCTATCATAGATAAAATAGGAAAAATAAACCAAATTTTTATTGAAAAGAAATTCAGAAGAAAAGGAATTGGGAAAGAAATTTTAAAAAGATTTCTAGAGTGGTTCAACTCAAAAAATATTAAATATGTTCAACTTAATGTCGATGCAAGAAATAAAGGAGCAATTAATTTTTACAAAAAGTTTGGATTCGAAGAACTCCAAAAAATTATGATGAAGAAAATAAACAAAGTCAAATAGAAGAAAATGGTCCCGAAAATTATTTTTATATATTCTAGAGTTTATGATGGATTTCTAAAAATAAGGTTCAGAAAGACGAAAAAGTTTAAACTTCCTTTAGAAAAAACAAGAAAAAGAATTCTCAATTATATTGATAAAATAGAGAATATCTGGAGGAAAAATGAAAAAGAAATCCTAAAAGAAATCTCTAGAATTATAAAACTACCATGGAGAAGGAAAGTAATTTATTGTTATGTGGTTGAGAAGTTAAATTTTGCATTTTCAGATCCTTTAACTTTACCAGTTCAAAAGAAAACAAATAGATTTATTGATTTTTTAATTCACGAATTAATTCATATTATTTTTGCCAACAAAGAAAATTTCGAAAAAAGCAAGAAGGCGTGGGATTATATTTATAAAAAATATAAAAAAGAAAATGAAATTGTGAAAATTCATATTATGATTTATGCAATTTATACACATATTTATCTTAAATTTTTTGATAAAAAGAGATTAGAAAAAGATATTAAATGGGCATCTAAATATAAAGATTACAAACGGGCCTGGGAAATCGTCCAAAAAGAAGGCTATCAGAATATAATCAAAGAGTTTAAAAAAAGAATGAAATAAAAATGCATCCTTTAGTGAAATTAGCAAAAAAAGCAGTAGAAAATTATATAAGAAAAGGAGAAATTATCTCTCTTCCTTCAGATCTCCAAGTGTGCCATAGAACCTCTCTATCTTTCCATTCGTCTGAGGATGGTTTACTCTG
>CBEVQU010000027.1:0-7503 GCA_965552115.1 uncultured bacterium | reverse complement strand
TATGTTGCGGGGGCCGGATTTGCACCGGCGTCTTGGGCTTATGAGACCCACGAGGTACTACTCCTCCACCCCGCTCTATCATTATATATATTTAAAAAAGAAAGTAAAGAGCTATTCGAGAAATCCTAATTCTTTTAAAACTCTTTCATAATCGTTGATAATCTTTTTTGCTTCTTTTTGAGAAATCTTAAAAGAGGGATCTTCAATTATATTTTTATATACTTCGAAAGCTTTCTTAATTTTTTCAAAAACATCTAAAGGTAAAAGCTTAGAAGAAACATTCTCTAGTTTTTCTAAAATGTCCCTCCCTTTTATTCCTCTTTCTTCTAAACATTCATATAAAAGCCTATTAGCTTCAATTATAGCCACCTTAAGATCAGACTCTCTTTTTGAAGAAATCCATTTCTTAACTTTTTTCCACCTTTTCATTTTCTTTCTCCCAGCAAAGGATTTAAAAGAGAGAAATTCTATTAAATCTTCTAAAAAATAATATTTCAAATAAGTAGTTTTGCAAAGAAAATAAATTATAGCTCCTATCATTAAAAAGGTAATAAGGATAAAAAAACCTTTTACAAAGGTGAAAAATCTTTGAAAGGAAGGACTTTGAATAAAAGAAATAATTTTAGGAAGTAATTGATATATTTTCTCCATTATCTTGTTTTCTCTAAAAATTTTCCTAATTCTAAAATCACTTTTTCTGAAAAAGGAGGCCCAATGATTTGAACTCCTATAGGTAACTTTCCAATCCTTCCATATGGAACAGAGAGGGCACACAATCCCGCTAAATTCACTCCTACCATAAATATATCTGAAAGATACATAGAAAGAGGATCTTTTACTTTTTCTCCTAACTTAAAAGCAGGTTGAGGAGAAGTAGGAGTAATTAATACATCTACTTCTTGAAAAGCTTTCTCGAATTCTTCTTTAATTACTCTCTGAACTTTCTTTGCTCTTAAATAATAAGCTTCATAATACCCAGAAGAGAGAGAAAAAGTTCCCAACATTATTCTTCTTTTCACTTCTTTCCCAAGATATTTAGCTCTTGTATTGAAATAAACATCTATCAAATTTTCTACCTCTTCATCTTCAAGTATACTTTTCCCATATTTAATTCCATCATATCTAGCCAAATTAGCTGAAACTTCAGAAGGCATTATAATATAATAAGCTGCTAAAGCATGATCTGTGCTATGAGGTATAGAAATTTCTTTTATTTTAACTCCTTTTTTTTCAAAGTTTTTTAAAGCTTTCTCAATTATCTCTTCTATTTTTTTATTTAATTTTGTTTTAAAAAACTCTTTCGGAATTCCGATCTTTATCTTTTTTAACTCTTTTTTAAAATTCTTCTTTTTATAAAAATATTCTTTGACACTAGTTGAATCCAAAAGGTCTCTTCCAGAAATAATATCAAAAACTAATTGAGCATCTTCTACTGTCTTTGTAAGAGGACCAATTTGATCTAAAGAAGAAGCCATAGCAATTAAACCGTATCTAGAAACCGTTCCATAAGTAGGCTTTAGTCCTACCACCCCACAAAAAGAAGCTGGGAGCCTTATAGAACCTGCTGTATCTGAACCTAAAGAAAAAACACAAAAGTTAGCAGAGACGGCAGCTGCAGATCCACTTGAACTTCCACCTGCTACTCTCTCTAAATCGTGAGGATTTCTTGTAGGAAAGAAAGCAGAATTTTCTCCAGAAGATCCCATCGCAAACTCATCTAAATTCGTTTTTCCTAAAATAACACATCCTTTTTCTTTTAATTTTTTCACAACAGTAGCATCATAAGGAGCTATAAAATTTTCCAATATTCTAGAACCTGCTGTACATCTTACATCTTTAACTAGAATATTATCTTTCACCCCAATAGGAATTCCAAATAAAGGAAGCTTTTTCTCTAAATCTTTAAAATTTTTATCAAGCTTTTCTGCCTGAAGGAAAGCTAAGTTCTTAGTTAAAGTAAGAAAAGCTCCTATTTTTTTATCTTCCTTTTCGATCCGATCGAAATAAGCTTTCACTACTTCTTTAACAGATATCTCTCTTTTTTTAAACTTTTTTCTTAAAGTCTTTATTGTAAAGTTTTCTAATTTCATAAGATAGCTTTCACTTTTAAGTATCTTTCCTTTTTTTGAGGGAAAAGAGAGATTATTTTCTCTATTTCTTTTTCATCTCTTTCTTTTTCCTCATCTTCTCTAACAACATTTTCTAAAAGAGCAGGATAAAA
The DNA here is from genome assembly GCA_965552115.1 of uncultured bacterium. GTDB lineage: Bacteria > Patescibacteriota > Minisyncoccia > Minisyncoccales > CAZLLZ01 > CBEVQU01. The sequence goes on along the minus strand of CBEVQU010000027.1, from coordinate 5,282 downwards.
GAAAGGTTTCTTTTTTGAAATATTCACCTCTTTTAGTTTCTCAATATATTTTAAAATTAAAGAAAGTTCTTTTTGTAATTTTTCAATTTCTTTTTTTGACAATTTTATTCTTGCTAATTTAGCTATATGTAATACTTCTTTTTTTGTAATCATAATTAAAATTTATTTAGGGGGCTCTAACTCTTCAGGCTGTACCAAAACATCTCTTAATTCATCTAAATTTTCTAAAACTACTCCTTCTCCTCTTACTACACAAGTTAAAGGATCTTCTACTACTTTAGCAGGAATTTTTACCTCTTTTGTAATTAAAGTATCTAATCCTCTTAAAAGACTTCCTCCACCTGCTAAAATAATTCCTTTTGACATAATGTCAGAAAGAAGTTCTGGTGGAGTTTCTTCAATGGCATTTCTTATTTCTCTTACAATTTGCTTTATAGATTTTTCCATTGCCTTCCTTATATCTTCATCCGTAACAGTAATTTCTTCTGGTAACCCTGTGACTATATTTCTTCCCCTGATAGGTAATTCCATCCTCTCTTTTTGAGGACAAGCTGAACCTATTCCTATTTTTACTTTTTCAGCTGTTTTAGGACCAATAAGAATTTTATATTCTTCTTGGCAAAAATAAATTATATCTTCATCTAATTTATTTCCAGCTATCTTTAAACTCTTACTTAAAACTATCCCTCCTAAAGAAATGACTGCTATCTCTGTTGTCCCTCCTCCTATATCAACAATGAAATTTCCTCCAGCCTCTTGAACAGGTAATCTCGCGCCAATAGCTGCTGCCATAGGCTGCTCTATTAGAAAAACTTCTCTTGCCCCTGCTAACTTAGCTGCATCTATTACTGCTTTCCTTTCTACTTCGGTTACTTGACAAGGTATTCCAATAATCACTCTTGGCTTTAGTTTTAGAGGAAATCCTCTTTGAACTTTCTCTATAAAATACTTCAACATTTGCTCTGTTACCTCAAAGTCAGATATTACTCCATTGACTAAAGGATAAAGAGCAACCACATGAGCAGGAGTCTTTCCTACCATTTTTTTAGCTTCTTCTCCTATAGATAAAACTTGGCCTGTTTTTTGATTTATAGCCACTACAGAAGGTTCAGATATCACTATACCCTGCCCTCTAACATAAACTAAAGAATTAGCCGTCCCTAGGTCAATGGCTATATCTTCTGAAAACCGATTTAAAAAATTTTTTATCTTTTTTATCATTTTTCTTTTTGGAGAAATCTTAAAAGCTCTTTTTTGGTTAAAAATTTTTTTCTTTTAGTTCTTCTATCTTCGATCTCAATTTTCTTTTCTGAAATAGTCCTCTCGCTTATGATTATTTTATAAGGTATTCCAAAAAGATCTGACTCTGCAAATTTCTCTCCCGCACTCTTATCATCTCTATCATCATATAATACTTCTATTTTTTCTTTCTGTAAATCAGAATATAATTTCTCTGCTATTTTTTTTGCTTTCTTCTTTTTTGGTAAATATATCAAATGAACTTTAAAGGGGGCTATAATTTTAGGCCAAATAATCCCCTTTTCGTCATGAAATATCTCTACTAAAGCTCCCATTAATCTAGAGAGGCCTATCCCATAACATCCCATTAAAACATATTTTTTATTTCCATCTTTATCTACGAAAGTGAAATCAAAAGCTCTCGAAAAAACATCCTTTAACTTGAAAATGTTGCCAACTTCTATCGCTTTCTCTTTCCTAGAAAGGTTTTTTTTACAAATAGGACATTTTTTTCCCTCTTCTTTAGCTAGTTCTTCATTTACTCCTGCTTTACATTTCTCACAAATATATATTGTATCTTCACCAGCAGGAGATATCACTTGAAACTCATGAGAATATTTAGAAAAAGTCCCTCCTTTAGCTAAAGTTAAAAATGTTTTGTCACCCAAATGTAATTTTTTAAAAATTTTTAAATAACTTCTTTTAACTTTCTCATAAAAATCATCTAAATCTTTTTCGTTTTCATGAAAAGAATAAAGATCTTTCATTAAAAACTCTTTAGTTCTCAATAATCCCGACTTTACCCTAATTTCATCTCTAAATTTTGTTTGAATTTGATAAATATAACAAGGTAAATCTTTATAAGAAAAGATAAATTTTTTAGCTAAAGGAACTATCATTTCTTCATGAGTAGCTCCTAAAGCATATTCTTTTCCTCCCTTTCCTTTTAATCTAAAGAGGGTGTCGAATTTTTTCCATCTCGAAGTTTTTTCCCAATTCTCTTTAGGTATTAAAGCTGTCATTAAAATTCTTTGTCCTCCTATTTTCTCAAGCTCTTTTGAAATTACCTTCTCTATTTTTTCTAAAACTCTTAACCCTAAAGGTAAAAAAAGATAAATTCCTGCACTTACTTTTTCTATGAAAGCTGCTTTAATTAACAATTGGGCATTTATACTCTCTTCTTTTACTTTTTCTTTTTTAGTTTTAACAAATAAATTTGACTGCCGCATAATTTATTTTAATAATCGAGGGATATCAAACCTAAGAGTAACAAAAATTACCAAAAATATAAGAACTAAAAAGAAAAATGCTGTAATTTTTTGTTCTAATTTTGGAGATAAAGGTTTTCTCCTTATAGCTTCTATTCCCAAAAATAATAATTTTCCTCCATCTAAAGCTGGGATAGGTAAAATATTAAAAACAGCTAAATAAATAGCTACCACTCCTATTAATTCAAGGAAATATAAAAGATTTATCTTAGCTGTTTCATAAAAAAAATAAAATATTCCCACAACTGACATAGGTTCCACTCCAGGAGGAAGAGATCTCTCTTTCACTAAAGAAGAAATTAAAAGAAAAAGTCCTCTTATAACATCTAAAGTAATTTTCCCAGTAAAATAACCTGCCAACTTTAACGCAGAAAATAAAGAGGAAGGATATATTACTCTTTTGATTCCTATGCCCAGAGGACCCTCTGTTTCAGGATATTCTTTTCTTGGAATTAAAGAAATCTCAAGAACCTCATTTTCTCTCTCTATCTTTAAAATAATCTCTTTTCCTCTAAATTCAGAAATTAAATTCTGGAAATCTTTTAATTTATCTACTTTAAATATCTTATCTTCTCTTCTTATTTCTAAAATTCTATCTCCTATTTTTAATCCAGCTTTCTTAGCAGGGGTGTTTTCTAAGACTTCTACTATTTGAATCTTTGGCCTTTCAGAAAAACTCCAATCTTTATCTCCAATCCCAATGGGAACTTTAAATGAAAAAACCATAAATAAAACGATAAAACCTATTATCCAAAACATAACCACCCCTCCTAAAACTATTAAAGCTCTTTGCCAGAGAGGCTTTGAAGAAAAACTTCCCTTTGTGTCTTTTTTTTCTTCTTCTCCTAACAATTTGACAAAAGCTCCAAAAGGAATCAAATTTAAAGAATATATAGTATCACCAATCTTTTTCCCAAAAATCCTAGGCGGAAGACCTAATCCAAATTCTTCTACTTTCACTCCAAATTTTTTAGCTAAAACAAAATGACCCAACTCGTGGAGAATCAAGAGAGTAGAAATACTTATTAAAACTAAAATAAATATAAAAATCATAGAAATTACAAATTAACTTTCCATTATTTCTTTCTCTTTTTTCTTCATTATCTCTTCTATCTTCTCGTTATATTCATCAATTATTTTTTGAAGCTCATCTTTCCCTTTGTATTTGTCATCTTCTCTTATTCTTCCCTCTCTGAATCCTTCTTGAATTTCTTTCCATGCTTTCTCTCTTAAAAGCCGAACAGCTTTCCTTACTTTCTCTCTTTCTTCTTTCAATCTCTTCAGAAACTCTCTCCTGTATTCTTCACTAAGAGGAGGTAAACAAAGGCGAATAACATCGTTTTCTATTCTTACTGTTCCTATCTTTTCTCTCTCTAAAGCTTTCTGAATAGACTCTATATAAGATTTATCCCAAGGTTGAATTAAAATTTCCCTTGCTGAAGGAATAGAGATAGCTGAAAAATGTCTTAAAGGAAGTATTTGTCCAAAGCAATCTACTTTTATGTCTTCAACTAAAGAAGGAGTCGCTTTCCCTACATGAAATTTAGCTATTTCTTTTTCAAAAAAATTAATTGTCTTTTCTAATTCAGGTTTAATTTTTTCTATAATTTCTTTATACATACTTTTTTAAATATAACAAAAATTTTTTAGAGTGTCGAGAAATAAAAGAGAGAGGTCGCCCTCTCTTTTTTAATTAAAAATGTGTCTCCAAACTTCTTTTTCAGCTTCTTTAGCGTATATTAGATCTGCATGTCCATATCCTTTAATTAAAATAAAGTTTGGCTCTTTTATCTTCTTTAAGCAGAAAGTATGATTTCCCATCCCAAGCTCAGAATTTATCCATAAAACTTCACATCTTATTGTTTGGTATGGAATCGAGTAGTTCCTTCCTCCGCCAATAACAGAAAAAATATCTTGCAAACTTTTGTAAGGATAAATTCCACTCTTTGCTTTTAAAGCTGCTTTCTTTAAAGTAAAAACTTTTGTTTTCTTTAAGAAATAGATGTCTTTTCTTGGATTTTCTTTAAAGATATAAGTTCCATTGCACCATCCCTGCTCATAATACCAGTTTTCAGGCAAATTTGTATATTTGGTAGTAGGCCCCTCCAGCCGATTGGTATAAATAGCTGTAAAATAAAGCAATCCTTCTAAAGTAAAACATCCTGAATGATTAATTCTTTCTACTCCAGAACTTATATAAGGAAATAGGCTTTCTATTAGAATTAAAATCTTCAAAAGAGCTAATGAATTATCTACATAGATTTTCTCTTTTTCAATAAGGTTTTTTATAGCATTTTCTGTAATCTCAGCTTTTTCTTTTAAATCTTTTTCTTTCACTGGATCATATTCTCCTACCGCATCTAACACTATTATTTTCTTTAAAAGAAGATCTTTGTAGAAAGTAGCAGCATAATCTAAAGCATAAAAAGCTCCTGCTGAAAAGCCTAATATCTCATAAGGAAGATCAGCTTTCTCTTCTATCAAAGAAATCACTTTCCTTATATCTTTTTTATGTTTTTTCAACCCCCAATCTTTCATAAAATCACACTTTTGGAAAAAATAGATCACATTGTCTTCTCTAGGAGTAATTCCTATTACTAGATATCCTCTTTCAGAGAAAAAAAGAGCTAAATTCCTATCTAGAGGAGTAAAGAAATTGCCTCTAAAATTCATTCCACTTCCTGGTAAAAAATATACTATTTTATCTATCTTACTTTCCTTTCTCCAGAAAAAACTTAAACTTAGAGGTATTTTTTCATCAAACCATTTGAACTC
>CBEVQU010000026.1:0-7995 GCA_965552115.1 uncultured bacterium | reverse complement strand
GGTACCGCTTCAGGAAACCGCTTGAGAAGCGTTCTTCCTGGAGTGCTTCGGATGCTTTTGTAACTATCAAAAAAGAAGGAAAATTAAGAGGTTGTATTGGAACCTTCTTGCCAACTCAAGAGAATATTGCTAAAGAGGTAATAAGAAACGCTATTGCTTCAGCTACCAAAGATGATAGATTCCTCCCTATTTGCGAAAAAGAACTTCCCTATTTATCTTATACGGTTTATATTTTAAGTCTTCCTGAATTGATAAAAGATTTGAGAGAGTTAGATCCTAAAAAATACGGAATCTTAATAAAAACGATAAATTATCCTCAAAAATCCGCTTTGCTTTTACCTGGTTTGGAAGGTATAGATACACCAGAAAAACAAATATTTATTGCTTGCCAAAAAGGAGGAATAAATCCTAAAAGAGATAAAATACTAATTTATCGATTCTCAACTCAAAAATATCAATAAAAAAGTTTACAGAAACCGAGTTCTTGTAAATTAAGAAATGAAAAAAAATAATAAAAAAATTGCCAAAATATTATATGAGATAGCTGAATTATTAGATATAAAAGGGGTGAAATTTAAACCAAAAGCTTATAAAAAAGCAGCTAAAGCTGTAAAAGAATTAAAATTAGACATATCAGAAATTTACAAACAAGAAGGATTAAAAGGTTTAGAAAAAATTGAAGGTGTAGGAAAGAGTATTGCTAAAAAAATTGAAGAGTATCTTAAAAAAGGGAAAATTAAATACTTTGAAGAACTTAAAGAAGAAACAGCTATTAGACAAATTGTTACTCATTATTTTAAAACAAAAGGAATTTCCTTGGAACAACTTAAAAGAAATGCTAAAAAGAGAAAAATAATTTATTCAAGATACACTAGACCTGCAAAACAATTATTAGAATTGGCAGGATCTATAGAAAAAGCGAAGAAAGCAATAGATATAGTAGCTGAATGGGCAAAATCAAGAGGGTTAGATTATGCTATCGAAACTGTTTTTAAAAAATGGTTAGAATTAGACAGATTAAAACCTAAAGAAATAGTTAAAAAACCTTTTTACAAAGGAAATCCAATGGTTTGGTCTCAAACCAAGAAAAAGTGGTACGTTATTACTCCCGAAGGAGAATGGTTAGAGTTTGCGGGAGATGAAAAAGATATTGAGTGGAAAATAATTAAATAATATTTTTATGGCTAAACAATTAAAATCTGAAATTAAGATTATATTTATTGGCACTCCAGAATTTGGAGCTGTTATTTTGGAAAAATTAGCCAAAAGTAAATATAAACCTATTTTAGTTATAACTTCTTTAGATAAAAAAGTAGGAAGAAAACAAATTTTAACTCCTCCTCCTGTAAAATTGATAGCTCAAAAATATAAAATTCCTGTCTTACAGATAAAGAAAATAAAATCGAAAAGAGTAATTAAGAAAATTAAAAATTTAAAACCAGATTTAATTATTGTAGCTTCTTTCGCTCAAATAATCCCGGCAGAAATTTTGAAAATCCCAACATTCGGATGTTTAAATGTTCATCCTTCTCTTTTACCAAAATACAGAGGCCCCTCCCCTATTCAAACAACTATTTTAAATGAAGAAAAAGAAACAGGAGTAACAATTATCTTGATGGATAAAAAAATAGATCACGGTCCTATAGTAGCTCAAGAAAAAATAAAAATAAAAAAAGAAAGATATATAGAACTAGAAAAAAAATTAGCAAATTTAGGAGGAAAATTACTATTGAAAATCTTACCAAAAATAATAAAAAGAGAGATAAAATTGAGAGATCAAGATCATTCTAAAGCTTCTTTTACTAAAATTTTTAAAAAAGAAGATGGAAAAATAGATTGGGCAAAACCTGCAGAAGTTATAGAAAGAGAAATCAGAGCTTTTGAAAGATGGCCTCAAAGTTTTACTTTCTTAAATTTAAAAAACAAAAAAGTGAGAATTAAAATTTTGGAAGCTAAAGTTCAAAAACAGAGCAAAAAAGGACCTTTTGGAACTATTGGAAAAATTTTTTTAGCTCCAAATGACAAAATTGCCATTCAGTGTGGAAAAGATTACCTTATTGTTGAAAAAATTCAATTGGAAGGAAAAAAAGAAATGAAAATCGAAGACTTTCTTAAAGGTCATTTAGATATTATTGGAAAAGTATTTGAATAAGATGATTTCATATTCGGAATTAGAAAAAGGAAAAAAAATTTTAATAAATAATACTCCTTTTGAAATTTTAGAAATATCCCCTCTTTTTAAAGGGAGAGGTCATTCTGTTTTGCAAAGTAAAATTAAAAATCTCATTACAGGAGAAATCATTTCTCACACTTTCCATCCTTCAGATTCTTTTAAAGAAGCTGAAATTTCTAAATTTAGAGCTCGTTTCATTTACTCTCATAGAGGAAAATATGTATTTTGTGAAGAAAACAATCCTAAAAATAGATTTGAGTTAAGTGAAGAAAAGATTGGAAAAATAAAAGATTTTCTCAAACCAAATCAAGAAGTAGAAGCTTTAATATTTGAAAATAAAGTAATAAATATTTCTCTTCCTATTAAAATTCAATTAAAAGTAACAGATGCACCTCCCGGAATAAAAGGAGATAGAGTTCAAAGTGGAACTAAAAAAGTTATTTTAGAAACAGGAGCTGAAATAGATGCTCCTTTATTTATTGAAAAGGGAGATGTAATTGAAATAAATACTCAAACTTTTGAATACGTAAGAAGAGTAAAAAAAAGCTTAAATTCCTTCTAAAAAGAGAGGGGTAACAAATACTTCACAGAGAGAAGCTATAATTAACAAAGGAAAAAGAATTTTTAAGAAAAACTCAACTCCTTTAGTCAATTCTTCTTTTATTTTACTTTCTTTTTTAAAAAGTTTTAAAAAAATATTTTTGCCAACTTTCAAACCAATGGAAGCTGAAATTAAAATAACAGGTAATTCTATAATTCCGTGAGGCAAAAGAGCTTTTAAAAAAAGCGGTAAATTTCCTCGAAGAAAAAAATAAAGCATCCCAAAAAGTTCTCCATTTCCAATTAAAATAAAGAAAGGAATAAAACCAAAAAACACTCCTAATAAAATCGTAAAGAAAGCTACAAAAGAATTATTTAAAAGAATTAGAAAGAATTGAGAGGGTCTATTTAATTGAGAAAAAGATTCCAAATTTTTCTTTAAAGCATCAATAAATTCTTTACTTTCCAAGGGAAATAATTTAGCAAAATATATCCCTAAAAGAATTCCCAAAATAAAAATTATCAAAGCAAAAAGAAAATAAAAACGAAGAAAAAATAAATAATCTTTTAAACCTGAAAATTTGAAGTATTCAAAGATTTTATTTCTCATAAAACTTTCTTAAAATTTTAGCTCATTCACTCTTTCCCAATTTAATTCATTTAAAATCACTATTTTATTCTCTCCAACTATATAAAGGAAATCGTCAATGTAAATTGCTCTTTTAGCTTTTACTTCCCCTATAACTTTCTTTAACTCTAATTTCCCTTCTTTATAGGAAAAAATGTAGCCTCCTTTTGAAGCTGGTAAGAAAAATATTTCATGTTTTTTATCAATTAAGAAAGCATGATGGGTTTGTAAAACATCTGAATAGCTCTCTTTCAAAATGTATTTGTCAACTTCTTTTGGATTTTTAGGATCTTTCACATCAAATAAAGAAATTTTTACTTTCCATCCTTCTTTTCCTATTCCTAAAATTTTATCTTTTGTAATTGGGTGAAGATAAGAAGAATACCCAGGAATCTTTAACTCTCCTTCTAATTTAGGATTTTTTGGGTTAGATAAATTTATGACAAAAAATGGATCTATTTCTCTAAAAGTAACTACATATCCCTTATCTTCAATAAATCTAACAGAATAAATTCTTTCCCCTACTCCTAAATCTTTAATAGAACCTATTATCTTTAAGTTTTCATCTAAAACATAAACATCGTTACTACTTTCACTTCCTATTCCTCCAATTATTCCAAAATTTCTCCCTATTGTAGTAGCTATTCTTAAACTTCCTTCATACTCATCTAAAGAAAATTGATTTAAAGGTATTCCTGGAACCTTTCCAGTTTTTGATATTTCAAACTTATCTACATTTATTTTAACAATTGCTGTTTTTTCTAATTCTCTTTTATGATCTTTATAAAAATCTGCCATTCTGTTTTCTATTTCGTTTTCTACTCTAGTTCTTTCATCTTCATCTAAAGAAGAAAAATATTGGTTCATAACAAATTGGAATTCTACAAATTTAGCTTGCTCACTTATCTCATAACTTTCTAATTTTTCTAATTTCTGAATAATATAATTTGGAATTAAATCTTTACATTTTTCTTTAAAAAATTCAGTCAAAAATTTTATTAGACTCTCAAAATAAGAATAAGTAATATAAATTCCTTTCCTTGACATATATATTATTGAACCTGTAGAAGAACCTGTAAAAGAAATTGTTTTTTCTATTTTTCCTGAAAGAGGATCTAAAAGTGCTACATTATAGACTGTATCTGTAGAAACAGGAAAGATAGGATGATAAATATCTGTACATTTAACTTCGAGAGGATTTCCTTCAACAATAAAAGGTTTTATTGGGCAAGGATTATAGATATTAATTCTCTTTCCAACAATCAAATATATTTTTTCTTTATACAATCTTGCTCCTACTAAATAATCTTCTAAATCAATCTCCCATTTCTTTTGAGGAGAAGAAGGATTTGAAATATCGTATCCAAAAATATCTTTACCTGAAAAGATTATCAAAATATTTTTAAATAATAATAAATCTCCCTTTTTATCAATCTTATTTTCTATTTTTAAGTCTTTTGGAGGAAAAGCTTTTATTATTTTTATCTCCCCTTTTTCTATTGGAGGAATATATTCTCTTCTAAAGAAAGGTTGCCAATAATAACTTTTTCCTGAAGAAAAATAAATTTCTTTCCCATCTGTCTTTATAATATCTGGTTCATCAATTCCTAAAACTTGGACTGTAGTTTTAGAGACTCTCTCGGGAACAGAAACTTCTTGGGTAATTTTTTCTTTAAAAGCTAAGGGAGGAGATAAAGGAGAAGTCTCTTCTAACTCAATTCTCATTGCCCCTCCCCTTAAAGAACCAAAAGCAAAAGAAGGGAAATATAAAGCTTGCTGTGAGGATATTAAATATGATTTAAAATCCTCTTTCGAAGAGAATTTTTCTATCTCTTCTAATTGAGACTTGAGAAATATTTTATCTTTTATCTTTTGAATCAAAAGATGCCAAGAAGGAAAAGATATTTCTTTAAATTGAAAGATAATATAACCTCCTAAAAACACAGCTATAACTATTAAAAAAATGATAGCTAATTTGCTGTTTATTTCTTTTCTCATGTTTTTATTTTAAAACGTTTTTTCTCTCAAAAAGTTTCTCTTTTTGTTAAGCTTTCATTATCATTTTATCAAATCTTATACATAAATAAAGAAAGGAATTTAAAATCCCATCAATTTAATGTTTTTTTAACATTAAAAAACTCTGGATTTAAAAATCCAATTAATGTTATCTTAACAATTTAATCTTGTGCTTACTTTGAAATAAAAGAGGAATCAAGTTAAAGCTTTCAAAAAAATCAATATCCTTTTGCCTTACATTTTTCACACAGCTCTTGATATTCTTTGGGAACAAAAGAGCAAGAAGGCACACTCTTGAATTGAAGGCAAGTCTGCTCATTTATCTGAGGTTCCTGAGGGCCTACTTTAAGAGATTCTAATAAAGATTGAAGGGTGAAAGAAATAGTTGGTATTTCAATATCTATTTTCCCTTCATACTTTCCTATATTGCTATCTACTGAAATATTTGAAAATAAATCAGACGGCAAAGAAACCCCAATGTTTAATTCATCTAAATTTAACTCTCCAATTTCCACATCAGAAGGAAGAGAAATAGAAGGAACCTCAAGGTCTGAGAAACTAGTAATTTCAGGTAGTTTTTCTTTTCTTAAAAGCAAAAATAATCCTCCTCCAATTAAAATCAAAATTATTAACAAAATAATAATTTTTGTTTTCATAGTTTATATTTTTTAGAATCTTTCGTATGGTTTATATTTTTTAGGATTTTTCATAATAATGTCATAAATTTCATTAATGTCTTTTTCCCATCTTGCTTTAAGAGTTTCCATTTCTTTTTGATAAGCTTTTCCTTTATCTCTAAAACTAATTAAATCATCCATTATTTCTTCAATCTTAGTAGCATCTGTTACCTTTGAACATTTTTCTTTTATCGTATTAATCTGAGAGAGGAAATCTTCTGATTTCTTTTTAGCTCCTAATAATTCTTTTTCTAATTTTTCTACTCTCTGACGAACCGGATCGTCTGGTGACAAATTCAAAAATTGGCATTTCCTCTTTGCCCAACTAATTTCCCTATTTAATGCTAAATCAATTCTTTGAATTCCTTCTCTCACCTTTTTTTCAATTGTCTCGCTTTTTATTGTCCATAAAGTGTTGCCACAAATAACTTTGGGAGAATATCTCTTAAGATAATTCCAGTTAATGGCTTGGACTCTCTTTTTCCAACTTTCTTGCATTTCATAAACAATAAGATTTATAGCATCGAATCTATTTTCAGCAATCGCTTGGTCAATTTTTTTAATTAAATCTTCTTTGTCTTTTTCCAACCAAGAAATATAAGTATCTAAATCAGGAGCAGGTATCCCTTTTTCCTTCAACATCTCATTTTTTTCTTTTAATTTTTGCATTCCTTCTTCAACCTTTTTATCAATTAACATCAAAATTAATTCTTTTCTTTTTTGGGCTGCCTGTACCTGATATTGCTGATATTCTTTGCTTTTTTGCGCCATTAAATTTTCTATTTCTTCTTCAATATTTCCCATTCTTTGGGCAATATTTTTAAATGTTTCTACATCTCCTCCTAATAATTCCTCTGCTTTTTTATTAGCCTCTTCTTCTAATTTCTTCCTTTTTTCCTCGGCTAATTGATTAATCTTTGCTGTAATTTCAGCTTTAATTTGTTCAACTCTTGACTGAGCATATGCTTGAGCTGCTGCTTCATCTGTAAATTGCATTTGTTGCATTTCTTGAATTAAATTATTCTTTGCTTGTTCTGCCAATTGATTTGCTAAAGCATTCAATTCTTCTTCAATCTTAGTTTTTTCTCCCTGAACCCATTGCTCAATCTCCTTTTTTACTTTTTCTTCCATTTCCTTTCTAAACTCTTCTCCTTTTGCCTTCAATCTTCTAGCAAGATTATATTTTAAATCCATCAACTCTGCCCTGACTTTTTCTCCAAAATTTCTAAAATCTCTGCCTGCTGTTTGAGCTTCATCAAGATTATTAGCTGAACAAATAGCCTCTAATTTAGTGAAAGCTTGATCTGTATAAGCATGTAAATCAGGAATCTCAGCTTCAATGCCAATCGATTTTAAATCATTGCTTACCGGAATTAAGATGCTTTTTAAGGCAAATAAAGCTGAAAAAAACTCTCCTGATCTTGCTTTTGTTTCCAAACAATACAATTCTACAAGATCTTTTTGGGGAATTATCTTTTTAATATCCTCTGAAAGCACAGATAATTCTTTTGGTTCTTGAGCTAAAATTTCAGCTTTCTTTTCTTCCGAAATTTCAATTTTTTCTGAAGGAATATAGTAAACTTCTCCAAAACAAAAAACAGGGAAAATAGCTCCCAAAAATAAAATTATAAAGATTTTCTTTAACATAATTAGTTAATATAAAAATAATTCAAATGACCTTTCATCGTTTTGTTATTTAAAAAATAAAAAACCCAATTTTATTATTACTCAATTAAAAAATTAGTCAATATTTTATTTAACTTACAAGTCAAATACCATCAGAAGTAATAGATCTAACAGAGCTTACTCAAATATTCCATATAAGTTTATAGTAGAAAATTTTTGCTGCGGGGCCTGGATTCGAACCAGGATTCTCGGCTCCAAAGGCCGGTGTCCTACCAATTAGACGACCCCGCATCAAATTTGGCAAGCTTCTAAAATAGCGATCTCTAAAGGTAATT
>CBEVQU010000025.1:0-8397 GCA_965552115.1 uncultured bacterium | reverse complement strand
CTTTAAAATAAAGTTTTTTGGTTAAAGAGATCTTTTCTCTCTTTTCTTGAGAAAAGTTTTACTTTGCCAAAAACTCCATCATAACCTGGTTCAATAAATACCTTTCCCTCTCTCATTCTTTTTATTCCTTCTCCAATCTCAGGTAAAGATTTTTTTCCAATATCTTCTGGAGGAACTTTTAAAAGAAGGTTAAATTCATTTCCAAATTCTCTTATTAGATTATTATAAATGCTCAAAACTTCTTTACTTTCTTTGCCTAGTCCTAAAACTTCTCCGATTATTTCTTCTAAAGGAATAAGGCTTTTAAAAGGGACTGCCGTTTCTGGCTTAAATCCCTCTGGTCTATCAGCTAATTCTTCTACCCTACTCAAAACCCCGATTGTAAGAGGTTTACCACAAACAGGGCAAATTCCATTGTATTTTTTTGTTTCTTTTGGAGAAAGCCTTACTCCACAATTTCTGTGGCCATCATAATGATACTTTCCCTCTTGTGGATAGAATTCTAAAGTAGAAATAAGCTTTAATTTATCAGTTTCTTTTTTAATTGCTTTTATAATCTCCGAATAAGAAATCTCCTCTCCTCCAAAAAGATTTGCCTCTCTTCCTATTTTTCTAGGAGAATGAGCATCTGAATTGCTAATCAAGGTAATTCTATCTAAAGCTGAAAGTCTCCAGTTCATTGGAGGATCTGAACTTAGCCCGGTCTCTGCAGCAAAAATATATTTTGAATATTCCTCAAAACATTCTTCAATAGAATCGAAACCAGATCTCGAACCAAACAGAGAAAACCATGGCGTCCAAATGTGAGCGGGAATAAGTAAACATTCTTTGGAAATATCTAGTACGATTTTCATTAATTCTTTAGCATCTAAACCTAAAGTTGGTCTGCCATCTACCTTCAAATTTCCAACCCAGCTTAATTGAGCGTTAATCTTTTCTACAATTTCAAAGGAAGGAGCTAAAATAACAAGATGAATTTTCCTTACTTTTCCTTCTTTAGAAAAAATACAGCTTACTTCAGTGCTTAATAAAAATCTAATTTTACCTTCTCTCTCTCTTTTTAACTTAAATAAGCCAGGCTCAGCTGGCTCCAACTTTTCTTTTAATTCTTGAAACCATAAGGGGTGAGTAAAATCTCCTGTTCCTAAAACCTTAATTCCTTTAATTTTAGCCCACTTATCCAAATTCTCCAAATCCATATCTTTAGAAGTAGCTCTTGAATATTTAGAGTGTAAATGTAAATCAGCAATGAATTCCATATTTATTCTTTCTTTCCTTTCTCAAATAATTTCCATTCTATAAATCCCAAGCCAGAAAAAATAAGAACAGTTAAAAAGGAGGAAAAAATAGCTAAAAAATAAAACCCTGCCCCTATAGCTATTCCAATACCTGCTGTTACCCAAAGACCAGCAGCAGTTGTTAATCCTTTCACAGAAAGTTTTTCTCTAAAAATAACTCCAGCTCCAATAAAACCTATTCCTATTGCTACAGCTTGTATAATTCTTGAAGGATCAAAACTTATTCCAGTTTTCAAAAAAACTTCTTCAAAAAATCTAAAAGACAATAGAGAGAAAATACAAGAACCAAGGCAAACTAATGTATAAGTTTGAAGACCTGCTTCTTTTCTTTTGTATTCTCTTTCTATTCCAATAAATCCTCCTAAAATAACGGATAAAATTAAAGGAAAAACAATTTGGATTAAAGAAGGAGAAAGACAATCCATTTTTAAAAGATTATTTTATTCTTCTATCTTATAAACTTTATATCCTTCCCTTACTTTTTCTTTAACTTTCAACCCTATTGAATCTCCAGCTTTAGCTTCTTTAATTTTCTGATGCTCTACTTCCATAGATCCTACTTTTTGAGTAAAATCTGTAGCCTCTCCCCCAACAATTCTAATTGTGTCACCAACTTTTAAAGCATCTTGAAGCTCTATTACAGCTACTCCTATTTTTGAAAAATAATGAGTAACCTTTCCTATTAATTTTCCTTCAATTTTTTCTTCTGTCATGTTTTTTAATTTTATCAAAAAAGAAAATCTTTTTCCAAATCAAGAAGTTTTTTCAGCTATCAAAAAAATATTCTGACGATTTCCTCTTTTATTTTTAACTATTCCCAATTTTAAAACTTTAAAACCTGCTTTTTCAATTAATTTCTTCAACTCCCTCTTTGAGAAAAAATGATAATACCTTTCTGTTTTCTTTCCCCATCTTTCAAAAACATCTCCCCAATCTAACTTTGATTTCCCAAATAATTTTAAAATTGTATACTTTAAGAAAAGGTATCTTTCTTTCCATTGACAGATTTTCCAAACAGTCAAGATTAATTTTCCTCTTGGTTTCAAAACCCTTTTTATCTCTTTTAAAACTAAAAGACGATATCTTTCTGAAGGAATGTGATGCAAGAGAGCTATTGCATAAACTTTGTCAAAATAATTTTCTTGAAAAGGTATCTTTAAAGCATCAGCTACTATAAAAGTAGCTTCAGGAAAAAGAGTACGAGCTATTTCAACAAGTTTTTCTGAATTATCTATCCCTATATATTCAACTTCTTTCTCTTTAAAAATCTTAAACCATCTTCCATTCCCACATCCTAAATCTAAAACTCTTTCTCCTTTTTTGAGATCTTCAAATAAAAATCTTAATTCTTCCCAAACTTCTTTTCTTTTGCTTGAAAAATCTTGAGCAATTAGATTATAATCTTCTTTAGTCTTTTTTAGTAAAAATTTAGCGTAATTTTCATCCATGAATGCTTATCAAACTACAATCAAAAAATTAATTGAAAAGAAAGTCAAAACAGAAAAAGAACTCTCAAAAATTAAAAGGGAAATCGCTAAAGAATTTAAGATTCCTTGTCCTTCAAATATAGAGCTTTTAAAAGCTTACCATAATTTATTAGAAAAGAAAATAATAAAGGAAAATAAAGTTTTAGAAAAATTACTCAGAAAAAGACCAATTAGATCTTTATCTGGGGTAGCGGTAGTCTCTCTCTTTACAAAACCTTTCCCTTGTCCAGGGAAATGTATTTTTTGCCCTACAGAGAAAGATCTACCAAAAAGTTATTTAAGAGGGGAACCGGCTGCAGAAAGAGCTTTAAGATTAAATTTTGATCCTTTTCTTCAAGTAAAAGAAAGAATAGAGAGCTTGAAAAAACAAGGGCATCCTACAGATAAATTAGAAATAAGAGTAATTGGAGCTACTTTTTCTGCTTATCCTAAAAATTATAAAGTTTGGTTTTTTGCTAATTTGTTTTCTGCAGCAAATTCAAGAAAAGAAATTAAAAAGGGAAACTTAGAGAGGTTAGAAAAAATTTTAGAAAGAGAACAAAGAATAAATGAGAAAGCTAAAAATAGAATTTGCGGGATATCTATTGAGACAAGACCAGATTATATAAACAAAAAGGAAATTCTATTAATGAGGAAATTAGGTATCACTATGGTAGAGTTAGGAGTCCAAACTGTTTTTGATGATATTTTGAAAAAATGCAAAAGAGGTCACGGAATAAAAGAAACTATTTTAGCTACCAAATTATTAAAAGACGCGGGATTTAAAGTAATGTATCAAATGATGCCAAACTTACCTGCTTCCAATCTAAAAAAAGATTTCCTTTCTTTTAAGAGAATATTTGAAGATGAAAATTTCAAACCAGACTGGCTAAAAATTTATCCTTGTGTGGTTTGTAAAGGATCAGAACTCTATAGGATTTGGAAAAAAAGAAAATACAAGCCCTATACTAAAAGAGAATTGATTGAACTTTTAATTAAAATTAAAAAAATCGTCCCTTATTGGGTAAGAATTGCAAGGCTTTTTAGAGACATCCCTGCTCAAAAAATTATAGCAGGTTGTAAGATATCTAATTTAAGAGAAGTCATTCAAGAAGAAATGAGAAAAAGAAGATTGAAATGCAAATGTATAAGATGTAGAGAAGTAAGAGAAAAATATAACCCAAAAGAAAAAATCTATCTTTTTCGCGAAGATTATAGAGCCTCTGACGGCCAAGAAATATTCTTGAGTTTTGAAAACAAAAAGAGAAAGAAACTTTTTGCTTTTTTAAGATTGAGAATTCCCTCTCATGTTTTTCAGGCTAGAAAAAAGAGTAAATTCTCTCAGAATAAACATTTTCTACCGGTTTTGCAAAACGCTGGTCTCATTAGAGAACTTCACACTTATGGTCAAATGACACCTTTAGGAGAAAAATCTCTATCTCCTCAACACAGAGGATTAGGAAAAAAATTAGTCAAAGAAGCAGAAAGAATAACCAAAGAAGAATTTAAATTACCTAAAATAGCAGTTATTTCTGGAGTAGGAGTAAGAGAATATTATAGAAAACTAGGATACAAACTGAAAGAAACTTATATGATAAAGCAATTAATAAAGAAATAAAAAAAGCCCTTTAATTATAATGAGCTTTCATAAAAAGAGCTAACGGTTTTTCAATTTGTTTAGGAAGAACGTATCCATTTAAAATTAAAGGCTTAAGAAAAGCTCTAAATCCTTCTACTTTTTTAATTAAATCTTCATTTTTCTCAAAAACTGCCCTATGAATCATTCCTCGCCACTTTCTTACTTTCTTTTTTGGAAGAAAAATTCTCCCAGTTCCATCTACTCTTAATCCAGTAATCATCACCGCTCCTTGCCGACAATCAAATAATCTGGTTTTTTCTTTATTTATTTGAAAACCTGCTTTTTCTATTATTTCAATGATCTTCTTTCGAATCTCTGAAGGAATCTTTTTATTTCCTGAAATTACAATATTGTCAACATAACAACTCACCATCCAATTTGGATTACAAATATTATGAATTTTCGTTAAAATTCTCTTTCTCACTAAAACAAGTCCAAACAAGAAAGGGGAAGTAGGAGCTCCTTCAGGAAGTTTTCCTTTAAAAGTAGTAGCTTTCATCAAAAAATCTAACTCTTTTTCTATTAATTGTTGATATTTCGAGGGTATAATCTGAGAGAGTAAATCCAAAAATATTTTCTCTATATCGGGCTCTTTTACAGAAGCGAATGCATCTTTGATATCTATTTTAAAAATCCATCTTGAATTAGAATGAATCTTTGCATGCTCTATAAAAGAGCCCCAAAAAAGTCCATTTAAACTAAAAAATAAAAAAGGATCTTTAGGAAGAGCTATCTTTTTTAGCCATCTGAGAATCTTTCTTTGAATTTTTTTTAATTCAGCTGAGGGGATGTATACTGTACGGTACCCTCCTTTCTTTTTTGGAATTCTAATTTCTTGATATTCTATCTTTATCACCCTTCCACCTCTTTTGAAAAGAGCAGGAGAAAGCCAAGCTACGAGGTTCCTGGAGAAAGCAGGCATCATTTCTACCAGCTGGCAGATCCTGCCAACCGCCCACAAAGGGATGAGAGCGCCTGCGACTAGGTGGGTTTCTCTAGCCCGGCCTTCTCCCATTTAAAATTTATCATTTTATTAAATTCTAGTCAAAAAGATTGTCTAAAGATCGTCAGGATAGCTTAACCTTCTATTTCTTCTATCTCTCTTTTTAGCTCCTCTATTTCTTTCCACCAATTGGTTATGTTTCTTTTTTCTAGTGCTAAAAATATTTTTTTAGCAGATTCTGTTTTTAAAAGAGTTTTATATCTTTTAAGAAAAATTTCTGCCTCTTTATTTCCCTGATCTAAATAAGTTTTAGCCTCTATAGCACAAGCTAAAATATCTGCATCTTTAGCTACAATTCCTTCTTTTGAATTTCCCTGATTAAATTCTTCAAAAAAACTAATAATATCTTCTTTTCCCGGCAATCTTTTAATCTGATCTAAGAAAGCTTTTCTCTCTTCTTTTTCTTTATTAAAGTAACATTTATGGATTAAATGCCTATCATCTATTCTTGCTTCAGCGTTATCGTGAAAAAGAGCAATTAGAGCTGTTTTTTGAGGATCGGCCTTTTCTAATTTTCCCAAAACATAAGCTATTTCAGCTGCTAAAAAAGAATGTTCAGCTACAGACCAAGTGTTTTCAATTCCTATCACGCTTAAACCCCTTCTCGGAACTCTTGTTAAATGAGCTATTTCAAAGAAAAAATTTATTATTTCTTTCATATTTTTGAATTAAATTTTTTTAATAAAAGTTAAGTTTTAAAAATTAACTTTCCCAAATAAAATCCTAAAATTGAAAAGAAAGCTATAGGAGGAAGGGCAGGGATAGGTTTTCTTTTTCTGGAAAAAAAGAAAATATAAAAACTTAAAGATAAACCAAAAAAAGAAAAAATCGCTACAAATAAAGAATGAAAAACACTTCTCGAAATAAGCGAGCAAGATAAAATTAGAGGAAAAATAACATCTCCTCCTCCTAGAAAAAGAAATTCTTTTCCAATCTCCATTTTCTTTGTCTCTCTTTTAAAAGCTCTAACTTCAGAAGGAATAATAAAAGCTAAAGGAGAGCCTGCTTTTATCATAATTTTTGCCATCTTTTGCATATGCTTTGTTTTATAAACAGCTATAAAATCATAAATTGAGAATATTATTAAAAGAAGAACTACTATTTCACTCTCTAATCTTATACCTAAAGTAGCTCCGATACCACAAGAAGCTAAAATCAAACAAAGATTATGTAAAAAAACAGAAGGTCTTTTGAGAAATAGAAAAATCAAAAGGGAAATTAGAAAAATAGAAATCAAATCTCCAAAAAAGGCAGAGAGAGTAATAACTCCACCAAGAAAGACAGCAAAAATATAAAAGATCTTAAAGAAAAATTTCTTTTTTCTTTTTTGTTTAAGAGAGATAGATGCCAAGAAAACAAAAAGGGTAGCTAAAAAGAAATAAAAAATAAACTCAAAAAGATTTATTTTAGGAGGAGAAATTTTTTGAATTTTTAAAATATTTTTTATTCTTAAAGCAGTCAATATCCCTAAAATAAAAGTTGAGAAAAAAATTAAACTTTCATTAAAAAACACTCTTTTTGGAGCTATTTTCTCTTGCTCTTTATCTTTTTTATTGAAAGACATTTCCTAAAAATAAACTTAGCTGGAGTTCTAAAAGAGAGTTTACCTCTCTTTGATTTTTTTGAAGAATATTTTTTACTCTTCACCTTTTAACTTTAAAATTTCCTCTAGAGGATAATGAGGGGCTATCTTTTTTATCTTCTCTAAAATCTTTCCTCTTTCTTTTTCTGTTTTAGCTTTTAAAAACTCCTCTTTTAACTTTCTTATTTTTCTTCTCCTTTTTTGTTTTTTCCTTATTTCAAATTTTCTTCTAGAAGGAGATATTTTCCCCATAATTTAAACTCAACAATCTTTTTTGAGATTCAATTTTTTCTCTTTTTGAAATTTTAGCTTTTTTGATAGCTTTTTCTAAAATTTCAATTGTCTGGTCCATTTCTTCTTTCTTTGGAAAATAAGGAGTGCCATCTTTTCCCCCATGAGCAAAAGAATATCTAGCCGGGTCTTCATAAGAAGGTCTAGCTCCATAAATTATTTCAGCTACTAAAGATAAAGCTCTTATTGTTTTTGGCCCAACCCCTTTTATGGAAAGTAAATTTTCAAAATTTTTTGGTTTCAAAAAATGAGCCTTCTCAACAATTCTCTTTAACCTTTTTAAATCGAATTTTTCTCTCACTACCGGATGGAAATGAAACTCTCTATCTTCCAATTCCATTTGGGTAAAAAAGAGAAATCTTTTTTGTTTCACAAGAAAATTGTTTTTTTCTGTTATTAACTTAATATCTTTTAGAAAAGTTTTTGGCTCTTCTCTAATTAATTCTGTTGAGATTTTTTTATTTTCTTTGCTTTTTTTATCAGTTAAATTAAGCGGTTTCAATTTCACATCAGAAACAATTCCTGAATGAGGTTCTTGAGTAAAATCTTTTATTTTTTGAGAAAGCCAATGATACCTCCTTGCTTTTTGAAATTGAGTATTCATTCCTTGTTGAATAACTACCCATTTTTTATCTTTAGTAAAAATGAAATTGTGATGGTAAATCTGAAAGCCATCTTGTAAGAGAGCTGAATCTACTTTAGCTGAAATTTTAGAAGCATATACTAGTTTTTCTATCTCTTTGTCTGTAAAAAACAAATTTTCTCCCCAGTTTTGAATTTGATCTGGGGTTTTCCTTGAAGATCTTCCTTTTCCTCCACAAATAAATATTCCAACTTCTCTTTCTATTCCTTTTATTCCTTCTTTTAAGGCTCCTAAAGTTGTAGTGGTTAAACCAGAAGAATTCCAATCAAACCCTATCACACATCCTAAAGACTGAAACCAAACAGGATCAGCTAATCTTTTTAAAAATCCCTCTTGTCCAAATTCTTCAACAACAGTCAAAACAATAGCTCTTGAAAGTCTTTTCATTCTTTCAAAAAGCCACTTCGGGCACCTTCCCCAATCAAGAGGAACTGTCGCAATACCAGTTCTCATATCACTTTATTTTATCAAAAAA
>CBEVQU010000024.1:0-8493 GCA_965552115.1 uncultured bacterium | reverse complement strand
TTATTTAATTCTCAAAGAGCTATTTAGCTCTTATCATTGAGTTATTCTAATCTAACATTTTATAAAAATTTTGTCAAGTTTTAATTTTTTGGTATTATAAAATAATGAAAAAAAAGAGAATTTTTATTGCTATAAATTTACCAGAAATTATTAAAAATAAATTAGTTGAATATCAAAAAGAGATAGATAAATCTTTTTTTGAAGAAAACTTTCATCCTATAAGATGGACAAAGAAAGAAAACTTGCATATTACTTTAGAATTTTTGGGATATTTAACAGAAGAAGAAATTTTAAAAGTTAAAGAAGTTTTAAAAAATTTAGTTAAAAATTTTTCACCTTTTGAAGTTAATTTAATTGAAGTTCGTTATGGCCCAAAAGAAGAAAAAATTCCTCGAATGATATGGGTAGTAGGGGAGAGGAAAAAAGAGATTTTAGATCTAAAAGAAAAATTAGATGACAAATTGAAAAAATCTATTAATTTTGAGCCAGAAAAAAGAGAATTTACTCCTCATATCACTTTAGGAAGAATAAGAAAATGGCAATTTAAAGCCATTCCTTTAGATGAAAGACCTAAAGTTAAAAAAGAAATAGATTTAAATTTAAAAGTAAATTCTATTGAATTGATGGAAAGCATTCTGAAAAGAACTGGGCCAGATTATAAAATTATTGAATCTTTTCTGCTTCATTAAAATAAAAGCTACCGCGTCAGGTAGCCTTTTCTAAAGGATAAGAAAAGAACAATCCAGCCTGAGACTCCTTGCATTACATCTCCTAAACTAATTGCTGTATCTGCTAAAATTTGGTAATCTGCTAAAAATGAAAATTTAGTTTCTTTGTTAGCTACAGTATGTCTAGAAGATTGATTTATTGCTTCAATGTATTCAGGATCTTTAGCAATTACTGGCATTTTCCCTCCATTAGCAGCTTCAACTAGTAGATTGAATACACCACCTAAAAGACCTAAAACAATTACAAGTAAAGGAAGGCTTTTAAAATAATTTTTCTTTCCGATAGATTTAATGAACTTTGTTAAAAACGCAATTGTAATCCAAACAAAGAGAGCTAAACCTATCAGAGAAAATTCTGAATTATTCCATCCCAAAGATTCTTTAATAATACAGCATACACAAATACTTACCAGAGAAACTATTACACTTCCTGAGATTAAATCTCTCTCTGAAATTAATTTCGCTGTTGCTATTGTCATTACTATAAATAGTAAGAAAAATCCTCCAAGAATTATCAATCCACATATCAATAATCCTATCGTTCTCTCACCTCATTTAAATTAAAACAAAAGAATAAAAAATGTCAAGAATAAAGAAAATTCATTTGTGCTCTTCTTTGGTCACACAGGGTTGTTTATTACCAGGAAATAAAAAAAGCAGTTTAAAGACTTGCTGAGGTCATAAAAAATTGATAAATATGAAAGAACAAGAAATTTTAGCTGGAAAGAATCCTCTTTAGTTATTGTGAGGCTTTCCTTTCAAAGAGATTTAATGTTAAAAGAGGATCTTCCCAGCTTTTATTTAGGAAAGGGGAAAGCCTCCATTGCCGATATGTTTTATTTTAGCAAATTCAAAAATGCTTGTCAAGAGATATAGAGCTCCTTTGAGAAAAAACGTAAAAGAGCAACATTTATCAATAAGTAAATCCCATAAAGAAATTATGAAATCTCTTAAAAAAAAGCAAATTAAAATAAAAAATGTCAAGAATAAAGAAAATACATTTTATAGGAATTGGAGGGATAGGAGTTTCAGCTTTAGCAGGTTATTTTTTAAAAAAAGGATATTTGATATCAGGATCTGATTTAGTAGAAAATGAGATAACAAAAGCCCTTGAGAAATTAGGAGCTAAAATTTTTATTGGAAAACATAAAGCTAAAAATTTACCAAAAGACGTAGATTTAGTAATTCATACTTTAGCTATTGATAAAAAAAATGTTGAGCTACGAAAAGCTAAAAAATTAAAAATTAAAACTCTAAGCTATCCTCAAGCTTTAGGTGAAATTACAAAAAAACATTTTACAATAGCTATTTGTGGTTCTCATGGAAAATCAACTACCGCTGCCATATTAGGGCTTTTACTAATTAAAGGAGGTTTAGATCCTACTGTTATTTTAGGAACGACATTGAAGGAATTTGGAAATTTAAATTTCAGGGTAGGGAAAGGAAAATATTTAGTAATTGAAGCAGATGAATACAAAGAAGCCTTTTTAAATTATTGGCCAAAAATAATTGTTCTTTTAAATATGGAGTATGATCATCCAGATTATTTTAAAAATTTAAAACATTATATTTTAGCTTTTAAAAAATTTATTTCTCAGCTACCTGAAGATGGAGTTTTGATAGCAAACAGAGATGACAAAAACGTTTTCAAAACTTTTTCTAAATTTAAAAACAAAATATGGTTTTCTTTAAGCGATAAGGAAGTAAAAAAGATTAAAGAGAATTTAAAAATTCCAGGAGAATTTAATGTCTTAAATGCTCTTTCTGTTTTAAAGATAGCTAAAATTTTAAAGATTCCAGATAAGATTTTTTTTAAAGTACTCTCTCAATTCAAGGGTAGCTGGCGTCGTCTAGAAATAAAAAAAGCTAAAATAAATAATTTAAAATTTATTCTTGTTAACGATTATGGTCATCATCCTACCCAAATTAGAGAAACTTTAAAAGCAATCAGAGAAAAATTTCCTAAAAACAAAATAATTTTGATTTATCAACCTCATCAATATCAAAGAACATATTATTTATGGAAAGATTTCCTTAGAGTTTTTAAAAAATCTCTTTTTGATTTTTCTATAATCACTGATGTGTATGAAGTAGCAGGAAGAGAAAATAAAAAGATATTTAAAAAAGCTAATTCTAAAAAATTAGTTAAAGAAATTAACAAAAAAAATGTAATTTATCTTCCTAAAGAAAAGATTTTAGAATTTCTTAAAAATAATCTAAAAGGAGAGGAAGTGGTGGTATTGATGGGAGCAGGAGATATTTATGATTTAAGCAAGTATCTAACTTGAGAAAATGCAAGAATTTCTTTAAAATTATAAAAAAGGTCAATTATTTAAAATAAGAATTAAAATGACATACCAACTAATCTTAATTGGTATTCTAATAATTCTCATTCTAATTGCTATTTATTTAGCTCAAAGAAGAAAAAAGAAATCTGAGATTATAAAGCCAGAAAGTGGTGTTCCTATGACTTCAGAAAGCGAAGAAATTTCTAAAGAAGAAACAGAAACCAAAGAGAGTGAAGAAGTAAAAGAAAGCGAAGAAATAGAAGAATTAAAAGAAGAAAAGCAGGAATAGCTTTAATTTTTTGGTTATGAAAATTTTAATTGTTGAAGATGAACAGCTTTTAGCTGAGATGTATCGAGATAGGTTTTTACAAGAAGGATTTGAAGTTTATTTAGCTTCAGATTCTGAAGAGGGGTTTAATTTACTTCAAAAAAACAAGCCAGATATTATTTTATTAGATATTCTTTTACCAAAAGAGAATGGAGTAACTTTTTTAGAGAAACTTAAAAAAGATCCTAATTTTTCATCTATTCCGGTAGTGGTTTTTAGTAATTTTGATGATCCAGAAACAAAAAACAAAATAAGAAAATTAGGAGTGAAAGATTATTTAATTAAAACGAATTTTACTCCTCAAGAGATAGTAGAGAAAGTTAAAAAAGTTTTAGAAAAATGAAAAGGACTTTAATTTCTGAAACTCTAAAAAACCTTAACAAAGAAGTTAAGGTAGCCGGATGGGTTCAAAACAAGAGACATCATGGAAAAATCATTTTTTTTGATTTGAGAGACTTTTCTGGAATTTTACAAGTGGTTGTAACCCCTGAAAATGAAAAATTGCATCAAATAGCAGATAAAATTAGAAAAGAATGGGTAGTAGAAATAATAGGAGAAGTGAAAAGAAGGCCTAAAGGAATGGAAAATCCAAAATTAGAGACAGGAATTTTAGAACTGAAGACAAAAGAAATAAAAGTTCTTTCAAAAGCTAAAACACTTCCTTTTTCAATCGAAGGAGCAGGATATGAGATATCTGAAGAAAAAAGAATGAGATATAGATATTTAGATTTAAGGAGGGAAAGAATGAAAAAAAATATGATATTGAGACAGAAAATCATTCACTTTATGAGAGATTTTTTGCAAAAAAAAGGCTTTGTTGAAATTGAGACTCCTATTTTGACAAAATCTACTCCAGAAGGGGCGAGAGATTTTTTAGTTCCTTCAAGATTGCACCCTGGAAAATTTTATGCTTTACCTCAAAGTCCTCAACAATACAAGCAATTATTACAAGTAGCTGGATTTGAAAGATATTTTCAAATAGCTCGTTGTCTAAGAGATGAAGATCCAAGAGCAGATAGACAGGCAGAATTTACTCAACTTGATATAGAAATGTCTTTTGTGCAACAAGAAGATATATTGTCTTTAATAGAAAAATTATTTATTGAAATAGTTAAAAAATTCTTTCCAGAAAAGAAAATCTCAAAAATTCCTTTTCCAAGAATTCCTTATAAAAAAACTATTGAAAAATATAAGACAGATAAACCTGATATAAGAAAAAATAAAAAAGATAATAATGAATTAGCCTTTTGTTTTATAGTAGATTTCCCTATGTTTGAATGGAAAGAAGAAGAGAAAAGGTGGGATACAATGCATCACCCTTTTACGAAACCTAAATCTGAAGATCCAAAAGAAATTAAAAAACATCCCGAAAAAATATTAGCTTGGCAATATGATTTTGTATTAAATGGAGTAGAGATTGGAGGAGGATCTTTAAGAACAACAGATCTTAAAATTTTAGAGGCTGTTTTTGAGGTTTTAGGACACAAAAAGTCAGAAATAAAAGAAAAATTTAAGCATTTATTTGAAGCTTTCCAATACGGCGTTCCTCCTCACGGAGGAATAGCACCTGGAATAGATAGATTTTTAATGACTATTTTAGGAGAAAAAAGTATAAGGGAAGTAATAGCTTTTCCCAAAACAGGGGATGGAAGGGATTTAATGATGGGAATACCCTCTGAAGTTTCAAAAGAGCAATTGAAGGAACTCCACCTTAAAATTTCAAGGTCAAAAAAATGAAGAAAATGAGACTAAAAGTTTTAATACTATCTCTTTTATTTAGTCTTCCTTTTTGGTGGGGAGTGAATATTTTTCAAGGAAAATTAGAGAATTATTTTACAGCTGAAATTTCAAAGCCATTAACTAATCTTACTTTTGTTAATTTTTCCAAAAATGAAAAAGAAAAAGAAATAAAAAAATCTCCTCTTCCTTTAGAATTGGAGGCTAAATCTGCTATTTCTCTGAAGATTAATCAGAAAGGAGAAGAAGAAATCTTATTTGAAAAAGATAGTCAAAGGCCTCTTCCTATAGCTTCTCTTACTAAGTTAATGACTTCTTTCATTGCTTTTCAGATCTATGAAAAGCAAACTTTGCTTTTAATAAGCAAAGAAGCTGTTTCTCAGGAAGAAAATATAGGAAATTTTAAGGTAGGGGAAAGAATTTCTGTAGAGAATTTAGTTAAAAGTGCTCTTTTGGAATCAAGTAACGATGCTGCTTTTGCGATAGCAGAAGGAATAATTTCTCCTCAAAACAAAATAGGGGTAGAAAATTTTGTCAAATTTATGAATTTAGAAGCTAAAAGTCTTGGTCTGGAAAATACTTTTTTTGTTAATCCAACAGGTTTGGATTCAGATACTGTTAATTATTCTAGTGCGAAAGATTTAGCTAAATTAACCAAAGTTATTTTAGAAAAAAATCCAAAAATTTTTGAGATTTCTTCAAAAGAAGTTTTAGTGATTTTGGATGGAAAGGGAAAATTTCATCATTTAGCTAAAAACACAAATAAATTAGTAAAAGAATTAAAGATAGTAGGTCAAAAAACAGGTTATACAGAAAAAGCAGGGGGATGTATGATTTTAATCTTAAAAAATAAAAAGAATGAGTATCTCTTGAATGTTATTTTAGGAACACCTACTTTAGAGAAAAGAGAATCTGAAATGAAAAAATTAATAAATTATTTGAAGGAAAATAAACTATGGTAAATCTTCCTATTTCTTTACCCTCTTCTTTCACTTTAAATGTTATAAAAATTCTTTTTTTGTCAGCTTTCGCTTCGATATTAGCTATTTTATGGACTCCTTTATTAACTCATTTTTTATATAAATATAAGCTCTGGAAAAAAGAAGCAAGGAAAAGAACTATTACAGGGGAAAAAGCTGAAGTTTTTTATAATCTTCATAAAGAAAGAGAAAAAAAAGTACCTAGATTTGGAGGATTATTGATTTGGATAACTACCTTATTTACTATATATTTATTTTTTTATCTTTCGAAAATTAGCGATCATTTCTTTTTAAAGAGGTTAAATTTTCTTTCTCGAAAAGAAACTTGGCTTCCTCTCTTTACATTGGTAACAGGTTCCTTAGTCGGTCTCTTTGATGATATTTTACAAGTTTTGAATAAAGGGAGATATATTGGAGGAGGAATGAGTTTTAGAACAAGATTTTTAATTGTTTTTTTAATAGGATTGATTGGAGCTAGTTGGTTTTATTTTAAATTAAACTGGGATATGATTCATATTCCCTTTTTAGGTGATTTTTTCATTGGAATTTTATATATTCCTCTTTTTATTATTGTTATGCTTTCTTGTTGGGCCGGAGGAGTGATCGATGGTTTAGATGGATTAGCTGGTGGAGTTTTTGCTTCTATTTTTGGAGCTTTTTCAATAATTGCTTTTTCTCAAGGAAAAATAGATTTAGCTGCTTTTTGTGGAGTGATAGGGGGGACACTTTTGGCTTTTTTGTGGTTTAATATTCCTCCAGCTCGCTTTTATATGGGAGAGACAGGAATTTTAGGGATAACTTCTACTCTTTGTGTGGTAGCTTTTCTGACTAATTCTGTTTTTGTTTTGCCTATAATTGGTGGGCTTTTAGTAATTGAAGTAGCTTCTATTTTAATTCAACTATTTTTTAAAAAATTTAAAAAAAAGAAAATTTTTCTCTCTACTCCTGTGCATCATCATTTGGAAGCTAAAGGGTGGCCTCATTATAAAATAACAATGAGATTTTGGATAATAAGCATAGTTTTAGCAATAATTGGAGTAGCTATAAGATTATTAGGATGATAGAGAAAGTAGAAAAATTAAGAAAAAAATATCCAAAATTTATTTATAAAAATTTTAACTTTACTCAAAGAAAAGATAACTTTATTATTTCTTTTGAATTTGAAATACCTCCAGATATTATTTTTAAACCGAAAATAAAAATAAAAAGGATTCCTAATAAAAAATTTGATAAAGAAATTTTAAAAAATCTTATTTTTCATTTAGGTCTAATTGAAATGATAAGTTATTGGAAAGCTACTTGCTCTCCTCAAATTTTTATAAAAGCAGGTTCATTAAATAAAGATCAGATTTTTTGGTGGAAAGATTTAATAATAAAAGGAATGGGCCAATTTTTTTATGAAAATAAGATAAATTTTAAAGAAAAAAATTTTCTTCAAATTGAAACTGCTAAATTTGAGAAAAATTTCGCTCCTTTAAATTTAAAAACTAAAGAAAATATGTTGGTAGCTATAGGAGGAGGAAAAGATTCAATTGTGACTTTAGAAATTTTAAAAGAAAATTTTCTTTTAGAAGAAATTTTTTGTTTTTCTTTAAATCCTAAAAAAAATTTTGAAAAAATTTTAGAAATTTCAGGATGTAAAAATAAAATTCTAATAGAAAGAGAAATTGACGAAAAATTATTGAGATTAAATCAGAAAGGGTATTTAAATGGACACACCCCTTTTTCAGCTTATCTAGCCTTTTTATCAGTTTTATTAGCTTTTATTTTGAAAGCAAAATATATTGTTTTTTCAAATGAGAAAAGCTCGGAAGAGGGAAATTTAGAATATTTAGGAGAAATTATAAATCATCAATGGTCAAAATCTTTTGAATTTGAGAAAAAGTTTAGAGAATATTATAAGAAATATTTAATTGAAAATATTGAATATTTTAGCTTTCTGAGACCTCTTTATGAAATTCAAATTACAAAGATATTTTCGAGATACAAGAATTATTTCCCTTTCTTTTTGAGTTGTAATCAAGCTTTTAGAACTTTTTCTGGTACAAAAAAACCTACTTTAAAATGGTGTGGGAATTGTCCAAAATGTCTTTTTCTTTTTGGGGCTCTATATCCTTTTGTTAAAGAAAAAGAAATAATTTCTATTTTTAAAAAGAATCTTTTTAAAGACAGAAAATTAATTCCTTTAATGCTTCAATTGATAGGTAAAAAAAGTTATAAACCCTTTGAATGTGTAGGGACAAAAAAAGAAAATTTGGTAGCTTTTTATTTATCTTGGAAAAAAGCTCGAAATGAAAATTTTAATGAAATTCCTATTTTGTTAAGATATTTCGAAGAAAAAATTTTACCAAATTATGATAATTTGGACTCTCTTTCTAAAAAAATCTTAAATTCTTTTAGTAAAGACCATAATCTTCCTAAAAAATTTGAAA
>CBEVQU010000023.1:0-9379 GCA_965552115.1 uncultured bacterium | reverse complement strand
ATTTAAAAGTTGAGAAATTTTTTCTTTATTAAAACCTATCACAATCTCTCCGTCTATTTCAATCACTGGCACTCCTAATTGGCCTGTTTTTTCTACCATCTCTCTTAAAGCTTTTTCATCTTGAGAAACATCAATATCTTCGAATTCAAAACCTTTCTCTTTTAAAAATTGTTTGAGGGCAAAACAATACGGACAAGCTGGCGTAGAATATACTTTAATTTTCTTTGGCATAATTTTAATTAAATTTAAATAATAAAGCTGCCCCAATGGCTCCCCCAAAATCTAAAAATTTTCCTTTTTTTATTTTAACAAATTTTCTAGAAATAGGAGATATCACTCTCTTTTTAACTTCTTTTTTAAGTGAGGGGGAAAATAAATTAAAAGCTTTAGCTTGACCTCCCCCTAAAACAACAATTTCTGGATCTAAAATATTTATAATATTTGAAATCCCTATTCCTAAATATTTTCCATATTCTTCAAAAATTCTTTTAGCTTTTTTATCTCCTCTTTTTGCTTTCTCTTCTATATTTTTTGAGAAAACTTTCTTTCTCTTGAAAAATTTTTCACTTCCAAAAGCTTCGAAACATCCGAAATTCCCGCAAGAACACCTCCCTTTTTCAAAATTTATCACCATATGTCCTATCTCCCCTGCTCCTCCAAAAGCTCCTTTATAAATTTTTCTTTTAAATAAAATAGTTCCTCCTATTCCTGTTCCTAAAGTTAAACCAATCACTATCTTATATTTTTTAGCTTCACCTAAAAAAGCTTCACATAATGTGAAGCAATTAGTATCATTTTCCAGTTTTATTTTCTTTTTGAATTCTTTCTCTAAAATTTCTTTAAGAGGAAACTTTGATAAAAATTTTAAATTTGGGACAAAAAGAATTTTTTCTCTCTTTTTGTCTAAAATTCCAGCAATCCCTATTCCTATTCCAGAAATTTTCTCTTTTTCTGATATTTTTTTTATTTCCTCTTTCAAAAAAAGAATAAAATCCTTCTTTCTTTTAAGAGTAAGAAAAGATTTCTTTTTCGATATTCTTTTAAAGTTTTCAAGGACAACAAACTTTGTATTAGTAGCTCCAATATCTATTCCTAAAATTTTCATATTTAAATTTACTTACAAAAACCTCCCTCTGATCCTGACCCTCCTCCAAAACCAGGAGAAGGAATCTCAGATGACAATTTTTGATCACATTCTGTTGGTTTTTGATCGAAAGCTTGACAAATTATTTCTTTAAATTTCTCAGGAGACCTTTGAAAATCTTTTATCACCACACACTCTTTTTCTCCTGAAGGACAATAATTTCTATTAGAAACTATAACAGCATCGTTCACCACTAAAGTGGGAGAACCCGATATCCCGTATTTTTCATTTAAACTTTTATGAATATCAAAAGGAGGATAATGTCCTCCTTGCCAAGTGCTTTTGTTTTCGTATTTTTCTGTAATTTTAAATTTTAAATCGGTTTCAGAAATACAAGTTTCTAATTTTTTCATATCAATTTGTGCTTTAGAAAGACAATTTTTTGAATCTCCATTTTTTACAAAACATTCCAAATAATCTATATATTTTTCTTTTTGATCTTTCTGGATACAATATTGTCTCAAATTCTCATCAATTTCTTTTTTTCCATGCATAGCATAATCTACAAAATATATGCCAGCTATCATTTTATCTTTTAAGAGTTTGAAAACAGGAAGAAAGGCTTTTTCAGCTTGCAATCCAAAAGGACAATAAGACATAACAAAGAGCTTTACATCTGGCTTTTCTCTTTTTGAAAGAGTTTTTTTCTCTTTTACTTCATATCCTTGGGGAAAGAAAAACTTTCCGTCTTTGGTAATAAAAGAATCGTATTGATTCTCCCCTATCTTTAAAGTAATTTTATAAACCGATCCCACTTCCTTAATATCAACTAAAGAAGCTTTCTGTCCTTCTAAAAGATTTTCATTTATAAATCGAATTGCTTTTTCTCCTGCTTCTTCCAAAGATAAAATTTCTCCTTTCTCTTTTTTCTCACCTTTCTGTATTAAAATAGCTCCTCCTATTATTACGCCAGCTATTATAATAGAGATGCTCAATAAAATAATTTTTTTCATAATTCTAATTCAATTAGTATTCTTTCTTTTATCAAAAATTCAGAGAAATTTCAAATTAAACATTCTTTCTCAGCTTCATTAAAAGAGGCATTAATTTTAAAGAAGAAATCTTTCCCAGTTTCCCTTTTTGACAAGCTTTTTCAGAAAACTCTTCCACTTTATCTTTTCCATTTCCATAAATTAAAATAGGAAAAGGTGCTTTGCAATGTCTTTTTAAAAGAGAACAAGTAGAATGATCTGCTGTTACTACAACCAAAACATTTTTTAATCCAATTATTCTTTTAATTTCTTTGTCTATTTTTTCGATAAATTTTTTCTTTTCTTCAAATTTCCCATCTTCTGCTAAAGAATCTGTAGCTTTAATATGTAAAAAAATAAACTCATACTTTTTAAGAGCTTTTTTAGCTGATAAAAATTTTCCTTTTAAGTTAGTATTTACTAAACCGGTTGCTCCTTTTACTTTTATCTCCTTCATTTTTAAAGCTTTGCCTATTCCTTTATAAAGCGCTTTTCCAGCAATAAAGCCAGCTTTCAATTTATATTTTTGATAAAAAGAAGGAATCTTTTGAGGAGTACTAGCTCCTCTCAATAAAATATAATTTGCAGGAAATTTTCTTTCTTTGTTAAAAGGGTGATTTTTTAAAATTTGATGAGCTTTTTCTAAAAATTCATTTAGAATTTTCGCAGTAAATAAAGCTTTTTTTGTTTTCTCTAAAGGTTCGATTTTACTTACTTTAACTTGTAATTTTGAATAAAAAGGATCTCCATCAGATACCTTCCAGCTTAAATTTTTTCCTCTCAAGATAAGACATAATCTATATTCTGGCCCTTTCTTTATTAAAATTTTAACCCCTCTTATTTCTCTAATTTTTGAAATAGCTTTTATTAAAGGTAAGGTATCTTCAATCCTTCCTGCTCTTCTATCTATCACTTTTAAATTTTTATCAACTGTAGCAAAATTTCCTCTCAAAACAACATCTCCTTTTTTTAATTTCAATTTAAGACCTAAAGCCATAAAATAGCCTCTTTTTAAAGGAACTTTTCTGGGATCGTATCCAAAAAGAGCAAAGTGTCCCTCTTCTGAAGTAGGGATAGCTCCAGAAAATACAGGAAATCCCACTCCACAAATCCCCTCTCTAGCTAAAAAATCTAAATTTGGAGTTTCAGCTGCTTGGAGAGGTGTTTTATTCCCTAAAGCAGGAATTTTTTCATCCCCTAATCCATCCACAACGATGAATAAAATTTTCATTTTGGCCATTCTTCTAAAAGAATACTCTTTTTCTTATTTTTTAGAGGTAAAATTTGATAGATTCTTTCGGTAATAAAAGGTAAAAAAGGATGGAGTAACAAAAGAGAATTTAGTAATACAAAAAGGAGGATTTTTTGAGTTCTTTCTTTTTCTTTTTTTGTCTCTGAATTTTGAATTTGAATTTTTGCCTTTTCAATATATATGTCGCAAAATTTTCCCCAAAAGAAATGGTAAATTTCTTGTAATGCTTTTCCAAACTCAAATTTCTCCAAGCGCTTATTTGTTTTCCTTATCGTCTCTTTCAATTCTTTAAGAATTTTCTCATCTGCTATAGTCTGAGGTGTTGGTTTTGAAGATAAATTTGTTTTATTGTTTTTCATCTGCAGTAAAACAAACCTTGAAGCATTCCATACTTTATTGCAAAATTTCTTGCCAGCAGCCACTTTTGTTTCATCGAACTTTATATCTTGAAGAGGAGATATCTGCCAACAAATTCCAAATCTAGTAGCATCTGCTCCATAATTTTTGATTAACAAAAGAGGATCTATTCCGGTTCCTAAAGATTTAGACATCCTTTTCCCTTCTTTAGTCAAAACGGTTGCATGAACAATAACATCTCTAAAAGGAACTTTTTTAGTAAAATAAAGGGCAGAAAAAATCATTCTAATTACCCAGAGAAAAATTATATCTCTTCCTGTTGCTAAAACATCTGTGGGATAAAACTCTTTCAAATCTTTTGTTTTTTTAGGCCAACCAAAAACAGCAAATGGCCAAAGGGCTGAAGAAAACCAAGTATCAAAAACATCTTCTATTTGAACAGGTTTACATTTTTTACAAATTAAGCATTTTTTAACTTTCTTTAAAGAAAGAAAATACTCTTTCTTTGTTTGGCATTGCCAGATTGGAAATCTATGCCCCCACCAAATTTGACGAGAAATACACCAGTCTTCCATATTCTTTAACCAATTAAGAGAGATTTTTTTCCATCTTTTAGGATGAAATTTAACTTTCTCCTCTTTTATAGTTTTTTCTGCTAATTCTTTTAATTTTTCGGTTTTTAAAAACCATTGCCAGGAAGGCAAAAATTCAACAACATTTTTACATCTATAACATCTTGGAATTTTATGAATAAAATCTTCTATTTTTTCCAAAAGCCCTCTTTCTTTCAAATCTTTAACTATTTTTTCCCTTGCTTTTAAAACAGGTAATTTTTGGTAAGATAAAGGAACATTTTCGTTTAATTTCCCGTCTTCATCTATGATTTGGAAAATTTCTAAATTGTGCTTTTGCGCTATTTTATAATCTGCCATATCATGGGCAGGGGTTACTTTCACCACACCAGTTCCAAAATTCATATCAACTGCTAAATCTCCAATAATAGGTATTTCTCTTTCTACAATAGGTAAAATTACTTTCTTTCCAATTAAACTTTTATATCTCTTATCTTTAGGATTAACAGCTACTGCCATATCTCCCAAAAGAGTCTCGGGCCTTGTAGTGGCCAAAGTGATAAATTTGTTGGAATCTTTTAATTTATATTTTATAAAATATAATTTCCCTTTTTCTGTTTCGTATTCTAATTCCAAATCAGACAAACTAGTTTTGCATCTTTTACACCAATTGATAACTCTTTTTTTTCTGTAAATTAGCCCTTTCTTAAAATAATAAGAAAATGCTGTCATTACAGCTCTACTATATTCTTTATCCATAGTAAATCTTGTCTTTGACCAATCACAAAAAGCTCCCAATTTTTTCAATTGGTCTAAAATTAAATTTCCATATTTTTCTTTCCATTTCCAAATCCTTTCTATAAATTTTTCCCTCCCTAAATCAAATCTTGTTTTCCCTTCTTTTTTAAGCTCTTTTTCTACCACATTTTGAGTAGCAATACCTGCATGATCTATCCCAGGAACCCACAAAGATTTTACGTTCTGTAGAATTTTCCATCTTATCAAAATATCTTGAATTATTGTATTTAAAGCATGGCCCATATGAAGGGAACCGGTAATGTTTGGTGGAGGAATAACAATGGAAAATCTCTTCCCTTTTTTAAATTTTTTCTTTTTAGAAAGAGATCGAAGATTAAAAAATTTTTCTCTTTCCCAAAATCTATAAATTTTATCCTCTACTTTCTCTGACTGATATCTTTTTTCCATAAATTTGTTATTTTATTGGCAATTCAATAAAGAAAGTTGAGCCTTTGCCCTTACCTGGAGACTCTGCCCAGATTTTGCCATTGTGCATTTCTACAAAACGTCGAGCTACATAAAGACCCAATCCTACTCCTTCTGTATAAAGTCTGGTTCCAGCTCCTGCTCTGGAAAAACTTTCAAAAATTTTACTTAACTCCTCTTTCGTCATCCCAGCTCCTGTATCTGAAACCTCAATCCTTATTTTATCATTTATCTTATAAGCTTTTACCTTTACCCCTCCTTTATCTGTATATCTAATAGCATTATCTATCACATTTAAAATGACCTGTCTAATTTTTTCCCCATCTATTTTTATTTTAGGTAACTTCTTTTTAAGCTCTTCAAACTTTAAATAAATTTTCTTTTTCTCTGCCTCAATTTTCAATTCTTCTATAACACTCTTTATAATCTCTTCGATAGAAAAAGGTGCTACTTTAAGCTCAATTTTTCCTGATTCAATCCTTGAAATGTTTAAAAGATCGTTCACTAATTTAATCAACCTCTCATTTGACTTATAAACACTTTCTAAAGGTCGTTTAATTTTTTCTGAAATCTCTCCATAAGAACCTTCCAATATCATAGAAATATATCCTTTAATAGCAGTCAAAGGAGTTCTTAATTGATGGGAAGCAATAGAAATAAATTCTGATTTAGCTTTATCTAACTCTTTAAGCTTCTCAAAAGCTCTCTGTAATTGCTCTCTATATTTTATCTCTCTAATAACACTTTTTACCAGAGAATAACCAAAAAACAAAAATAAAATCAAAAGAAGAGATTTCCATATATATTCAAAAGTGCTTTTTGAAATTATCACTTGCAAAAACAATAAAATAGCAATAAAAGCTACCAAAATCTCTGTCAAAACCACCCTAATTCCAAACAACTCCCTCTTCACAATCGCATAAGCAGTAAAACCTAAAAGAAAAATAGCTGAGTAATTACCAAATTGCCAATATTTTATGGAGCCTCTAACTAAAGGGAGAATTACATTAAAAATTAAATTTAGTAGAAGAAAAATCGTAAGTCCTATTATAAAATATTGCACTTTTAGCTTCTCAATCCTCGAGAGCTGAAAGTAATTTTTTAAAAGATCCCTTAAGATAAGAAGTGCTAATCCAAAAATTAATCCATAAAAAAATATTCGTCCAAGAAAGCAGAAAACAGGTTCAGTTCCCCACTCTGTTATTTTTACACTTTTTACCACTACATCAGTTAAAACAATTATTAGAAAAAGAACCAAAGAAAGAATACAAATAGCCTTATAAAAAAAAGGGGGGACAGCTCTTTCTTTGGGAAAGTTTTTAAGAAATATATACATTATTACTAAAGACAAAACGACTTCTCCTAAAATCAATCGTCCTAGAAAAGTAGCGGCAGTAACTTCCTTTAACGAAGAAAAAATATATCCCCCATTGATCCAAAATAGAAGAAAAATAGTAAGTAAAAAGAAAAGTTTATTTTGCCCTTTTTTCCAATCTGTTACCAATACCCATCCACCCAACCATATCCCTAAAATGTCAATGATAATAAGGAAAAGTTTATTAATAAAAGAAAGAAAGAAAAAGTCCATGTTTCTATTTATATCCTCTGCTTAATAAATGCATAGAGAGGAGAAATTCAAAGTTTTTTAACACGCGTGGAATAGAAATCAATTTACTTCTCTTTGTATATTCTCTTTTTATTTTTAAGTATAAATTTTCCCATTTTTGCAAAAATCTCTTCTCAAGATAAGCGCTTTTTATTTTAAAAATTATTTCTTTTCTTTCTCTTAAATTCGAAAAAGATTTTCTAAAAAGAGAAAAAGAAATAATTCCTTCCTTTAATGCTGTAGCTACTAATCCTCCAGTGAAATCTTTTTCTAACACCTCTCTTTCCCAAGTGCTTAACCAGTTCCCTATTCTTCCCATCTGTTGAAGAATTAATCCACATTCTCTTAAAACACCCATCTTTTCAAACTCAATCTTCTGCTTTGAACACATTAGGTCTAAATCCAAGTCTATAATTAATTGCATCCCTTGTGGAATATACATCCAACACTCTAGTTCATTCAGAAAATGAGGAAAACGAAAAATAAGAAAAGAGTATCTTACTTCATTTAAAAATTGAGCTACATCAAAATAAAAAATCTCTCTAAATTCTTTATAATAAGGGTATCTTTTTATTTCTTTTTGAATTATTTCCCAAAGTTTTTTAGAAAATCTGAAATATCTTTTCTCTTTAGAATTAAGTTTTAAAGAGTATTCTGTTGAAAAAGGAATTTTAAGAAGGTACTCTACAAGTTTTTTTCCTTCCTTTTCAGAAGCATCGTCTACTAGAATAATAAACATGTTAAATAAAGTCTTTAACTCTCTAAGTGAATTTTTCCATCTTCTCTGTATCTCAATAAAAGGAGCAAATTTATTCATCTTATACAGCCACTTCCAAATATAATCTGATCTCTCACCTACTTTCTTATATTCATTCACCCATTTTTGGATTTCTGGAGGAAGTTTTATTTTTTGAATCTTTTCATTTTCTTTTTTTATTCTTTCTGGAGTAAGTTTTTTTAAAATCCTGCTTACTATAGGATATTTTTTGGCTTCTTTTTCAGTAAACCCATAATACTCAAAGAGATTTTTCCATTTTTTAACCATCTTGTTTTATTTTAACAAATTTCTGACGTGAAAAAAATTTAAAAATAAAAAGCTTGGAGTGGTAAGCAGAATCTCCAAGCATAACTAAAGTTAAACTCTGATTCACTTTAATATAAAGTATTTTCGAATACTTTTTTAATCTCAAGGTATAATCTCTTCCTCTCCTCGCAAAATGCATAAATCCCATCTAGAGACATTTTACCGTTCTTTTCTCTTGTTGCAGGGCATCCATTTCCACACATAGGGAAAAATTTACATTCCTGACACTTTAGTGGAACCTTTTTGTAAACTCTTTCGAATTCTTGATAACCAGCGCTATGTATTATATCACTAAGTTGCTCTATTTCTTTAATATTTCCATAGTAATATCTCTTTCTCAGATATTCACAAGGATATAAATTTCCATTCGGATCAACTGAAACCCAATGTAAACATGTTCTATTAATCGTACAAAGATTCAATGGTTTTTTCACTAACCATACAATTATTTCATCTAAATCTCGGATTCGAATCGTTGGATCTCCTATCTCAAACCATCTGTAAAATACTGTTTTTAAGTACTCAAACCATTCATCACTTGTAATACTAAATTTATCTTTTGTTGAGTCAAACACCGGACTATATTTAATTTTCTTAAATCCCTGAGAAACTAAGAAATTAAAGGTTTCCAAAGGAAATGGTAACGTTTCTCTTGACACTGTACAAATAACAGAAGGTTCTATTCCATTTTTCCAGAGAATCTTAATTCCTTCCATTACTCGAGAGAACGAATTCTCTCCATTTGGAAACACTCGATTAATTCCATGAATATCTTCTGGACCATCAAGACTCACACTCACTCCGAAATTATACTTCCTAAACAATCTGGCTAGTTGAGAAGTAATTAGTGTAGCATTAGTCTGAATTAAATTTCTCACTTTCTGCCCTGGCTGTCGATATTTTTCTATCAATTCCATAGCATGCTGAAAGAAATTATATCCTGCTAAAGTTGGCTCGCCGCCATGCCAACTTATTGTTGGGTTTGAATAATTTTGACGAAGAAGCTTTTTTACTACTTCTTCAAGTATTTCATTCGTCATGACACTATTTTTATAACCCCATGGTCTTACATAACAGTACTTACATCTCATATTACACGCACTTCCTACCGGTTTAAACTGAATGGAAAACCAGTATTCCTTTATCTTCTCATTTCCATATTTACTTTT
>CBEVQU010000022.1:0-11520 GCA_965552115.1 uncultured bacterium | reverse complement strand
GAAAGTTTTATAATTCTATCAATCATTTCAGAAATATTTTCTTTCTTTGCTAACTTTTTATCTTTAATATCTCTTAAGAAAAATAAATAAGAGTTAATTTTATTTAAAATCATAGAGGCTATCTTTGGTCTCTTCTTCCCCAAGACAATCACTCTTTTAATCTCTTCCCTTTTTAAAACATCTGAGATCTTATCAAAAGCTCCTAAATCTGTCTTTGCCACTTCTTTACCCAAAAGCCTTCCTCTCTTTATTTTCTTTTCTAAATCTTTATCAAGAAAACTTCTATCAAATTTCACCCATTCTCTTCCCACAAAAGCTTCTGGATAAGAATGAGGCAAAGGAGGAACTTTTTCTAAAAAAGAATTTTTAAGAAAAAGTGAACTGAAGCTAAATTTTTTGAAAACTTCTGGATTTTCTTCTTTGACTTTTTTTAAAGCAGACTTTATATCAAATAAAATTATATGGTATCTTCCTTTTATCCCCAAAGCTCTCAATAGAAAAACGAAAAGAATAGTTTTATCAATACAAGATCCATATTTTTCTTTTAGAATCTTTTTTGGGTCGGCTAAAATAGTAACTTTATATTTAATTTCTTCTTTCACAAAATTCCAAATTTTCTCTGCTTTTTCTTTATCAGTTTTTGCTCCTTTTATTATTTCTAACGCTATTTTTTTAAGATTTTTTCCCATTCTTATATTTTAGAACAATTTCTCTAGTTTGTTTATCTAAGAATTTAAATTTTATTAGATAACTCTTTTTAGGTAAGAACTCTCTAATTTTTTCTGCCCATTCAATAACAACAATACTTTGAGAATCTTTTAAGATTTCAAAAAAACCTAAATTTTCCAATTCTTTTTTATCTTTGATTCTAAAACAATCCACATGATAAAAATCTTTAAAATTTCTAAAATTTATAGGAAATTTTCTTATTATAACAAAAGTAGGACTTAAAATTTCTTTCTCGTTAATTTTTAAAGGTCGAGTAAATCCTTTAAGAAAGGTTGTCTTTCCTGCCCCAAGCTCCCCTTCTAATCCAACAATTAAAGCTTTTTTCTCTTTAAAGTTATTTAAGATTTTCTTTGCTATTTTTTCTGCAATCTTTTTTGTTTGAGAAGGACTTTTTGTAATGTATTTTTTACAAATAATTGACATGAAAGAAAAAATAATATAATTTAAAGAAAACTTATTTTAATTTAGAAAAAACTTTCAAAAAAGTAAAATGGAGAAAAAGAAAATAAAAGGAGAATTCAAAATCACTTCTTTTAAAACTACAAAAGATCTTCCTTCCTTAAGAAAATCTTTAAAGAAAGCTCTTTCAAAACCACTTACCCATATTTTAGAGATATTGTTTGGAGGAGCTATCTCTCTAAGAGCTTCAGATATCCATTTTGAGCCAGAAGAAGAAAAATTAAAAATAAGATTGAGAATTGATGGTATTTTGCAAAATTTAATTTCTCTCCCTTTGTCTTTTCACCAAAAAATAGTCTCAAGAATAAAAATCCTTTCTCGAATGAAACTAAATATAACAAGGAGGCCACAAGATGGCCGTTTTTCTCTTCTATTAAACGATAAAGAAATAGAAGTAAGGGTTTCTTCTCTCCCTTCTCAATACGGAGAATCAATCGTTTTGAGAATTTTAAATCCAGAAATGCTCATAGATATAGATAATTTAGGGATGGAAAAAGAAATCTTAGAAATAGTAAAAAAAGAATTAAAAAAACCTTATGGAATGATAATTGTAACAGGTCCCACAGGATCTGGAAAGACAACTACCTTGTATGCTTTCTTAAAAGAAATTTTAAGACCTGAAATAAAGATAATCACTATCGAAGACCCTATAGAATACAAAATAGAAGGAATTTCCCAAACTCAAGTAAACCCCTCAAAAGGATATGATTTTGCTTCTGGATTAAAATCTATAATGCGACAAGACCCTGATGTAATTTTAGTAGGAGAGATAAGAGATTTTGAAACAGCAAAAATTGCCCTCCAAGCTGCTTTAACAGGGCATTTAGTTCTAACTACTCTTCATACGAACGATTCTGCAGGAACTATAGCAAGACTTCAGGCTTTGGGAGAAAAACCTCAAAATATTGCCCCTGCTTTAAATTTTGTCATAGCTC
This sequence comes from uncultured bacterium, assembly GCA_965552115.1. Classification (GTDB taxonomy): domain Bacteria; phylum Patescibacteriota; class Minisyncoccia; order Minisyncoccales; family CAZLLZ01; genus CBEVQU01. The sequence goes on along the minus strand of CBEVQU010000022.1, from coordinate 9,397 downwards.
AAAGACTAATAAGAAAAGTATGTCAAAAATGCAAAACAAAAAGAAAAATAACTCCTTCAGAATATAAAATTTTTAAAAAAGAGTTAAAAAACATTAAAAAAATCAAGATTTCTCCTTCTCTTAAAATCTTTGATTCTAAAGGATGTTCTTTTTGTAATTTTACAGGATATAGGCAAAGGACAGGAATCTTTGAGTTTTTTCTTGTTGATGAAGAAATAAAGGAAGCAATCTTAAAAAATTTATCCATTGAAGCTTTAAGAAAAAAATTAAAAGAGAAAGGTATGATAACAATGTATCAAGCAGGCCTCTTAAAAATAATAAAAGGAATCACTACTTTTGAAGAATTAGAAAGAGTTTTGGGTAAAAAATAAAAAAAACCAAGGGTCGGTGGAGAGGGTAATCCTTTGAAGTTTAGGATTTCTCCGAGGAATAAGCCAGAGAAATTCCAGCTTACCCAAATCTGAGAGAAATCCCAATCCCGACCCTTGGTACCCCTATTTTAACAAAATTTTGAAAATATGTCAAGAGAAAACCAGAAAAAAGGATTAAAAGAGAATGAAGAAGATATAATTTTAGATTCTACTTTAAGACCTCGAAAATGGGAAGATTTTGTTGGTCAAGAAAGAATAAAGAAAAACATTAAAATCATAATTGAGGCTGCAAAAAAAAGAGGAGAGAAAAATTGTGAACATATTCTCTTGTATGGGCCTTCAGGATTAGGAAAAACTTCTCTAGCTTATTTAATAGCTAAAGAATTAAACGCTTCCCTTAAAGTAACTTCAGGTCCTGCTATAGAAAAAGCAGGAGATTTAGCTTCTATTTTATCAAATCTTTCAGAAGGAGACGTTTTATTTATAGATGAAATCCACAGACTAAATAAATTAATAGAGGAAATTTTATACCCCGCAATGGAAGATTTCAAATTAAATATTGTTTTAGGAAAAGGTTTAATGGCTCAAACTTTAGAACTTTCTTTACCTTCTTTCACTTTAATTGGAGCTACTACTCGGATAGGACTTATCTCTTCTCCTTTGAGAAATAGATTCGGAGCTATTTTTCAATTAAATTTTTATGAGATTGAAGATATCGAAAAAATCATAGAAAGATCAGCTAAAATTTTAAAGATAGAAATAGAAAAAGAGGCTGTTAAAATTATAGCTCAAAGATCTCGCTTTACTCCAAGAGTTGCAAATCGCCTTTTAAAAAGAGTAAGAGATTTTGCTCAAGTAGAAGGTGAAGGGAAAATTACAAAAAAAATTGCAGAAAAAGCCTTAAATTTCTTAGAGATTGATGAAAAAGGTTTAGAAAAAGGTGATCGAAAAATTTTAAAAGTTTTAATAGAAAAATTTAAAGGAGGACCAGCTGGATTAAAGGCAATAGCTGCAGCTGCTCAAGAAGAAGAAGATACTATTTTAGAAATTTACGAACCTTATTTAATGCAGTTAGGATTTATAGAAAGGACTCCCCGAGGAAGAATAGCTACTCTTTCTGCTTACCAACATTTAAAAGAAATTAAAAAACAAGGAAGATTAATATGAGAAAAATTTTTTTTCTTTCTTTTGTTTTTATTTTTTTCCCTTTAATTTCTCTAGCTAAAAATTCTCTTTTAATAACTGAAGTTCAAATTCAAGGAGAGAAAGCTAATGAAGATTTCATTAAAATTTACAATTTTTCAAAAGAAAGGATTAATGTATCAGGTTTCAAGCTTAGAAAAAGAAGTTCTAGTGGAAAAGAATATTCTATAAAGGTTTTCCCTGAAGGAACTTTTATAGAAAGTGAAAGTTTTTTAATTTGGGCTAATTCTAAAGAAGATTTCTCAAAAAGAATAAAAGCTGACATAGAAAGCACTCAAACCCTTGCAAAGAACAATAGTATTGCTCTCTTAAATAAAGAGGGGGAAATTTTAGATGCTCTCTGTTGGGGAGAAAGTAATTCTCCTTTTGTAGAAAAAGAGTGTTTTCCAGAAAATCCTTCAAAAAATGAGATTTTAAAGAGAAAAAAAATTAACAGAGAATATCAAGATACAAATAATAATAAAGAAGATTTTTATTTGGAAAAAAATAAATCAGAAACTCTCCAAAAAGAACCGGAAGTTTTTTCTGAAATAAAAATAAAAGAAATTGAAAATAAAAAACCTGTAGCTGTCGCTGGTAAAGATATTTTTGCTCAAGTAAATGAGGAAATTGTTTTTGATGCCTCTGCGTCTTTTGATCCAGATGGAGATAAAATCAGTTTCCTTTGGAATTTTGGGGACGGTTTCACCTCTAAAGAGAAAAAAACTACTCATTCTTTTAATTTTCCAGGGAAATATTTAGTTACTCTAGAAGTATCAGACGGAAAAGATTTTAGTTCAGATAGTATTTTAGTTACTATTTTCCCAAAAGGAGTAATTATAAATGAATTTATTCCTAATCCTCAGAGAAAAGATGAAGAAAAAGAATGGATAGAAATTTTAAATACAAATGATTTTGTTGTAGATATATCTGGTTGGAAAATAAGAAATGAAAAAGGGAAAACTTTCACTTTCTCTAAAAATTCTTTCTTACTTCCTCATCAATTTTTAGTTTTAAAAAGAAAAACTACTAAAATTTCTCTTTCTAATAAAGGAGATTGTCTTTCTTTTTTTTATCCAAATGATGTCTTAATTGAGAAAATAAAATATTCTGAAGATAAAGAGGGAGAAAGTATTGCAAGAAATTCGAAAGGGGAGTTTTTGTGGACAAAAATTCCTACTCCAGGACTTCCTAATATATTTTCTTTTGAAGTTGAACGCCAAATTAAAAATCAATTAGAGAAAGAGGTAAAAGAAAAAAAAGAAAAAGCTAAAATAAATCTTTCTTCTTTTTCTTCTTCACTTTCTCAAATTAAAGAAGAGAAAATTGAAGAAATTGTAAAAAACTATTTAGAAAATAAGAAAAAGACAAAAAATAAATCAGAACAAAAGAAAAAAGAGGATTTCTTAAAAGCTTCTTTTTCTCTCTCTTTTTCTCCTTTAAAATTTCTCATTTTTTCTCTTTTGGCTTCTTTTTTTCTTGGAATTATTATAATAATTTTAAGAAAAAGAAAATATAAAATTTAAAATGTCTGGACATTCAAAATGGCACAATATCAAATATAAAAAAGCTCTAGCTGATAAAAAAAGAGGGCAGATTTTTTCCAAAATTACCAGGCAAATAGAAATAGCAGCTAGAGAAGGAGGAGGAGATCCTGAAACAAATTCAGCTTTAAGAATGGCTATTGAGAGAGCTAAAAGCTTCAACCTTCCAAAAGAGAAAATAGAAAGAGCAATTAAAAGAGGGGTAGGAAAATTAGAAGGAGTAAAATATGAGAAATTTCTTTACGAAGCTTTCGGACCAGGAGGAGTAGCTATGATTATAGAAGGAGTAACAGACAATAAAAATAGAGCTCTTTCTGAAATTAAAAAAGTCTTAAGAGACTTTGGAGGAAAATTAGCAGAAGAAGGATCAGTAAAGTGGCTTTTTGAAAAGAGAGGAGTAATTTTAATAGATAGAGAAAAACAAAGAGAAGATTTTAAAAATAAGGAAAATTTAGAATTGATTGCTATAGAATCTGGAGCAAGTAATTTCTCCTGGAGAGAAAATTTTCTTGAAATTCAAACAACTATCGAAAAATTAGAAGAAGTAAAAAATTTTTTAAAAAATAAAGGCATAAAAATAGAAGATGCTTCTTTAGATTGGATAGCAAAAGAAGAAATTAAAATTGGAGAAGAAATAAAAAGGAAATGTCAATCTCTATTTTCTGCTCTAGATGAATTAGACAGTGTTCAAGAAATTTACTCTAACTTAAAAATTTAGAATGAAAAAGAAAAAGATAATTTCTTTAGGAATAGATCCAGGAACAGCTACGGTAGGCTTTGGAGTGATTGAAAAAACTAAGAAAAATTTAAAAGTTTTAGATTATGGAACAATTACAACCTTCCCCTCTACTTCTTATCCTGAAAGATTGGAAAAAATTGAAAAAGAAATTAAAAAGATAATCACAAAGTACTCCCCTAGAATAATTGCTGTAGAATCTCTTTTTTTCTTTAAAAATCTAAAAACAGCTATAAAAGTAAGCGAAGTAAAAGGAATTATTCTTTTAACAGCTGCTAAAAAAAGGATTCCTATAATAGAAATAACTCCCCTTCAAGTTAAAATGGCAATTTGTGGTTACGGGAAAGCATCAAAAAAACAAATCCAGCAGGCAATAAAAGAATTATTACATTTAAAAGATATTCCAAAACCAGATGATGCAGCTGATGCTCTAGCTCTTTCTTATGTAGCTTTTCTAATGTTGAAGAAACCCTTGACAAAACAGTTTGAGATAATATAAGCTCTTTTATAAGACCCTTTTGGGGTTTTCCCAAAAAAGGTCGTAACAAAGAAAGAAAACAAAAAATATGATTTACGAAAAAGATTTTATTTTAGAAGAAACTCCTGAAGAAACTACAGAAGAGGAAACAGGAGAAGAAACAGAGACAGAAGAGGAAACAGGAGAAGAGTTATAAGAAAAACCCCGCGCTAAGCGCGGGGTTTTTCTATTGAAAAAAGGAAAGGGAAATGATAACTTAAAACAGAATGAAGAAAAAAATATTCTTATTTTTTAAAATTCTCCTTTTTTTCTTCTTTTCCTTAATAATTATAGGAAGTATTTTTCTTTTTCTCTATATAAGAAATTTTCCTCTTCCTGAAAAATTCACAGAAAGATATTTACCTCAATCTACTAAAATTTATGATAAAACAGGGAAGGTTCTTTTATATGAAATTTATGGAGAGGAAAAAAGAACAATTGTCTCTCTCAAAGATATCCCAGAATATTTAAAACAAGCAGTTTTAGTAGCAGAAGATGAAAATTTTTATTCTCATAAAGGAGTAGATTTAAAAGCTATAATAAGAGCTGTATTAGTTGATTTAAAACTTAAAAAGCCAATCCAAGGAGGATCAACAATCTCTCAGCAATTAATAAGATCTGCTTTTCTAACAAGAGAAAAAACTTTAAGAAGGAAAACAAAAGAAGTGTTAGCTACTTTTTTATTAGAGAAAAGATACACAAAAGATCAAATTTTAGAACTGTATTTAAATCAAATTCCTTTTGGTTCAAATTGTTACGGAGTAGAATCAGCCAGCCAGACCTTTTTTGGGAAAAGCGTCAAAGATCTGACTTTAGAAGAATCAGCTATTTTGGCAGCTTTAATTAAAGCTCCTTCCTATCTTTCTCCTTACGGACCTAATAAAGAGAAACTTTTTGAAAGAAAAGATTATATTTTAGATAGAATGGCTGAAAAAGGATATATTTTAAAAGAAGAGGCAGAAAAAGCAAAAAGAAAAGAAATTTCGTTTCAACAAATCAAAAATCCTTTAAAAGCTCCTCATTTCACTCTTTATGTAGTAAATCTTCTTGAAAAAGAATATAAAAGAGAGTATTTAGAAAAAGCAGGGTTAAAAGTATATACAACTTTAGATTGGGAATTGCAAAAAACAGCTGAAGAAATAATAAAAAGACAAGTAAAAGAAAATAGAAAATACAACGCTTTCAATGCTTCTTTGGTAGCTTTTTCTCCAAAAACAGGGGAAGTTCTAGCTTTAGTAGGATCTGCTGATTGGTTTGGAACACCTTATCCTGAAGGATGTGAGATTGGAAAAAATTGCCTCTTTGAGCCAAAATTTAATATCGCTATTTATGGAGAAAGGCAACCAGGTTCTGCTTTTAAACCTTTCGCTTATGCAAAAGCTTTAGAGAAAGGATTTACAGAGAAAACCATTTTATGGGATGTTCAAACTAATTTTGGAGTAAAAGGATCAAAACCATACATTCCTCAAAATTACGATGGAAAATTTAGAGGCCCTATTTCCTTCAAAGAAGCTTTAGCTCAATCAATCAACGTCCCTTCAGTGAAAGTTCTTTATTTAGCAGGGATAGAAGAGACGATTAATTTAGCTAAAAAGATGGGAATAACTACTTTAACAAAACCTCCTTCTTTTTATGGTCTCTCTTTAGTTTTAGGAGGAGGAGAAGTGAATTTATTGGAAATGGTAACAGCTTATGGGGTTTTTGCTTCAGAAGGCTACAAAACTTCTCCTATTTTTATTTCCAAAATAGAAGATTCTAAAGGAAATATCATAAAAGAAGCTAAAATAACTCCTAAAAAGATAATTAGTACTCAAGTTTGTAGAAAAATCTCAGATATCCTTTCTGACAATGAAGCTAGAGCTCCTATGTTCGGTTTTTCCTCTCCTTTGTATTTTAAAGATTATGAGGTAGCAGCTAAAACAGGAACTACCCAAAATTTTAAAGATGCTTGGACAATAGGGTACACTCCTTCAATTGTAGTTGGAGTATGGGTAGGGAACAATAATAATGCTCCTATGAAGAAAAAAGCAGGAGTTTATTTAGCAGGCCCTATTTTTCATCAATTTCTAGAAAAGGCGCTAAAATTTTTCCCAAAAGAAAAATTTAAAAAACCTTCTTTTTCTCTTACTCAAAAGCCTATTTTAAATGGTGTTTTACCTGGGAACCATTCTATATTGTTTTATATAGATAAAAACAATCCTCTTGGTCCTCCTCCCTCAAATCCCTCTTTAGATCCTCAGTTTTTTAACTGGGAGAAAGGAATAGAAAATTGGTTAAAAACTCATTCTCTTTAAGTTAGCTTGTTCTTAAAGGCATAACTATATAAAGAAAACTTTCATCTCCTAAAGGTTTAATTAAGGCAGGTTTTTCCTCCCCACTTATTTTGAATATCACCTCAGGTGTTGTCATTTCTTCCAATCCTTCTATTAAAAACTTATAATTAAAAGAAACACTTATTTCTTCTCCTTCTATTTTTCCTTTTAAAGAAGATTTACCTTCTCCAACTTCAGGATTTTCTGCTAGAACTTCTATCTCTTTCTTTTTAGGAGATATTTTTAATTTTACTTCATTTATTCTACTCGAAAATAAACTAACTTTTTTAATCTCATTTAAAAACTCATCTCTATTTATTATAATTTCTGTTTTAAATTCTTCAGGAATTATTTGTTCATAATTTGGAAATTCTCCCTCAATTAAACGAGAAATGATTTGAAAAGAAGGATGTTTTAATTCTTCCATTTCGCTTTCGAACATTACTTGATTTGGAGAGAGGTGGATTTTTACAGGTTTTTTCCTGCCGCTTAAAATGTTAATCAACTCCCGAGCTGTTTTTTGAGGAAGAATAAAAGAATAATTTTCTTCGAAAGGATTTTTAAAAGGGATTTTTTTCTCTCCTAATCTAAAACTGTCCGTTCCAACAAGTTTTAATTTCTCTTTTTCAAAAGAGAAAAAAACTCCTGAAATTTCAGGCCTTGTTTGGGTAAAAGAAACATTTTCAATTACTTGAGAAAGTCCTTTTGATAAACTATCACTTTCTATCTCTAAAAATTTATCAGTTTCTATCTTAGGAATAATCGGAAAATCGTTTGGATCTAGACCTTTTATTCTTGTCTTAAAACCTTCTTCCTCAATAACTAAATCTTTTCCTTTGTTTATAAGATTTAGTTTTTGAGTTTTTAAAAACCCAGTTAGAGAATTAAGTGTTTTTGCAGAAACTAAAACACTTCCTTCTTTTTCTGTTTTAGAAAGTATCCAATATTTTATACCTATTTCTAAATTAGTAGATGTAAGTCTTAAAAAGTTTTTTTCTACAGAAATAAGAATATTTTCTAAAACGGGTAAAGTAACAGATTTGGAAGTAATCTTACTTACAACATTCAATCCTTTTTTAAAATCTTCTTTTAAAATAGTACATTTCATGTTTTTAATTATTTAAATATTGTAGTAGTTGAGTTGGGGAGAATTAGGGGATTGATTAGATTTTAACATTTTTTTTGAGAAATAAGTTGTGGAAAATTATGAGAAAATATTTAAAAATTATAAAGTCTCTCTTTTATCAACTCTATTTCCTCTTTTATTCCACTATCTTTTTCGATTTCTTTTGAGACTTTTTCAACAGCATAAATTACAGTAGTATGGTCTTTTCCTCCAAATTTTCTTCCTATAGCTGGAAAAGATTCTTTTAATTCTTTTCTTAACAAATACATTGCAATCTGTCTTGGTTTCACAAATTCTTTCTTTCGAGAAGGGGTAAGAAGGTCTTTTTCTTTTAAATCATAAAATTCAGAGACAGTCTTTATGATCTTTTTAGGAGTTATTACATTTTTAGGGGAGGAAATGATTTTTTTGAGAACTTTTTCTACTGTTTTTAAATCTAAAGGTTTATTAATAATCTTTTGGAAAGCTATTAACCTATTAAGGGCTCCTTCTAACTCTCGAATGTTATTTTTGATATTAGAAGCAATAAAGTCATAAATTTTTTGAGAAAAAGAAGCTTTCTTCTCTTTTGCCTTCATTTTTAAAATAGCTATTCTTGTTTCATAATCTGGTGTTCCTATATCTGCTATCATCCCTCCTTCAAATCGAGATCTTAATCTGTTTTCTAAAGCAGGAATAGCTTTTGGAAGTCTGTCAGAGGAAAGAACAATTTGTTTGTTTTTCTCATAAAGGGCATTAAATAAATGAAAAAATTCTTCTTGAGTTTTTTCTTTTCCTGAGAGAAATTGAACGTCATCAACAATTAATATATCTATTTGTTGGTAAGCTTTTTTGAATTTTTCTATACTTTGAGTTCTAATAGCGGTTACAATTTCAGATATAAGTTTTTCTGCCGAAAGATATTTAATTTTCTTTTTTTCTTTATACTGTTGGTAAATTTTATTTCCAATAGCTTGAAGCAGATGAGTTTTTCCTAAACCAACTCCTCCATAAATAAAAAGAGGATTATAAACTAGCCCTGGTTTTTCACAAACAGAAAGAGCAGCTGCGTGTGGAATTTCATTAAAAGGTCCTACTACAAAATTCTCAAAAGTGTATCGAGGATTTAAATTGGTTTTATAATCTATTTTTAACTCTTCAAAATCTAATTGAGGAAAATTATCTTCTTCTTTTGTTTCTTTTTTAATCTTTAGGGCAGTTTGAGAGACAATATAACTAACTTTTCTTACATTTTTTTCTAAGCTCCTTAAAGTTTTTAAAATAAACTTGTGATATTTATTTTCTATCCATTCTTTAGAAAAAGCATTAGGAACAGAAATGATAACTTCTCCATCTCTGTTTGAATGTATCTTTGTATTTTTAAACCAAGTGATAAAGTTAGCTTTAGAGATGTGAAGCTGTAATCTAGCTAAAACTGCTTGCCAGAGTTCTTCGTTTGTCATTTTCATTTTAGATTATATCATATGTCAAATTTTTAAAAACTGCAAATTTCTCCTCTTTTGTGAAAAAGCTGTGAAATAATTGTTGAAAAAGTGGAAAATTGATTTCCTTTCTTATTTTTATTATACTAATTTCAAATGAGTATTACTTTCAAGAAAAAGAAAAGAAA
>CBEVQU010000021.1:0-12051 GCA_965552115.1 uncultured bacterium | reverse complement strand
AAATCTTACGGTGTTTATAAAGATATAAAAAGAGCAATCCAAATCACTTTCTAAATTGCTAGAGATCTGCCATCTTTTTCCTATGAGAAAAGAAAAGGAGGAGAAAGAAGAAATAAGAAAGAGAATAGAGAAGTTGAGAAAGGTGATAAATTATCACCGATATCTTTATCATGTTTTAAATAAACAAGAGATTTCCCCTGATGCTTTAGATTCTTTAAAACACGAACTCTATAAATTAGAACAGAAATATCCTGAATTTATTACTCCAGATTCTCCAACTCAAAGAGTAGCAGGAAAACCTTTAGAGGGATTTAAGAAAGTGGAACATAAAGTTCCCATGCTTTCTATTGAAGATGTTTTTTCACCAGAAGAACTTTATGAATGGGAGGAATACTTAAAAAGATTGGAGCCTCAGGCCAAATTTGATTATTTTTGCGAGTTAAAGATAGATGGCTTTGGAATAAGTTTAATTTATAAAAATGGAATATTTGTTGAAGGTTCAACAAGAGGAGATGGAAAAATAGGGGAAGACGTGACGCAAAATTTAAGAACCATAGAAAGCATTCCTTTGAGACTGGAAATTCATGAAAAACTTCCCACCAAAGAAATAGAAGAGAAAACTAAAAAATTAATAAAAAAAGGAGAAATAGAAATTAGAGGTGAAGTTTATATGGAAAAGAAGGATTTTGAAAAGTTTAATAAAGAAAGAGAAAAAAAAGGGCTTCCTCCTTATTCTAATCCAAGAAATCTAGCTGCAGGTTCAATAAGGCAACTAGATCCTAAATTAGCAGCTTCAAGACCCCTTAAATTTTTAGCTTACGATATTATTACAGATTTAGGCCAAAAGACACATTCTCAAGAACATAGAATTTTAAAAGCTTTAGGATTTAAAACTGATGAAGGAAAAGAATGTAAAAATTTAGAGGAAGTTATAGAATATTGGAGAGAAATAGCTAAAAAGAGAGATTTACTTCCCTTTCAAATTGATGGAGTAGTAGTAAATGTTAACGATAATAAACTTTTCTCAAAATTAGGAGTTGCGGGGAAAAGTCCTAGAGGGGTAAGAGCTTTTAAGTTTTCTCCAAAACAAGCTACTACCCAGATTTTAGATGTTGTTTTTCAAGTAGGAAGAACAGGAGCTGTAACTCCAGTAGCTCATTTGAAACCTGTTGAAGTAGGAGGAGTGACAATTACAAGAGCTACTCTTCATAATGAAGACCAAATCAAAAAATTGGGAGTAAAAATTGGAGATACTGTAATTGTAGAAAGAGCAGGTGATGTAATTCCAGCGGTGGTGAAAGTAATAGAAGATTTAAGAACAGGAAAAGAAAAAACTATAAAATTTCCTAGAAAATGTCCAGTATGTCAAAGTCCTTTAAAGAGAAAAGAAGGAGAAGCTGTTTGGAGATGTGAAAATCCTGATTGCCCGGCTAAAAAGAAAGAATTCCTTCATCATTTTGTTTCAAAGAAAGCTTTTGATATTGTAGGGTTGGGACCTAAAATTGTTGATCAGTTAGTGAAAGAAAATTTAATTTCTAAACCTTCTGATATCTTTGAGTTGAAAGAGGGAGATTTAATTCCTTTAGAAAGATTTGCTGAAAAATCTGCTAAAAACTTAATAAAAGCTATTCAAAAAAGTAAAAAAATTCCCTTATCAAAATTCATTTATGCTTTAGGAATAAGACATGTGGGAGAAGAAACGGCTATTGATTTAGCTCAATATTTTGGAAGTTTGGAAAAACTAAAGAAAGCTTCTCTTGAAGAATTAGAGAGGATACCTGATATTGGGCCTGAAGTTTCAAAGAGTATTTATAATTGGTTTAGAGAAAAAAGAAATAAAAAGTTAATAGAAGAGCTTTTAAAAGCAGGTATTAAAATTTTACCACCTCCTAAAATTGGAAAGAGATTAAAAGGGAAAGTATTTGTCTTAACAGGAACTTTAAGTTCTATGACAAGAAGTGAAGCGGAAAAAAGAATTAGGTTGTTAGGAGGCCATCCTTCTAGTTCTGTTTCAAAAAATACAGATTATGTGGTCGTGGGAGAAAATCCTGGATCAAAATTAGAAAAAGCTAAAAAGTTAGGAGTGAAAATAATCTCAGAAAAAGAATTCTTAGAGATGATAAAATAAATGAAAAGAATCCTAGACCACCTTAAAAAACTTGACTGGATATTAGTTTTAGTTGTTTTGCTATTAGTGTCTCTTGGATTGGTTTCTATTTATAGCTCTTCTCTTTCTAGAGAAGATTTTTTAAATTTTAAAAAGCAGATTTTCTTTCTTTTCTTAGGGGTTTTTTTGATGATTATTATAAGTTTTTTTGATTGGAGGAGACTAAAAAACGATCCCTATTTAATCTTGCTTTTTTATTTTTTAGGAATCTTTTTATTAGGCTTGCTTTATTTTTTAGCTCCTGAAATAAGAGGAGTTAAAGGTTGGTATAAAATTGGCCCTTTTTCTTTCGATCCAATCGAATTTATTAAAATTGTTCTTTTGATTTTGTTAGCTAAATATTTTTCAATGAGACATGTTGAGATGTATAAAATAAGACATATTTTAATTTCAGGAGTATATGTATTTTTACCTTCCATTTTGATTTTTTTTCAACCCGATTTAGGATCTGTTTTAGTTTTACTCTCTCTTTGGGTGTTTGTGCTTATTGTTTCTGGAATAAAAATTAAACATTTCCTTCTTTTGTGTTTTGTTTTTCTTTTAATATTTATTTTCAGTTGGAATTTTCTTTTGAAAGATTATCAAAAAGAGAGAATTATTTCTTTTTTAGAACCGCATTTGGAGCCAAAGGGTTCTAGTTGGAGCAGAGAGCAATCTCTAATAGCTATAGGGTCGGGAGGCATTTTAGGAAAAGGAATAAAAAGAGGAACGCAAGTTCAATATAAATTTTTACCAGAACCTGAAACTGATTTTATCTTTGCTGCTATTTCTGAAGAAATGGGTTTTTTGGGGGTAAGTTTTTTGTTTTCTCTCTTTTTGTTTCTTTTTTTGAGAATTTTAAAAATATCTCTCATTGCAAAGAGCAACTTTGAAAGATTATATATTTTAGGATTTTCTTTTTTGATTTTTATTCAATTTTTTATTCATATTGGAATGAATCTTGGAATTTTACCTATAATTGGGATTCCTTTACCATTTGTCAGTTATGGAGGGAGTAGTTTAGTTTTTCTTTTCATAGGTTTGGGAATTTTACAAAGTATTAAAACAACAAAATAAATCTTTATTAAAAGAGAAATTGATATTATAATTAAAGAAATGAAAATGTTTTTTTTGAAAGCAGTTTTTGTTATTTTTGGAATTTTTCTGATTTTTGCTATTTCTAGAAATTTTACATTTTCCCAGTCTATTGAACCAACTTTTATTTATGAAATAGCAGATAAAGAAGCTGAGATAGGAGATATTGTTGTTCAAGATCCACAAAAAGGTATTATAAGAGCGAGCGAGCCTTATAGTGAAAATATTTTCGGTGTGATAGAAGATAAACCTCTCTTTTTATTTCGTCCCAAAAAGATTGAAGGGAAACCAGTGGTGAGAAGTGGGATAGTTTATGTAAATGTGACAAATATTTATGGAGAGATAAAAAAGGGAGATTTTATTACCTCTTCTGAAATTCCAGGAAAGGGAGCCAAAGCGGAAGAAAAAGGCTATATATTAGGAAGAGCGTTGGAGAGTTTGGATCAAGTTGAGACAAAAGAATTCACTTTCGGAGATAAAAAGTTAAAGATAGGAAAGATTCCTGTTGCCATAGATATCCGGTTTATAGGGGAAAAAACAATTGAAAAGAAAGAAAATTTAGGCTTTTTCCCCTCTCTTTTTAGAGATTATTTTAATTTGCCTTCTTTGACTAAGAAAAAAAACATTATATCTTTAATTCAATTATTTTCGGGCATTTTCATTCTATTAGTTAGTTTTTATTTCGGCTTCAACACATTTTCAAAGGGAGTAATAAAAGGAATAGAAGCTATAGGAAGAAATCCTTTGGCTAAAGAATCAATTTTGTTTTCGATTTTTTTAAATATGGTTTTGACATTGCTTATGATAGGAGGAGGAATAGTAGCAGCTTCTATAATCTTTAATCTTTAATCATTAAAAAATATGGAATTAATAAATCAATTAGATTTCCTTTCTCTCTCAAATTTATTTTTGAGTTTATTTTTGGCTATGGTAGTAGTTTTTCCTGCAATTGTTTTTGGGGCAATGTTATTTTGGGTATTTAATAAAGGGTATTATCCTAGAGAATTAAAAAAAGAAAGAGAAGAGATTATTTATAGGGCTCAAAAAGAAGCAGACAAAATAAAAGAGAGAGCAGAAATGGAAGCTTTAAAGGTTCTATCAGATATGAAGTTTAAAACTAGAAAGATTGAAAAAGAATTTTCAGAGACACTTGGAGAATTAATAAAAGAAATAAAAAAAGATATTTTGACAGAGACAAACAGAACAAAAGAAAATTTCTCTAGATCAATTTCTTCTTTTGAGAAAGAATCAAAAATGATTCAAGAAGAATTTAAAGAAAAATTAAAAGATTTTTTGAAAAGAATGGAAAGTGAATTTTCTAAAGAACTAGAAAAGATAGAAAAAGAAATAAAAAATATTATTGAAAAAGAAGAAAAAGAATATAAAAGGAAGATTGCAGAATACAAAAAAGAGCGAATTAAAGTAATAGAGGAAAACATTGTAGATATTTTAGAAAAAATTGTTAGTGAAGTTTTATCTAAGAGATTATCTTTGAAAGATCACCTTGAGATGGTTTATGAAGCTTTAGAGAAAGCAAAAAGAGAAAAGTTTTTATAATTTAAAAAATTAAAAATGGAAAGTGAAAAATTGATTTCAATTTTTCTAAAAGGAGTATGGACAAAAGAGGAAGCTTTAAAGAAATTTGATATTTTAGAGGATTTTCTTTTAAAAAAATTTTTCTCTTCGGAGGAAAAATCTCTACCTCCTGAATTGAAAGATTTACCAAAAAACTTTTTTGATTATTTTAGTAAAGAAAATGCGCCTTCTCTGTTAGAGAAAATGGAAGCGAAAATAGAAAAAATAGAGCCTCTTGTGATATATTTGCCTTTTTCCCCTTCTAAAAGAGAAATAGAAAAGATAGGAAACTTCATAAAGAAAAAAATAAGAAAAGATATCATTTTGGAATTTAGAGAGGATAAGAGTTTGATAGGAGGTTGTGCTTTAGCTTGGAAAGGATTATACAAAGATTTTTCTATAAGAGGAGAACTTAAACAAAAGAGAAAAAAAATTTATGAAATATTTTCTCAATATTTAAAGAAAAAGAAATGGAAGAAGTAGGTTTTGTCAAAAGTATCCAAAAATTTTTAGTCAAAATAGAAGGCCTTCCAAAGGTGAAATTGAACGATTTAATAGAAGTAAAAAATGAAATCATAGGGTATGTATTTAATATCTGGCCAGATCATGTAGATGTGATGATGCTTTCTGAAGTGCCTTTGGAAGTAGGAGAGATGGTAAGAAGATCTAAAAGAAGATTAAAAATAAAAGTAGGGGATTTTCTAATAGGGAGAGTTGTTGACCCTTTGATAAGACCTCTGGATAACAAACCCCTTTTTTTAGAAAGAGAAGAAAAGATTGAAGAAAAGGAGATTGAGAAGACAGCTCCTGGAATAGAAGCAAGGGAGATTATAAAAGAGCAGTTAGAAACTGGAATTCCGGTAATAGATACAATCTTACCTTTAGGGAAAGGACAAAGAGAACTTATTATAGGAGATGCTAGATCTGGTAAGACTAGTTTTTTAATAAAATTGATAGAAAACTTAAAAGAAAGTGGAATAGTTTGTGTTTATGTTCTTTTAGGGAAAAGTATCGATGAAGTAAGGAATTTGATGAATGTCTTAGAGGAAAGAAATTGTTTAAATCATACTGTAGTAGTAGCTGTACCTTCCTCAGAACTTTCTCCATTAATATTTCTAGCTCCTTTTTCTGGGATGACAGTGGCTGAGTATTTTCAGAGTAAAGGAAAAGATGTATTAATTATTTTGGATGACATTAGATTACATGCCCAAATTTATAGAGAAATGGCTCTCTTTGGAGAAAGAGCTCCGGGAAGAGAATTTTATCCAGGAGATATTGTCTTTCAACATGCTCATTTATTAGAAAGAGCAGGGAATTTTTCAAAAGATGTAGGAGGAGGTTCTATTACTGCTCTTCCCGTGATAGAAATAGATTTAGATGAGTTTGCTACTTTTATTCCTACTAATTTAATTTCCATGACAGATGGTCATTTGCTTTTTGATTCTTCTCTTTATGCAAAAGGTCAATTTCCTCCTATTGTGATAAATCGTTCGGTTACCAGGGTAGGAAGGCAAACTCAGCATTCTCTTCAAGCCTCTCTAGTTTTTAAACTTCAAGAAGTTTTAGCTCGATCCTCTCGTTTTGAGGCTTTGTCTCGATTTGGAGAAGAGTTACCTCCCGAAACGAAATTGCTACTTAAAAGAAGAGAAATGATTTTAGAGCTTTTAAATTATAACTTACCTTATTTTCTAAATAGAAAAGAACAACTCTTTCTTTTATATTTACCTTTCTCTAAATTTTTAGAGAAAAAAGATGTTAAATTTTTGAAAAAAAATAAAGAAAAAATTGTTAAAGCTATCAAAGAGGAACCAGAGTTTTCAAAATTTGTCAAAAACATTTTCAGCTTGAAAGAAAGAGAAATATTATCTGAAATTAATAATCTTTCAAGAAAACTAGAAAAAATATGCCAACTTTAAGAGAAATAGAGTTTAGAATTGAAGAAGGAGAAAGTTTGAAAAATATAACTTCAGCTTACGCTGAAATTTCAGCTATAAAATTGAGGAAGATTAAAAACAACATTCAAAGAAACCAGAAATTTGTAAAAGAATTATCAAAATTATTTTACATAGTAAGAGAAGAGGCATTAAAAAGAAAGATTTTACCTGAGATTGGGTTTGAGGGGACAGCTCATATTATAATTACTTCAAATTACCCTTTTTATGGAGCTTTAGAAAGAAAATTAATGACAGAATATCTTAAAAAAGCTAATCTTTTGGCTCCTCAATTAAGAATTGTAATAGGAAAAACAGGAAATTATTTTTTTGAGTTAGTAAAAGCTGGCTTTTCTTTTGAGAAATTTATTCTTAAAAAAGATATCCCTTCTTTGGAAGAGTTAGAGAAAATAACAAAAAAAGTAAAAAAATATAAAAATGTTTTAGTTTTCCATACTGTATTTAGTTCTCTTGCGGTTCAAAAGTCTACTTTTACCAACATTACTAAACCCTTTCTTTCTTCTTCTTTTTCAAAGAAAGAAAAAAGTTATCATATTTTCGAGCCAGAAATTGAAGAGATGTTTGAGTTCTTCAATAGTCAAATCATCCAAGTTTTACTAGAACAGACGTTTTTAGAATCGGAGTTAGCCAGAACTGCTTCTAGATTGATTTCAATGAACGAAGCAGAAGAGAAGGCAAAAGAATTTATCAAAAAGCAAATTAGAGAATTAAAAATTTTAAAAAGAAACCTTATTAATTTTAAATTCTTGGAAATATTTAAACCTGCAAAAGAATGGAGAGAAAAAAATTATTATGGAAGATAAAAAAGAATCTCAATTTATTGGGATAGTTGAAGGTGTGATTGGTCAAGTGGCTCGGGTTGAGAGAAAATCTAAAAAGAAAGCAGAGCTTTTTGAAATTTTAGTTTCTCCATCAAATCCCGAAATAAAATTAGAAGTAGTTTCTCATTCTGGAAGAGATATTTTTTGTTTAATTCTTTGTGAAAGCCAAAAGTTAGAAAGAGGAATGAAGGTGGAAGGAACAGGAGAAAGTTTAAGAATTCCAGTAGGAAGAGAAATTCTAGGAAGAGTAATAGATATTTTTGGAAGACCTTTAGATAAAAAGAAAGAAAAGCTCCCAATTATTAGCCGATCCATTTATTCGCCTCCTCCTCCTTTAGGAGTTTTAGATACTTCTAAAAAAGTATTGGAGACAGGAATTAAAGCAGTAGATTTTCTCACTCCTTTATTAGAAGGATCAAAAATAGGAATAGTGGGGGGAGCAGGAGTAGGAAAGACAGTTTTAATGACAGAGCTTTTACATAATTTAATTAAAAAACATAAAGGAGTTGGAGTATTTGCAGGAGTAGGTGAAAGAATAAGAGAAGGGCACGAACTTTATCAAAGGCTTTTAGAAATGGGAGTTTTTTCAAAGATAGTGATGATTTTAGGTCAAATGAATGAAAATGCTGCCATTCGTTTTCGGACTGCTTTAGCAGGAGTAACAATATCAGAATATTTTAGAGATAAAGAAAGAGAAGATGTTTTGTTCTTTATGGATAATATGTTCAGATATGTTCAAGCAGGAGGAGAAGTTTCTTCTCTTTTAGGTTTACCTTTATCTGAACAAGGATATCAAGCAACTTTACAAAGCGAGATAAGCGAGATTCAAGATAGGTTAGTTTCTACTAGAAATGGAAAAATCACTGCCTTTCAAACTGTTTATGTTCCAGCAGACGATTTGACAGATGCTGCTGTTTCTTCAGTAATTTCTTCTTTAGATTCAGCTATTATTCTTTCAAGGGAAGCTGCCTCTTTAGGTTTATATCCTCCTATCGATATGAGTCTTTCTTCTTCTGCTGCTATTTCAATGCGAGTAATTTCTAAAGATCATCTCGAAGCTCTTAAAGAATTTCGATCTTATTTTGAAAGATATAAAAGATTATCTCATATTGTGGCTATTATAGGAGAGGCAGAATTGTCTTTAGAAGATCAACTTATTTATAGAAGAACTCAAAAAATAATCAATTATCTCACTCAAAATCTTTTTACTGTAGAATCTCAAACTGGAAAAAAAGGGGTTTTCGTTCCGTTTAAAGAGACATTAAGAGATATAAGGTTAATTTTATCAGGAAAGTTAGATGATGTTCCACCAGAAAAATTCCTTTATATTTCTTCTCTAAGAGAAGCTCAAATAATTTAAATTTGTAAAGAATCCGGTTCTTGTAAAAAATTGGTAATTAAGAAATTTAAATAAATAAAAATGGAGAAAAAAACTCTTGAGGTTAAAGTAATTTCTCCCAAAAAAGAAATTTTTGATGGAAAAGCTTTATCTGTTTCTTCTAAAAATTCTTCAGGAAATTTTGATATCCTTCCTTATCATGCTAACTTTATCACTCTTGTGAAAAATGAACCGATTATTATAAGAGTTAGTCCTTCTCGGAAAATTGAAATAGTTCCTCATTTAGCTATCCTTCATTGTTCGGAAAATAAAGTGACAATTTATGTAGATCCTCATCTTGTCATTTCTTCTTTTTAAATTTGTCCAAATTTGTCCAAAAAAAAGAATTTCGTTTTAAGATACCCCTTTTTTAAAATTTACAGGAACTCGGTTCCTGTAAATTTTATTATATTGATTCAAGATCTCACAATTGGAATGAGAATGAGGGAGGTTAAAATTGGGAAGTAATCCTTGTTTAGTTGTTTTGTATTGCAGAAAAGAATCAAGAGTACTATTTTTATACTCTTTCATCTCCTTATTATTTCTTGGTTTTACAGAAACCGGGTCCTTGTAAAATCTTGACAAGGGGTTTTAGTAAAGAATAAAATGAAAGAAAGGGAAAAATTTAGACAAATATGGACAATTTAAAGAAAGGGGAGCTAATTAAGATAGGAGAAGCTGCTAAGATTTTAGGAGTTTCTCAGAAAACTCTTCGAAGATGGGAAAAGAAGGGAAAGATTTTATCTGTAAGAACACCAGGAGGAACAAGATATTATAAAAGAGAAGATATTGAAAAACTCTTAAATAATTATTCAATTTCTCCTTCCAAAATTTTAAATTATAAAAAGATCTTAATTGGAGGATTTTTGGTAATTATTTTCTTAGTTTCTTTTTATTTTGCTTTTTCAAAAACTTTTCCTGGTAAAAAACTTTCTGCTTCTTTAAAATCTTTTCTTGATTCTGCTTTTAAACTTTCCTCTAAAAAAGAAGAGTTCTCGTTGTTAACGGTGAAAGAAAAAGAAGAGGAAGAAATAAATGTTCCATCTCTCTCAAAAGAAAAAGGATTTTTAGAAGGAGAATTAGAGATTAATGCGCCAGTGAAAATAAATGGAAGTTTAAATATAAAAGAAAAATTAAATATAGAGAAAGGAAGTTTTAAAGGATCTTTTAAAATTGAAAATTTTACTGGAGATAGAGAATATATTTTACCTGATTTATCTGGGACAGTTTGTTTGGATACAGGAAATTGTGTTGGAATTGGAGGAGAGGTGATTACAGAGGGAGGAATTTTTGATAGATTAGCTAAATTTGTCAGTCCAAATAAGATAGGAATTTCTTCTATTTTAGATTTGTTTAAAAAAGGAATTGCTTTGAAAATAGATGAAGAAGGGAAAGTAGGAATAGGGACAGAAACCCCTAAAGCAAAATTGGAAGTCTTAGGGAGCTTTTTAACTCCTAATTTATTTGTAGAAGGTAAAGAAGATGGAAAAGTAGGAATAGGAACAGAGAGTCCAGAACATAAACTTCATGTAATAGGGAGAATTCAAGCAACTGGAGATATTTGTACAGATTTGAAAGGAGGAAAATGTCTAAGTGAACTAACGAAACAGCAAGTAGTTTTTTTAGGTGGTGGAGGAGGTGGTGGAATCTCAGGAACAGGAACAACTAATTATATTCCTTTATGGTCAGGTTCTGAGACTCTTTCGAATTCTATTTTATACCAGAGTGGAAATTATATAGGATTAGGGACCACTTCTCCAACAACTGAATTGGAGGTAGCAGGAACAGTAAAGATGACAGGATTTCAATTAACGACAGGAGCTCAAGCAGGATATGTGTTGGTATCTGATGCAAATGGAGTGGGAAGCTGGCAGGCATTACCTTCTGGAAATTTACCTCCTGCTACCTCGGGACAAACTTTAAGACATGATGGAACAAACTGGGTAGCAGATAGCTTTTTATATAATACAGGTTCTCAAATTGGAATAGGTGTTACTTCAAATTTACCTGCTATCTTAACAGTTTATGGAGATGGAACAATTCCTCAATTTTATTTAAAATATGATGATCAAAATTATTTAAAGTTTTTAATCTCAGATAGTTCCTCTACAATTGAAGCTTCCAAAAACATTATCATTAATTCTTTAACAGGGGAAGTGAAAATGGGAACAGATGTTACTACCTTTGATGCTTCTTCCGCTACCGTTAAAGGAGCTACTTTTATTTCAGGAGCAAACGATGCAACTGTTAGAAAATCAGATGAGCTAATTTTAAGAGAAGTTATTCCAATTTTCAGATTTTCAATACCAGTTCAAACTACCTCTACTTCTTATGTAAGAGTTTCAAAATATATAGAAGATTTGTCTTCTGTTTCAGTTTCACAAATTTCAGGAACAGATAGAAAGTATGCTTTTTTGATAAATTTTGCAGACGATATCAATTTAAATCAAACCTCAGATTGGAGGGTATATAGACCGAATACTGGAACAGAATATTTAACCTTTACTTTTTCAGGGCAAAATATGTCTTCTTTAACAGAAGGAAAACCTCATTTGACAAATATTTTAGATTTACCTTCTACAGATTGGCAATTAGAAGTAAAAATTCCATCAGGAAAGAAAATAAGAATATTTAACATTTTACTTTTAGTTTTTGATAAAGTTCAATAAGTTTTAAAGGTCGCAAATAAAATTAAAAAATAAAGAATAAAGGTCATAAATAAGTAAAAGACAAAAAAATGAAAGAGAAAATTAAAGAAATACTTAAACCAAAGATAAATCTAGTTAAAGGGACACGCTTTACTTCTTTCTTGTTTTTAGCTTTCTCAATTTTGATTGCAGCTGGAATTCTGATGGCAGCTAATATGTATTATGACTTAGACAATAATAGAATTTTTACAGAAGAAGAATTTACTGTGGGTTCTAGTGGGACTGCTAACTTTCAAGTAACAACAGGAGGAGATGTGACAATAGGAGGTAGTTTAACAGTTGATTCGACTACTCTGGTAGTAGATAAAACTAACAATAGAGTAGGTATTGGAACTAATTCTCCTTCTTACCCCTTACATGTGATAGGAACTATTCA
>CBEVQU010000020.1:0-13006 GCA_965552115.1 uncultured bacterium | reverse complement strand
AGAAACACGGTTTTAGAAAAAGGCAAAAAACAAAATCTGGAAGGAAAATTCTTTCTAGAAGGAGAAGAAAAAAGAGGAAAAGATTGACAGTCTAGAAAAATGCTCCCTAAAAAGAATAGATTAAAAAAGAAAAAAGATTTCGAGAGGGTTTTTAAGAAAGGGAAAGGAGCGAAAAAAGATTATTTAGTCCTAAAAGTCTTTAATCAGAGAGGGGATGAAGATTGTCGGTTTGCTTTTATAGTTTCTCAAAAAGTATCTAAAAAAGCGACAGTTCGAAATAAAGTCAGAAGAAGACTGAGAGAAATTGTGAGAAAAAAAATTCCTTTTTTAAAAAAAGGCATAGATGGAATTTTCATTGCTTTACCTGGATTGGAGGAGAAAAATTATCAGGAAATAGAAAAGATGGTTGAGTTCCTTTTTAGAAAAATGAAAATTTTTAAAAATGAAAAATAAATTTTTAATTTCCATTTTAAGAAAATATCAGTTATTTATTTCTCCTTTTTTAGGAAAACACTGCAGATTTTATCCTTCTTGTTCTGAATATTCTATCTTAGCTTTGAAAAAATATAATAAAAGAAAGGCCGTTTTTTTAATTTTGAAAAGAATTTTAAGATGCCACCCTTTTTCTAAAGGAGGGGTAGATTTACCTTAATATGGAGATTTTTACCTTTTTATTTTACACAATTTTATATAAACCTCTTTTTAATTTACTTATAATTATTTATTATTTTCTTCCTCCTCATGATCTAGGAATTTCAATTATTGCTTTGACTTTAATAGTAAAAATTATTCTCTATCCAATCACTCTTAAATCTTTAATATCTCAAAAGAAAATGTCAGAGCTTCAGCCAAAGATAAGAGAAATTCAGAAAAAATATAAAGACCAAAAAGAAAAACAAGCTAAAGCTTTAATGGAATTATATAAAAAAGAAAAAATTAATCCATTTTCAGGATGCTTACCTCTCTTAATTCAACTTCCTATTTTAATTGCTCTTTTAAAAGTTTTTTGGGGAGGTATTTCTCCTCAATCTATGATAAATTTATATTCTTTTGTCCCTCAAATAAAGGAAATTCCTCCTCTTTTTTTAGGTTTGTTGGATCTTTCAAAGCCTAGTATTTTTTTAGCTTTAATAGCTGGAATTTCTCAATATTTTCAAACAAGACAAACTTCCCAGTTTTCTTTAGAGAAAGAAAAAGAAATTTCTCAAGTTTTTCAAAAACAAATGTTATATTTTTTTCCTTTTTTTACCTTTCTTATTCTTTTAAAAATTCCGGCAGCTGTCGCTTTATATTGGATAACAAGCACTTTTTTCACCATTTTCCAATATTATCTTTTATCAAAATAAAAAAAGAAAATGACCAAAGAAGATTTTGAAAAAATAAAAAAAATCACAAATGAGTTTTTTAACTTTATAGATCCTTTTGTAAAAATAACTTTTCTTCCTCCAAAACAAGAGACTATTTTTTTAAAAGTTGAATCAAAAGAGCCTCAAATTTTAATTGGAGAAAATGGAAAGAGTTTATTTTCTATTCAGCATTTATTGAAAGCGATTTTGAAAAGAAAGATCAAAGACCATTTTTTTATAGATGTTGATATTAACAATTACAAACAAAATAAAATAAAATATCTAAAAGAGTTAGCTAAAAATTTAGCAGATAAAGTTTCTTTAACAAAAAAGGAGGAAATTTTACCCCCTATGCCTCCTTATGAAAGAAGAATCATTCATTTAGAGTTAGCAGAAAGGGGAGATGTTACTACTCAAAGCGTAGGGAGAGAACCCAAAAGAAGAGTGGTGATAAAACCTTATCCTTAAGGGAGATTTTCCTCTAATTCTTTTTTTCTTTTTCGAATTCTTATTATTTCTTCAGGGGAAGTAGTAATTATTTGATCTTCTGTATAAGAAGCTACAACTTTTATAGCCACGTGTTTTCTTCCAGCAAAAAACAAACCTTCTCCTACTTCAGCTTCCAAAAGCATATACTTTTCTTCTTCTGTTAGATTAAAGGTTTTTTTGACTATATCAATTGTAGCAGGACTTTGTTTTAGAAGAAGACAAAGGGCAGAGTTTGTAATAATAGGTTGCCCATAGACAGATTTCATAAAGTCTATTACATCTTGGGTAATAGTTGTTACTCCAAGCCAATATTTCCTAGCTCTTTTACATATTCCATACAAAAAAGATGCTCCATCTTCTGATTTCATTATCCACCAGGCTTCGTCCACTACTAAGATTCTTTTTTTAAGTTTCGATCTTATAGTATTCCAAATGTATCTCATAATTAAAAACATTGCCATTGGTCTTAGTTCTTCTTCCATATCTCTAATTCCAAAGACAACAAAATTTTTATCCATTGAGATGTTTGTGGGGTTGTTAAAGAAATCAGCATAAGTTCCTTTTGTAAATTTCCTTAATCTTCTAACTAAAGATTCAGCTCCTTCCATTGTTTCTAAAACAGATTCTAAATCTTCCAAAAGAGGAATGTTCTCTTTCCAAGTAGAAGGGTCGGATTGTGGAGTGATATCTCTCGCTGCATAAGTTTCAGTTAAAGCTCTATCTACAATAGCATCTTCTTCTGGAGTTAGACCTCCTAGCATTATTCTTAAAAGACCAACTAAATTTATGATATTTGATCTTAAGACATCTTTTGGGTCTTCGTCTTCTCTTGGAGAAGGTAGATCTAAAGGGTTGATATGGTTTGGAGAAGTAAGAGAGATTTTAAAAAAGGACCCTCCTACTGCTTCACATAATGTTTTATATTCATTTTCAGGGTCAATTACGATCACATCTACTCCTTCCATCAAATATCTTAAAATTTCTAACTTTATAGCATATGATTTTCCTCCTCCTGCGACTCCAAAGACAACCTCATTAGCATTTTCTAAAGAAAATCTATCAAATAAAACTAAAGAGTTGTTGTGTAAATTTATTCCATACAATATTCCTTCATTTGAGCTTAAATCGAAAGAGACAAAAGGAAAACAAGAAGAGAGAGGCATTGTATTCATTGTAGTGTGAACTAAAAGTTTATCTTGTCCATAAGGCAGACAAGAGATGAATCCTTCTTTTTGCTGATAAAGAGCAGGTTTTAAATAAATTAACCTTGCCTCAAAAATTTCCCTTAAAGTTGTCTCATATTCTCTCATTTCTTTTTCTGTATCTGCATAGACAGTTAGATAAACTCCTAATTTGAACATTCTTTCTTGGGCAGTTTGAAGCCTCTCTCTCAAAAGCTCTAAATCTCTATAAGCTACCTCTAAAGCAGGCTCTCTTATAAGTCCTTTTTCTTCTCTTTCTGCTATCTCAGCTTCGAGTTCTGTTACTCTTTTTCTTAGTTTCTTTAATAATTCTCCTGTTGGAAGAGGATGAATAAAAAAAGAAATATCCATTGGGATATCCAAGTTGATTAAAGGGGAAGTCCAAACCATTCCTAAATATCTAGGAAAAGAGAAAACAAAGAAAGTTTTAGCTAATCTTTCACCTATTTTTAAATAATTTGGCTTTACTTCTAAAGATGGAGGAGCAACAATATCTTTACTAGTCAAGACTGTTTCTTCAAATAATTTTTCTTTTTCTAATTCTTTTTTCTTTCTTTTTTTAAAAATTTTAAACATAATTTATTTTAAGATTTCGGGAGGTAATTCTGGATAATATCCAAATTCAGCTTCTTTTGGATGATGATATTCCCAAAGCAATTCAATAATTTCTGCTGTATTTAAAGGTAAAGCTTCCAAACCACATCTTCTTAAACCTAAAGCAACATATTCCATTCTTTGCCAAAGTTGTTCTTTATACCTTTGAAACTTTTCTTCAGTTAAAATTTCTTCTTCTGCTTTCCCTTTTAGTATTTCTAAAGGAGATATAACTCCTTTAGCTTCTAAAAGAAAATAGGGGACAATTACAAAAAATTTTTTTGTCATAATAGTTCCTTTTTCAACAAGTCCTTTAATAAAATTTCTATATTCTCTAGTTTGAAGCTTTAAAAGCTCATTTTGTTGAGCTTTTTCTAAATCTTCTAATTTCTCCAAATAACCTGTGATATTTAATCTTCTAGATTGAACAAGAATTTGACAAGTAAAATCTAAAGAATTTAGAAAGTCTTGGAATTGGTATAAAATAGCTTTTTGCTCTTCATCTGATTTTAAAGCAAAATTTAAAGAAGAAACCATTAAAATCCCTCTTAAAGAATTGTCTTTTAAAATAATTATCCCTTCCTTAATTTGCTTATATTCTAGAAATTGTTGAGTTGAGGGAAGAATTTTTTTTCTCATTTTCTCTGGCTTAGTTCAACTTTAGTAAATATATTTTTAAGTCTGCTTTTTTCTCCCAGTTTTAAAGTAGTTTCTTTTTCTTTTTTTTCTATCTTCCTTTCTTCTTTAATGATAGGAGGAGAAATCTCTTTCTTTTTCCATAAATAGAGCTTAGGAGAAGTAGAAAAAAAGAAAAAATTTTTCAAAAGTGTTGGAATAGGTTGTCCTTCTATTTTAACTACCATTAATCCAATAGCTCCTCCCATTACTAAAGCAGTTAAAGCATAAAAAATGAATCTAGGAAAAATAAAATAGAAAATAGCACAGATTCCTCCACAAATTGCTAAAAACAAAAATTGCTTAAAAGTAAAAGGCCCAATTATTTTAGGTTCCCTTTCTATAAATTGTGGCACTTGAAATTCCATTGTATTATTCTATAGGTTCTCTATAAATATCTCTTTTTTTCTCAATTTCTTTTTTAGTATCTTCTTTTAAGGTCTCAATTTCTTTACTATAGATCAAAGAAATCTCTTTTTTAAAAGGATAAAAAATAAACCTATGAATTTCGTTAGAAATTTTTTTTGCTTTCCCTGAAGTAAGTAACAACTCTTTTCTTAGAGTTTCTTCAATTTCAGAGGGAGGTAATATTCCTAAAAATGTATGACCTACAATTTTTGAAAGCTTGCCACACTCTGAAATTCCGTATCTTTCACAGATTCTATAAATATCTTCGGCTATTTTTTCAGAAAAAATAGCTTCTTTTAATTCTTCAGGTAAATTTTTATAAAGTTTCCAGAGTTCTTCTTTTGAATATTCTTTTGACATTAGTTTTATTATATAAAAAAAAGAAAAAGAGAAAAATGTTGACAAATTTTAATAAAGTGGTATTTTAAAAGTATGATTAGTTCTTTAAAGATTTTAATAAAATGGGTAGGAATAGAAGTACTTCTGTATATTGGGTCTCTACTTTCGAAAGCTTTTGATTTTTCTCTAGGGAAAATACTCTTTTTACTAGTGTTTTGGGTAACCATTCCTATTGGGCTTTTTGCCTGGGTATACTTTGGATTAGCAGAAGACAATTTATTTTTTACCTTTGTAAAAGAAGGAACAGCGAAGGTGGTAGTAAAAGGAGACCAAGTGATAAAGATACTAATTCAATGGAAAGGATATACTTTAGATGAACAGTGGAATGTAGTAAAAGAAGGAATTCCGATGAAAGATGGAAAAAAAGTTCCTCTTGGGACACCTGGAGCTAAAATATACAAAGAAAAGTGCCATCCTTTAGGAGGGTTTAGATACTATGGTTTTTGGCCGATAAAAGATATATATATTTATGGTTTTACTTGGACAGGAATAAAGGAAGATGGGAAGATTATTCATCATGAGAAGGAAGTCTTAGATTATATTCTTCTAAAAGAAGACGTCTACTATAGTAAAATAGAGAAGGCAGAGGATATTAATAGATTACCTTTAAATATAGAGATTCTATATACAATTAGAGTAGTCAATCCTTATAAAGCTTTGTTTAGAATTCAAAATTGGTTGGAAGCAGTGATTCAAAGATGTAATGCAGAAGCTAGAGATGTTATCACTCAGAAATCTTATGAGAGATGGATTTCAGAGCCTCAAAGTATGGCTGAAGAGTTAAAGAAAAGATTGAAGAAATTAAAAATATTAAAAGAATTTGAGGAAGAATATGGTATTTTACTAAAAAAGATAGAAATAAGATCTATAAATCCACCTAAAGAATATAGAGAGGCTACATTGAAAAAATATTTAGCAGAGAGAGAAAAAGAGAGAATAGAAACTTTAGCTGATGCTGAGAAAGAAAGAATAAAGAGAGTCTATGAAACAGTAAAAGCACTCGGAAGAACTGGAGAACTGGTAAGAGTTTGTGAAGCAGTAGAAAAGAGTCCTCTAGCAGCTTCCCTTGCAGTTCAAGCTATTCCTGGACTACAAGAAGTTTTACGTGGTGTTTTTGGTAAAGAACCAGAAAGATTTTCAGAGAGAGAATGGAAAGTAGTTAAAGAAGCTCTTTCAAAACTTCAAAAAGAAGTGGAAGAAATCAAAGAGAAACTAAAAGAATAAATAAATCTTCAGGAGAGATGTTCTATCTCTTCTTTTTTCTTTTAAACTCCCACTCCTACTCTTCCTCTCGGTTCTTCTTCCTCTTCTTCCTCTTCTTTTTTTTCTTTTGTCCAGTAAATTGGAACTCCTACTCCTGCTCTTCCTCTTGGAGGTTTGGGCGGTGGTTTTGGGGGTTTCGGTGGTTTCGGTGAAGATGGTGGTTTCTCTTCATCGTCTCCTCTTTTGGCTCTTCGGATTAATTCTTCTATATCATTTCGAGTTAATTCTCTTCCTTCCAAAAACCACCTTCTTAAAAAAATAGAGCCTCCAGGGGTGTAAGGAGCTCTTAAAAAGGAAGGATTACTTTTTGCAATTTTTTCTAATCCTATTTCTTCTGCAGTTTCTTGGATTTTATCTAAAATGTCTGCTCCCCATTCTTCTCCAATTTTTCTTATAAATCCCCAAGGTTTAAAAAGAGCTGTTACTTCTTGAAATTCAGGATTAGTAAGAGTATCATCTGTAAGTTTCTCAATGTCTTTAGATTTTAAGTCATCTATAACTTTTTTAAAAGCAGCTTTTTTAATAGCGTCTGCTTTTTCGTATCCTAATTTCATAAGCTCTATAACATCTTTATCTTTTTCTCTTTCTGGCACTAAAATATCTAATGATACTCCTCCGTAACTAATATCTTCTAGCATTTCTTTCATTAGTTTCACATTATACTTTAAAACATCGGAGAGTTTTTTTGAATAAGATTTCCCTATTAAATTAATTCCCTCTTTTGCTTCTTCTTCTCCCATTTTTACTAAACCCTTTCCTCCTTTAACCTCGGCAGCGTAAAGAGTAAATGCTATTTTATCTGTAGGCGGGAGAATTCTCCAAGATTTACCATAAAAAATTCTAGCTTGTTCTACATTATTACCGAATCTTTCTTTTAATTTTTCTTTTTTCTCTTGAATATCTCTCTCTAACCCAGCTTCAATTGTAGTTCCTCTTATTCTGTGGGCCCATTTTATGGTTCCTGTTAGTCCTTTTTTAATCCCCCTCCATATTTTGGCAGTTGTTTTTTTAGGTGTTTCCTTTCTTTCAAATTCTTTTTCTTTTTCTGCTGCCCATCTTCTCGCCCTCTCTTTTATATATTTACTAACTCCTCCTATTCTTCCTACAAAAGCTCCTTTCGCTTGATTAAACATTCCTAAAGCTTGATCTACAAACATAGGTGTAACTCTTCTTCCAAGAGCAGCTGCTATTCCTAAATAGATAGTTAAAAAGAGATAATACACGAAATAATCATGTACTTTAAACCAACTTAAGCCAGGAATAGGAGTAGGATTTTCTCCTATTCCTAATTTCTCAGAAAGAGCTACTGCTCCTGCTAATCCTAAAGAGAGAAAGAAAATAAGGAAAATACCTAAAAATATCCATTG
The DNA here is from genome assembly GCA_965552115.1 of uncultured bacterium. Classification (GTDB taxonomy): domain Bacteria; phylum Patescibacteriota; class Minisyncoccia; order Minisyncoccales; family CAZLLZ01; genus CBEVQU01. The sequence continues at coordinate 5,263 of CBEVQU010000020.1, read as the reverse complement.
TAAAAGCATTCTAAACCAAGTTTTGAAATATCTTTCTGTTTGAGGAAAAATCCAAGCTACAAAAGCTAGAGGAGAAATGATAGCTAATAATTGAACAATAAAAACTCTGAAAGCAAACAAGATACCGTACAAGAGGAAGATTCCTCCTACAATAAAAAAGCAAATTATTTGAAAAAACCACGCGAGCATAGTAGGAAAAGCAACTATTAGATATGAGACGAGAGCTATTTGAGCAAAGGGACCTACGAAGGGTATAGAAAAACTTAGCGCTAAAGCCCCTAACCAACTAATCATATTTGTTAGGACACTTCCTCCTTTGCCTATTAATAAATCTATTACTTGCGATGGAAGATTTTCGTTTCCTTTCCAAAAAGTATTATAGAGAATATTTGAAATGTCTAATAAAGCCCCTACTAAAAGTAAACTAAAATTTATCAAAAAGGCCACAAGAATTAATCTAGGAAGAGTTTTTTTAATCTGAAGACTTCTTCTTCCTAAAATAATCCCTAGAGCTATCACAATAAAGCCTAATACAAGAAACATGTTTGCTATATTTACTGTGAAATTCCAACCCTTTTCTACTAGAGGATTTCCATAAATAGATAACCATTCAGGATTCATAGTTTGTTCTAGAAGAACAGTAGAAGTTCCTAGAAAAATGAGTCCTATAACGTACACAAAGAATATACTAATTACTTTTTTTGCTAAAGGACCTGCAATTTCTTCTACACCTTCTAAAGCAGTATCAAAATAATCAAAAATTCCCGTTCCGATAAAAGCAGAGGAAGGCTTTGGAATGAATAAAATTAAAAGAAGAAATACAAAAAATAGGAAAGAAGGGGTTTTTAAAAAGGCTAGTTTATTATGTAATTTATTAAAATTCAGCGAGTTCATGTTTTATTAATCTTATACAGGTTACTTGCCTGTCTGAAATTCTTGAGAAGTCAGGATGGACAGCTTGAGTCTCAGAAATTTTATCTCCACAAGCTTTCTCTTTAGCAAAAATCCACCACCCTACTTTCTTTTTAGCATATAATTGAACAGTACAAGCCCCCCCTTTTTTATAATATTCTTCGTTTTCTTTAATACAATCTCCTTTATTAATTTCTTCTTGAGTGCATTGGTCAACTCTATAAAAAGATTTAATAGAGAGATATTCCTCACCACCTCCTAATTCCACTTTCTCCCCCGGCTCTATTCTTTTCTTTCCCCCTTCATAGTTTGGTTTTTCATATAAATAAGCAAAATCACAAGGCTTTTGTAAGTCTTCCATATCTAAGGTGATTTCTCCTTCCACTGATTCTAAAGGATTGAATTCTACATTTTTAAAGGTAGTAAGAGCAGGATTTATTAAATTAAGAATTATCCAAGATGCTAAAAGAAAAATTACTCCTAATAGAGAAGATTGGATTCTATCTTTAGCCTCTTGGAGTTTTATAGGTTCTCCCACCGAAGTCAGATACTGAAAACCAGCTAAGATAAGAGAAAGAAAAAGAATTATTCCTGTGATACTTATTCCCCACTCATAGAGGTATTTTATTAATTCGGGGAGAGTTGAGTCATCTGTTAATTTAGTTCCTGCTGGGGAAGTAGGCCAAGAAACTTCTAGAGCCAAAGTTTCAGAATGAAAAAAAAGCAAAACCAAAACTATCCAAAGTAATAAGTATTTTTTAGAGAAGTTTAGACTCATCTCTTTTTATTTTATCTCATTTAATAAAAAAAAGAAATACTTACTCTATTAGTCGAACAGAATCAAGAATTTTTTGAGCTTCTTTTTCGTAAGTTGGCCAGTCTTTTACTGCAGAGAAAATAGCGACTAAGAAAAACTTTTTACCTTCATCTAAAATTTTTTCTCTTGCGAAACAAGGTATTCCTTTTTCTTTAGAAAAGAGAAATTCTACTTCTGCCTCTTTTTCTTTAAGTGAAATTTCTTTCTTTTTTTCTGCTTCCTTTTCTATTTCGTTAATGAGATCTTTTATAGTCTCTTTTGGCTTTTTTTCAATTTCCTGGACAAGAAGAAAAGCAATGGTTCCTTCAGTAAAATTCATTTTTTGAGCAAAAAGAAGTAGAGAAACTCCATCTCTTTTAAAATAAGGAGAGAATCCTTTTAATGTATTTCCAGGTAATTCCTTCCAACTTGAAGAATAAATTAGTTCCAATTTTCCATCCGGGCTTTTAAATTTGACCTCTTGGTTATTTCCCTCTTGTAGAGGAAAATTTTCTTTAATACCTTCAAGTTCTTTCTGAAAAATTTCTTTAGGAGAAAAAAAATTTTTTGAAAATTCTTCTAATTTTAAATACCTCCAATAACTAATTGTGAGAAGTAGAAAAATAGATATAAAGATGATAATTAAATAGGGAAGGTTTTTTTCATATTTCATATTATTTCATATAGAGAAGCTAAATTTTCCACCATTCTCCGAAAATCCCTACTCTATATCCGAAAAGAAGCAGAGTATAACTTACTATTAACCAACTTCCAAAAATGAGAATATACCCGATTATAATTACTTTCCACCATTTCTTTATTCTATAAATAAGTTCCACATTTCCTCCAGAGAGAGAAGCGAAGTAGAATAGAAGACCAGAGGTTCCTAGTAATAATATTATCACAATAGGAGCTATTTTCCAAAGGAGAAAGTTTAAAATGTTATTTATTAAAATAAAAAGATGTTTAATTTCACATTTTTCCCTTTCATCCCATGGTGTGTCTGGAATGTCATAAGGAAGATTACAAGGAACTAGTCCTCTTTTTTCTGAAGAAGTGATTTTTTGAGTTATGGAAAAAGTCTGTTTTTTACTCCAATCTCCTATTTCGGTGCATTTTTCATCAAAACATCCCACTACTTGCCATTCATATTCTCCCAAACATTTTAAAGGAAGATAAACAGAGAAATTCTTAGTAATTCCTTCAATTTCTTTTCCTGTTTTGCATTCTTCATTTTTTTCCGCTTCATCTTTTTTCAGAAAAATCACTCTGTATTTATAGAATTTTATTCCAGAAAGAGGCTGCCATTTTAGCAAAAAAGGAGTTTGGAAGAGTGGAATATTATCTTTATCTTTTGGAAGAGAGAGAGTTGGAGGGGGAAGTCGTGAAACAGTGAATTGAAAAGTAGAACTCCAGGAACCACAGATTTTTCCTAATGGTTTAGCACAAGATCTTACGTGCCACAGATAAGATATTCCTTGTTTTATCTCAGGATAAGTTAAAAAAAGAAGAGGCTCGGAAGAGATTTTATTTACAATTGTTTCTCCGTTTTTTAAAACTTCAAAGACATATGAGTTCACTCCTGGTACCTCACTCCATTTAAATTCGATAGGAAGATGTAAAGAGGTGTTATTCGCTGGGTTTAAAAGAATAGGAGGTTCTCCGGTAGTTTTAAAAAAATAAAATCCCGACCAGTCCGGTTCGCAATTTTCTCCTTCTTCGTCCCAGCAACTTCTAACTCTCCATTTATATAAAGTATTTAAAGAAAGAGTAGGAGAATCTAAAATAAGAGGTGGAGCGAAAACTATTTTCCGATGAATTCTTTGATTATTTTCGTATATTTCAACTTCAAAAGATCTTGCACCAAAAGGCTCTGTCCAATTTAAAGAAACAGGTAGCCCAACAGGGTGTTTTCCATGGAAATCATTTGGAGGGGAAAGAAGAGAAGGAGTTTTAATGATAATTTCTTCTTTTAAGGAAAATTTCCATTCTTGACTATAAGGTGTACATTCTATCCCCGCTAGATCTTTACATGCAGAAACTTTCCAACTATAAGAAGTATCTTTTGTAAAATAAGGATAATCTTTATTCGAAAAGACAGGCTCTGGTGAAAGTAGTCCTGGAGAGAGATTGTTGGTGAGTTGGAAAGGTAAACACTCCTCACCTTGTTTTTGAAAGGGATGGCATTCTCCTTCTTGAAAAATCAAGATTTTGTAAATTCTAGGGAAATAGCCATCCTGTAAAGGCTCGTAAAAATCTTCATTTTCGGTTTTACACCATTTTAATTCGGTAGAAAGAGTTTCTTCTTTTTTTTCTTGCGGACCGGCCCAATCTGGATCTTTAGGGGCATAAGGCTCAGGAGCTAAGTTTGTAGTAAATGTCCATTCGCTTTCTGTTCCACAATTTGTTCCATCTGAATTACAACACCCTTTTACTCGCCAGATATGTTTTTCCCCTGATTTTAAAAGACATGGTTCAGGAGGTATAAATTCAGACTTAGTGAGAGTTTGCGAGAAAGTATTTTTGGTTGTATTTTCTATTTCAATTACATAAGAAGTCGGCCCTCCTTTTTTTCTCCATCCTGGGATATCGTCCCAATCTAATTTTATTGGTAGAAAGAGATTTTCATTTCCTAAGTTTTTTTCTGGAACATCGGAAAAGTTAGGATTGGAATAATATCTGGGATTTTCAGGTTTGTCTAAACATTCTCCTTCGCATTGGCAAACTTGATCTTGAGTATCTGTCCATTCTGTCCCATCTTTACATTTTTGCCAACTTTCACAATCTTCAAAAAGGGAAGGTGATCCACAAATCCAACTTGACCAGTTTCCTGTACAATCTGCACTATTTCCGGAACAATACCTATTTTTATGACAATTTCTTTTTAAAATATCATCTCCACAATTCGTACCTTCACATTTATATTGAGTTTTATATTTGGTGTCACATATGTAATCTGTTCCTCTGAAAAATCCATTTTCTGTACAACAGACTCCTTCTCCTTGACATTCTGACCAGCTGCAACTAATATTTCCATTTTGTTGGACGCATTCACAAATTTGAATTCCGCAGTCATTGCAAGGTCTTGTTTCTCCTTCGTTTGCTTGAGTACACTCTTGGGAGAAAGCTACTTTCGGCAAAGAAAATAAAAAAAATAAAAAAAGAGAGAAGATAAGAATAAATTTTATTTGAAATTTTGAATTTCTTTTGATAGTTTTATCCATTGATTTAAAGAAAGATTTTCTGCTCTTTCTAAATTTTTGATTTTTAATTTTTTAAATATTTTTTCTAAAATTTCTTTTTTAATTTTTAAATTTTTCGAAAGATTAGAAGTTAACTTTTTTCTTTTTGGAAGAAAACCTGCCTTTAAAATTTTAAAGAAAACTTCTTTTTTTATTTTAGGAAGGTTTTTTTTGACTTTCAATTTTATTAAAGCAGAATCTACAGTAGGTTTTGGCCAAAATTTATCTTTTTTCACTACTTTTGTCATTTTACAAGAAGCAAAAAATTTAACAGAGAGAGAAAGAATACTTTCCTTTTTATCTTTAGCTAAGA
>CBEVQU010000019.1:0-16244 GCA_965552115.1 uncultured bacterium | reverse complement strand
AAAAAAAGAAGACTTACGTCTTCCTTTTATGTTTTTTATGCTTTAATATAATTTTTGCCCATTTTTCAGCCTTTTCTTTATCAAAAAATTCTCTCTGCCAACAATAAAACAATTCGTCTTTGATCAATTGAGGAAACATCTTATGGAGTTTAATCAAAGAAGAGAAAAAATCTAAAATATGTTCTTTTTTACAACTCTCTAGCCCAAAATCTCTCCAAAAAAACTCACAATCTCCTTTCAAAAGCGTCTTTTTACAACTTTGACAATATATTTTAAATTTTCTTTTTATTCTTCCTTTTTCTTTTTCCAAAAAGCACCTCACCACAATTTTATGATTATTTTTCAAGGTACCACCTGTTTAAAACTAACATAAATTGAAATTATGTCAAGCAATCTTAGGAAACAAATGAGGTATTTTCTCTATTTTTTTTCCAAATTCTATGTTGCACCAAGTATCTTTATAATTAGGATTTTTAGCCAAAAGCTTTTTAATTTTTAAAGCTTTTGCTATTTTCAAGGAAGTCTCTGGTAAAAAAGGGTAAATTTGCCAACTTAATTGATGGAGGGAATCGGCCAATCCATACAAAACCCAATTTAGATTTTCTTTGTCCCCCTTTTTAAATAATTCCCAGGGTTTATTTCTTTCAATATATTTATCTGCTTCTTTAATAAATCTCCAGATAGAAGATAGGGCTTTGTTAAATTCGAAATTTAAGAAATACTCATCTAACTTCTTCCAGCTTTTCTTCCAAGTGTATAATTTTTCATCTATCCTTAAAGGATGAGTATCTGGATCTTTTTTAATCCTTGGAATTTTTCCTTGAGAATATTTTTCCAACATTCCCAAAACCCTTGCAACTAAATTTCCTAAACCCTCTGATAAATCTTTTTGGTATCTCTCTTTAAATCTTTCTTCAGTAAAATCTCCATCTTCAGTAGGAGGAAATTCTCTTAAAAGGTAATATCTTACAGCATCTGTTCCATACTTTTTTACTAACTCAAAGGGATCAATCACATTTCCTAAACTCTTTGACATTTTTTGACCTCCTGAGGTAATGTTCCCATGAACAAAAATTAAATCAGGTAAAGAAATTTTAGCAGACAAAAGAAAAGCTGGCCAATAAATAGTATGAAACTTTAGCACACTTTTTCCTATTATATGGAGAATGAAACTTTCTTCCCACATTTTTTTAAATTTTTTCAAAGAGCTTCCATATCCAGCTGCGTTAATATAGTTTGAGAGAGCATCAAACCAAACCCAAATTTTTTGAGTTTTGTCTCCCGGAACATCTATCCCCCATCCTTTCGCCCTCTTAACAGATCGAGAAATGCAAAGATCTTCTAATCCTGAATTAATAAAAGAAATTGTTTCTCTTTTTCTAGTTTCAGGAATTATTTTAATTTTCTCTTTTTTAATTATTTCTTTTAAAGCTTTCTCATATTTTTTAAGTTTGAAAAAATAATTCTCTTCTCTTATTAATTCAGGTCTCCTTTTATGCTCTGGACAAACTCCGTTTTCTAAATCTTTCTCTTTCAAGAAAGCTTCACATCCTACGCAATACAATCCTTCATATTCTCCTTTATAAATATCTTTTTTACAAGCTAGCCATAATTTTTGAGCTCCTTTCTTGTGTCTTTTTTCAGTAGTTCTTATGAAATCGTCAATTGAAAGATTAAGAATTTTTGTCAATTCAAAAAATTTTTTTGAATTTCTATCAACTAGTTCTTGAACTGAAATGCGTTCTTTCTCAGCTGCTCTTACATTCTTCAAACTATTTTCATCTGTCCCAGTTAAAAAGAAGGTTTTTTTTCCAGAAAGTCTAAAATATCTGGATAGTACATCAGCTTGAATTTTTTCTAAAGCATGACCCAAATGAGGGGGAGCGTTCACATAATCTATAGCAGTTGTGATGAAAACTTTTTCAAAATTCACTTTCATAAAAGTTTTTTCTATTTTCATCAACAGAACTAAAAATAGCTTCTTTTCTTTTTTCTAAAAATTCTTTTAAAACCTCATATAAAATTGCAACAAAAGGAACAGCTAAAATAGCCCCTAATACTCCCCAGATTTTGCCACCTATGAATAAGGCTACAATTACTAAAATTGGTGAAATTTTAATCACTTTTCTTGATAAAAGAGGGAATAAAATATAGTTTTCTAAGAGTTGTAAAATTGCATAAATTATGAAAACAAAAATTGCTTTTGAAATATCTGAAAAGACTGTCATAATAAAAATTAAAATTGAAGCTATAGCAGGACCTAAAATAGGAATGAAATCAAAAGTCCCTCCAATGGTAGCTAAAATAACAGGATACTTTACCCCTATCAACTTGAAACTTATGAAAGAGAGGGTTCCCACAAAAATTACTCCTATAATTCTTATTAAAAACCAACCAGAAACTTTTTGTTGAGTTATCTTCCATAAATTTAAAATGTAATTCTCATATTTTTTAGGAACAACAATTCTAATAATTTTTTCAATGGAATTTTCATCTAAAGAAATAAAAATAGCAACAATGATGGTGAAAATTGCAGCAAATACTCCTCCAAAAATCGAAGAAATAGTAGAAAGTAAATTCTTTTCCATTTCCTGAAGTTTTTCTCCAAAAGTAACTAAAATAGATTGAAAAGTTTCTGATATTTCTATTCCAAGAGGACGAAAATAAGGAGAAACTTTTTCAAAAAAGACAGGCAAAACCTCAGGTAATCTTTTTGAAAAAGTTTGAACTTCTGAAATCAAAAAAGGAACAAATTTATATAAAAAAATTCCTAAAATAAAAAAAACAAAAAAGTAGACAAATAAGGTAGATAGTTGTCTGGAAAATTTTATTCTCTGAAGGGCTTTAATAAGAGGCTCAAATAAAATAGAAATAATTAAAGCAAATACAAACCAAACGACTAAATTCCAAATAGTATATAAAAAATAAATGAATATTCCAAAAAAAGCTATTTTTATAATTGTTTCCCAAGAAATATCAAGAGTGTAGGTTTCCTTCATATTATATTTTTAATAATTTCTCAAATTTCTCTTTTTCTTTAAAGGGTCCAATTAAAGCTAAATTAAGTTTTTCTGGTCTAAATATTTCTCTAGATATTTCCTGTATATCATCTTGAGTAACTTTGTCAATTTCATTGAAAATTTCCTTTGGAGTTAAAATTTTACCTAATAAAATTTCCTGCTCGCCAAAAAAAGAAGCTTGATTATGTGAAGATTCTAAAGAAATAGAGATTCTTCCCTTTAAATTTTCTTTCATTTTTTCTAACTCTTTCTTAGAAATTTTTCTTTCTTTCATTCTGTTGTATTCTCTCAAAATTAGCCTTATTCCTTTTTCTACATTTTGATGAGATATTCCTGCCTGTGTAACCAAATATCCTGAATCTGTATAAAACTGAGAGGTTGTTTTAATGTAATAAGCTAAACCTCTCTTAGCTCTTACTTCTATAAAAAGTCTCGAACTCATAGGTCCACCTAAAATTGTTGAAATTAAAGAGATTGCAAATCTCTTTGGGGAAGAAAGGGGGAAAGTCCTCACTCCTAAACATAAATGAGTTTGATCTGTCTCTTTAAAAAGTAATAGAAAATTCGGTTTTTTTTGTCTTTCTATAACTTTCTTTTTCCCTTTAGGGAAGGAAGTGTTGATTTTCTTAAATAATCTTTCTACCCTTTTTTCTATTTCTGAATCTTTTATTCTTCCAGCAATACACAAAAGAGTATTTTTAGCACAATAATGTTCTTTTCGATATTTCAAAAAGTCCTCTTTTTTAAATCTTTTAATATTCTCTTTTTTTCCTAAAATAGGGAAACCTGCAGGTTGCCCTTTATAAAGAAGCTCCTCAAAAAGATCTCCTACATATTCTATTGGAGTGTCAAGATAATGATTGATCTCTTCTATAATTACCCCCTTCTCACTTTCAATATCTCTTTCTCTAAAAAGAGAATTCAAATAAATATCTGAAATCCAATCTAAAGCTGTATCTAAAAATTTGCTTTGCAATTTTACCCAAAATCCTGTTATTTCTTTGCCGGTGAAAAAATTGAAAACTCCTCCGATACTATCTATTGTTTCTGCTACTTCTTTTTCTGTAGGTCTTTTTTTTGTCCCTTTGCTGAGGAGATGTTCAAGAAAGTGAGAGATGCCATTATTTCTCTTAATCTCATATTTACTACCTGTTCCTACCAATAGCAAAACAGTAGCAGTTTCAATATGATCTGCCCTCACTAAAAGCACTCTCATCCCGTTCTTTAGTATAATCTTTTCAAACATTAATTATTTATGAAGTTCTTTTTCCCACTTATATGCGTATTTTAAATTAACTTTATATTCAACAATTTCTCCATCTTTAATATCTACTGTCATTCCTACAACTTTCAATCCTGAGATCTTCTGCTTTTGTTCAGTTAATGTCTTTACAGCTTCCTTTATAGCATCTTCAAAAGAATTTGGAGAAGTACCTATTATCTCTTTTACTTTTATTAAAGCCATTTTAAAAATTATTTTTAGTTAAAAGACCTTTTAATTTTATTATAATTTAAAAGGGTGCTCATTAAAATGAGCACCCTTTACAAGAAAAAATTCTTTTTTATTCTGCCTTTCCTATCGTAACTACTTGTTTTAAAGCCACTAAAAGAGCAGTAGCAGAAATAAAAGCTAAGAAATTACTCAAAATCCTTGAAACCAAAGGAGTAAGAAATCCAAGCTGAAAACCAGCTGTCCCTATTAGCAAAAGGGTTATTACAGCTACTAAAAAGGGAGTACTCTCTCTTTCGGTAATATTCAAAAGACCAACGATCAAACCTAAGATAAACAAGATAGTAGGTAGATAATAGAATTCAGAGAAACCTGCCAAAACTGCAATAATTATACCTACAATAAATGCCCAATGTCCAATTTTTGTGAGATTCATGATTTACTGTTTTTTTGAAAAGCGACCTTTTTATTAATTATACAAAAATTTATTTAACAAGTCTTCCAAACTTCAAAAAATCCTCTCCTTCAATTAACCTTTCCAAAATTTCCTTTAAATCAGAAATCTTTACTCTTATTTGCTTCATACTATCTCTTTCTCTAACAGTAACTGTTTTATCTTTTAAACTCTCGAAATCAACCGTTATAGCAAAAAGAGTACCAATCTCATCCTGTCTTCTATATCTTCTTCCAATAGAACCAACTTCATCATATTGACAGATAAATTTATCTTTTAGATTAAAATAGATCTCTTTAGCTACTTTAACCAACTTTTTTTCTGTCTTTATTAAAGGCAATACCGCTACCTTAATAGGAGCTAATTTTCTATGAAGCTTCAAAAGAATTTCCACTTCTTTAGCAGCTTGAGTGGTTTTAGTTCTTCCTCCTTTTATTTCTTGAAAAGCTTCAGAGAGAAAAGCCAAAAATGCTCTATCTACCCCTCCGGAAGTTTCTACAACAAAAGGGAAAAATTTTTCTTTCTTTTCTGAATCAAAATATCTTAAATCTTCTCCAGAATATTTGGAATGATTTCTTAAATCAAAATCCCCCCTATTATGTAAAGCTTCTAGCTCTCCCCAACCAAAAGGAAATTTATATTCAATATCTGCTCCATCAATTGCATAATGGGGGAGATCTTTTTTGGGAATTCTTTTAATTCTAAGATTTTCTCTTTTTATTCCTAAAGAAATATACCATTTAATTCTTTCCTTTTTCCAAAATTCAAAGAATTTTTTTGCTTCTTTCGGATGGCAAAACCATTCCATTTCCATTTGTTCAAATTCTCTCATTCTATAAGTGAAATTCTTTGGAGTAATCTCATTCCTAAATGACTTTCCAATCTGAGCTACCCCAAAGGGTATTTTTGCTCTTTGAGAATTCAAAATATTTTTAAAATTAACAAATATTCCTTGGCAAGTTTCAGGTCTTAAATAAACGGTTGTAGCTTCTGCTTCTACAGCTCCTACAAAAGTTTTCATCATTAAATTGAACTTCCTTTTTTCAGTCAATTCTCCTCCACATTCAGGGCATTTTTTTGTTTTTATTTCATCTGCCTTAAATCTTTTATGACATCTTTTGCATTCTACTAACTCATCTGAAAAACCTGCCCCCAAATGTCCAGAGGAGCGCCAAATTTTTTTATTCATTAAAATAGAAGAATCGAGAGGAAAAATTACCTCTTTTCTTTTCAGAAGATCTTCCCAAAAAGCTCTCTTAAGATTGTTTTTCATTAAAGTTCCTAAAGGACCGTAATCGTAACAAGAAGAAAATCCTCCATAGATTCCAGAAGACTGGAAGATAAACCCTCTTCTTTTAGCAAGGGAAACAATTTTATTTATTTTAAGATTCTTTTTCATTATTATTGAATAATTCCATATTATTGAACAATTCCATCTTCATCTTCTATTGTAGGATCATCAGGTAAAGTAGTATTAACTGCCTCATCTCTCGAAGTAATTTCTTGTCCTGTCCATTCATCTTCTCCTGTCACTACAACCTCTTTTATTATTTCTGCTTCCTTTCCCCGTTCTTCCTCAGTTGGGATTAATTTAACTTGAAAAAATATGTTAGGACCACCTTCTAAAATCCCAGGGTTTAAATCTCCTATATTCCAGACAATTTCTCTTGATTTGGAATCAAAAGCAAAATTTGAAACTTCATCTTCTGGAAATATTTTTCCTGTTAACTCAACATTTTCTGGTAAAGATCCTTTCACTTTTACATTTTTAACTTTATTGTAAAAATTCTTTATTTGCCAAGAAATTGTATAGGTGGTCTCTTCTCCCACTTTCGGAGGGATAGATCCTGAATTTCCAAAAACTTCGTCTTGAAAATATCCTTTTTGGAAAATTACCAATTTTGAATTTATTTTATTTTCAAACTCTTCTCTTATCTGAGAAAGATATATTTTAGTTCTTAAAACAGGATTTTCATCCTCTTGAGTATATCCCCACTCATCTTTTAATCTTACCCAAAATTCAACCTTTCCTTCTTCTTGAGGAGCTAAATATTGAAGTTCTGGAATTTTCCTCCAATCAAAAATTATAGAATTGTCTCCTGGCTCAAAATCTCCTTGAGGAGATCTTAAAGTTTCAAAGTCGAAAGCCTTACCTTCTAATTTAATCACCAAAAACAAATTCTCTTGAGGTTCTTCTCCTATATTCTTAAAATATACCTCATAATGGAGGAACTCTCCTGGCGAAGCTATGTATTGAGGATTTCCATTTATTAATTGAGAAATATATAAAGAAGGTTCAATTATTTCTACTCCTCTTATAGCTTCTTTTAGAGGAATAAATTCTCCTTTTTGCCATATTCCTAAAGTAGCTTTAAAAATTTTTTCCTCTCCTATATTTCCTGAAATTTTCCCTCTAATTTTCACTCTTCCTCCTTCTGCTTTATTTAAAATTCCTATCTCAAATTGCGCTTTATCTAATGTTTTGGGATCTGAATCTAAAAACTGAAATCCCTCTGGATATTCTATTAAAATTCCTAAATCTGAAAGAGGATAATCTATATTAGAAAAATAATTCAATCTAAACTGGATTTCTTTACCTGATTCAATTTTGCTAGGCAAATCAAAATTAAATGTTAAAGGTGATTTTTCAATTTTTGTAGAAAAGGAGGTATTAGCTTCATAAAGAGATTTTATTTCTTTCGGCCTAAAAATAAGCTTTGCTTTAGCTACTTTAATCTCCCCTTCCTTTCCTACAATTCTTCCTTTAAAAGAGATAGTTCTTTCTTCTCCAGGATAAATATCCTCTAGTTTGATTTGCTGAACTCTTTGCTCTTTGACTAAAGTATGAGAAGGATATTCAAAAATTAATTCTGGCTCTTCTAATCTAAATTTTCCATTATTTTTTAGCACTACTTTATATTCTACTTCTTCTAAAAGAGTTGCTTTTTCAGGTCCTAAGATTTCAAATCTTAAAATTTCTTTAGAATATATATTCCTTTGAGAAATAAAATATCCTATTCCTCCTAGAAGAAGAGAAAGGAAAATTAAAAATAAAGAAATTTTTCTTTTCATACTCAAATTTTCTTTTAATATATCAAAATTCTCAGTTTTCTCAAAATTTACTTCTCTATCAAATTAAAATATTTTTTTGAAAACTTTTCCAAATCTTCTAATATTTCTTTTTTTAATCTTAATTTCTCTAAAGTGTTGAGGTCCCTTTTTAAAAATAGCTTTATTAATTTCATTGTCTCTATTTTTGCTCTTTCTCCCTCTTTCTTTTTTTTAAAACACTTAAAACAAAGAAATCCTTTTTCTTTAAAACTAAAATAGAAAGGAGGTTTTTCTAATTTTCTTTGGCAAAAAATACAGGAATCTATTTGGGGAACATATCCAAGTAAATTTAAAATATTCCAAAAAAAATACCAAAAAAGAGTTTTTTGTAAAGAAGGGGAGAGAAAATAATCATTTAATCTATTGAAAGTTTCTAAAATTAAATCCAATATCCTTTCATCTTTCTCTTCTCCTTTTATTAGCTCATCCAAAACTTTTGATATTTTAAAAGCTATTTTTAATCTTCTTAAATCTTTTCTTAACCTTTCGAACTGCTCAATCAAATTAGCATCTGTTAATCTTTTAAATATTTTTCCTTTTACGAATTCTATTTCAGAAAAAGAAAAAAGTTCTAAAGCTCCTCTAAGTTTGGCAGAAATTTTTCTTATTCCTTTTCCTAAAACCTCAATCCTTCCAAAATCCCGAGTATAAAGAGAGTAAATCCTGTCTGCTTCTCCAATGTCCTGTTTTTTAAAAACAAATCCAACTGTCTTTTGTTTAGGAAACATTTTAGATTCCTCCCAAATGTCTTAGATATCTTATCTTCCTATCTAATTCTAGCTTTTCCTTTCCAGATTTAGCATATAGTTTTTTTCTTTCTAAATCTCTTATTGTTCTTTTAAACTCTTCTTTTGAAATATAACTTCCTAAAAACTTACTAAAAACTTCTTTTTCTAATTTTACCCTTTCTTCTCGAGAAAGCATTCCTCCTCCCGGAACAAAAGGAGAGCCTTTCCTTAAAGCTTCTCTCAATTCTAATCTTGAAACTTCTCTTTTTTTATCAAAAATCCCCATTTTTAAATTTTTTTTATTTTTATTTTAATTTCCTTTTTATCTATCTTCAATATCTCTGTCTCTTTTTCTAAAAGAAAAGAAATCTCTTTTGCTTTTACTCTTTCTAAAATTTCTTTCTCATACTTTCTAATGATTCTTTCCAGTTCTTTGTCCCCTTTACAAAATATTATAATTTTATCTTTTGGTAAAAGACCTTTTTTCTTTCTCAGCTGTTGTAAAGAACGAATAATCTCTCTTAAAATACCTTCTTCTTTTAATTCTTTAGTGATTCTTTTATCTAGTTTTATTTTTTTTCCAAAAACAATTTCTTTTACATTAAGTTCTTGTTTCATTATTTCTAATATTTCTTTTTTGAAAGTAAATTTTTTAGGAAGTTCTAACTTTGACAAAGGTTGCCTCACTTTTATTTTAGCTTTTCTTCTTTCAGCTAAAATTAAACTTATTATTTTTCTAGCCTTTTCCATTTCTGTCTCCAGCTTTTCATCAACCATTTCTTTTTTAAATTTTGGAAAATCATATAAATGAATGCTTTCTTTAGGTTTTTTTGCAAAAAAATGTGAGATTTTCCTATAAAGATATTCTGAAGTAAAAGGTAAGAAGGGAGCTAAAAGTAAGAGAAAATTAAACAAAACATAAAATAGAGTTTGAGAAGCCTCCTCTTTTTCTCTTTTCTGTTTTGGGTTTTGAAATCTTTCTCTGGATCTCCTAATATACCAATTTGATAAATCATCAAGGAATTCTTCAAAAAGTCTTGCTGTTTTAACAATCTGAAATTTGTCTAAATTCTTTCTTGTCTCTCTTTTTAATTCTTCTATTCTAGAAAGAATCCATAAATTCAAAATATTTTTTGTCAAAGGTATCTTTTCTCTAAAGGTGAAATTTTTTTCTAAATATAAAAGGAGAAAATTGAAAGAATTAAAGAGAGTGTCAAAAAATCTCCTCTTTTTGTCTTCTAAGTCCTTAAAAGAAAATCTTTTAAATTCTCCTTCAGGATTGATGGTATAAAAATAAAATCTCGCTAAATCTGCTCCATATTTCTCCAATATTTCTTCAGGGAAAATAACATTTCCTCTAGATTTAGACATTTTTTGCCCTTTTTCATCTAAAACAAGTCCATGACATATTACATTTTTATAGGGAGGACCAAAACCCAAAAGAGTAGAAATAGCCAAAAGTGTATAAAACCAGCCTCTTGTTTGATCTATTCCTTCACAAATATAATCTGCTGGGAAAAAGATTCTTTTTTCAATTAATTTTTTATTTTCAAAAGGATAATGCAAAGAGGCAAAAGGCATAGCACCTGAATCAAACCAAACATCTATCACCTCAGGAACTCTTTTCATTTTCTTACCACATTTTTTACAAAGAAATTCTATTTCATCTATAAAAGGTCTATGAAAATCCATCTCAAAATTATCATTCCAGGGAAATTTTCTAAATTTAATTTTTCTTAGCTCTCCCTTCTTTATTTCTTTTCCAGAAAGCATATATTCAATAAGTTCCTTTCTTGACATCCCCTTCGCCAAGCCCTCCAAAAAAGTAATTGGACGACAATGGCTGACCAAAAGTATTCTCTTTTTGGAGTATCTTTTCTCGAGATCTAATAATAAAGAATATAATCTTTTTTGAACATCTTGATAATTTTCCCCTCTAGGGTATCTTTTCTTAAATTTTAATTCTAATATTTCTCGAGGAGTTAATTTTCTCTCTGGATCAAAAAATTTTTCTTTCTCAACTGACTTTTTTCCATTAAAAATTCCAAAATTAATTTCTCTTAATCTTTTATCAAAAATTATTTTTATTTTTAGTTTCCTTGAAATAATTTCTGCTGTCTCTTTAGTCCTCAGCAAATCAGAAGAAACAATCAAATCAATTTTTTTTCTTTTTAAAATAGGTAAAATTTTTTCAATTTGCCCTCTTCCTTTTTTTGTTAAAGGAGATTTAACTTTTTCTGGCCAGCAAACTTCTATTTTCTTTTTATTTTTTGTAGATTCTCCATGTCTTAGTAAATAATATTCGTTTGTGGTAAACTTTTGTCTTAATAAATCTTTTCTTGACCCTATAAATTCGAGGTTTTGACATCCTTCGCATCTCCAAATAGGTAAGGGAGTGCCCCAATATCTTTCTCTTGATAAAGTCCAATCTTTTATTTCTTTTAACCATCTTCCGAATCGCCCTTCTTTTATATAGGAAGGTACCCAGTTTATCTTTTTGTTATTTTCGATCAGCTTCTTTTTTATTTTCGAAATTTTAATAAACCAACTCTTTTTAGCGTAATACAAAAGAGGGGTATCACATCTCCAACAAAAAGGATAATCATGTTCGTAAAGTTCTTCTTTAAAAATCAAATTTCTCTTTTTTAAATCTTCGACAATTAAAGAATCTGCTTTCTTCACAAATAATTTGTTCCATTTATATCCGGGAGTTCTCATCCTTCCTTCCTCATCAACTGTCATTAGCAGAGGGAAGTCAACTTTCTTTTGTTTTCTAATTAATTCCATATCCTCTTCACCAAAAGCTGGAGCAATGTGAACAATGCCTGTCCCTTCTTCATCTGAAACAAAATCTCCTTCAATTATTAAATAAGGAGCTTTATTTTTATAAAGGGGTTTATATTTTTTAAAAATTAGCTCTTTTACTTTAATTTTTCTTAAAATCTTAACTTCTTCTTTTTTAAAGAATTTCTCAAAAGCTTTTTTAGATAATATGTAATTTTCAGGAGATCCTTTTAAGGAAACTTTTACATAATTTATATTTGGATTCACAGCTAAAGCAACGTTGGCAGGTAAAGTCCAGGGGGTAGTCGTCCAAGCTAATACAAAAGTCTTAGGTTCTCTGACTAATTCAAATTTTAGAGTAATAGCCTTTTCTTTTATTTTTTTATATCCTTGAGCTACCTCATGAGAAGAAAGTGAAGTTTGACACCTTGGACAAAAAGGTACAACTTTATAATCTTGGTAAAGTAAACCCTTTTCCCAAATTCTTTTTAGAATCCACCATAAAGTCTCAATATAGTTATTGTCGCAAGTAATGTAAGGGTTTTTTAAATCTAACCAATATCCTATTCTTTTTGTAAAATCTTCCCATTCTTTCTTAAAAGTGAAAATATTTTCTCTACATTCTTTTATAAATTTTTTAATTCCTACTTTCTCGATGTCTTTTTTATTTTTTATTTTTAATCTTTTCTCTACAGCTAACTCAATAGGGAGTCCATGAGTATCCCAACCTGCTCTTCTTTCTACATAAAAACCTTCCATTGTTTTATATCTCAAAATTACATCTTTAAAAGCTCTAGCTAAAAGATGGTGAATTCCAGGTTTAGCATTAGGAAAAGGAGGGCCCTCAAAGAAGACAAAGCGTTTTTTACCTTTCCTTTGTAAAATACTTTTTCTAAAAATATTTTTCTCTTCCCAAAGCTCTAATATTTCTTTTTCAATTTTTGGAAGATTATAGCGCATAAATTTAGTCACATTCTATCTGGGGCAGAAATTCCCATTAAATCTAAGGTATTTTTTAAAACAATTTTAGTACACAAAACAAGAGCAAGACGAGCTTTCTTTAGAGAATTATTCTCAGTTAAGACTTGGCAATTT
This sequence comes from uncultured bacterium, assembly GCA_965552115.1. Lineage (GTDB taxonomy): Bacteria > Patescibacteriota > Minisyncoccia > Minisyncoccales > CAZLLZ01 > CBEVQU01. The sequence continues at coordinate 3,602 of CBEVQU010000019.1, read as the reverse complement.
TGGTAAAATTGATGAAATAAGGTAGCTATTTTTTTAGCGTATTGAGGAATTCTTTGAACTTTAAAATCTCTTGCTGTCTCTGTGATAACTTCTGGAAGTTTTATAACTTCTCTCATCAAATTAATTTCTGCTGGATGATTTAACATTTTAAGCTCTCTTTCTTCAATCTTCAGAGATTTACTTTTTACTTTACCTTTTCTCAAAATTGAGGAAATTCTTGCATGAGCATATTGAATATAATAAACAGGATTTTTCTCAGATTTTTCTTTAGCTAAAGATAGATTGAAATTCAAGTGCTTCTCAGGACCAATTGCTAAAAAGAAAAACCTTGCTGCATCTAATCCTACTTCATTAATTAATTCTTCTAAAGTGATATACACTCCTTTTCTTTTTGACATTCTTATTTCTTTTCCTTTTTCAAAGAGTCTCACCAACTGCATAATAATAATTTTTATTTTTTCAGGATCATATCCTAAAGCTTTAGCTGCTGCCTTTATCCTTTTCACATAACCTGCATGGTCTGCTCCCCAAATATAAACTAAAAAGTCAAATCCTCTTTTTATCTTATTTCTTAAATAAGCAATATCTGAAGCAAAATAGGTTTTTTCACCATTTTTCCTTACTACTACTCTATCTTTATCATCTCCAAATTTTTTTGAGCAAAACCATAGAGCTCCCTCTTTCTTATATAAATATCCTCTTTTTTTAAAAAAATCTAAAACTTCATCTACTTCTCCGCTTTCATAAAGAGTTTTCTCTGAAAACCATCTATCAAATCTTATCCCTATTCCTTTTACAGTAGGTTTTATCATTTCATTTAAAATAATCCTTGCTGCTTTCTCCCCTGCTATATAAGGATCTTTCTCTTTTATTTTCTTTTTAAGTTCCTCAATATACTCCCCTTTATAATCTTCAGAAATTCCAACAATTGATTTTCCCAATTTTCTAATTTGTTCTCCCACATCATTAATATAGTACTCTCTTTCCACTTTAAAACCTGCTTTTTCTAAAATATTAGAAAGACAATCTCCCAAAAAAGCTCCTCTTCCATTTCCTAAAGTTAAAGGACCTGTGGGATTAGCTGAGATAAACTCTACTTGGACTTTTTTTCTTTTCCCTAATATAACTTCCCCAAATTTCTCTTTCTTTTTTAAAATCTCTTTTAGTTTTTTTCTTAAAAACTTTTCAGAAAGAAAAAAATTTATAAAACCTCCAATTACTTCTATCTTCGAAAAAAAATTCTTTTGGGTTATTTCCTCAATCTCCTCTTTAATAATTTTTCCTATTTTTAAAGGATCTTTTTTAATTTTCTTTCCAATTAAAAGAGCAATATTACTTGAATAATCTCCGAATTGTTTTTCTGGAGATCTAATTGAGAAATCTTTAATTTCAAACTTAGGTAGTTTTCCTTTTTCTTGAGCTCTTTTGACAGCTTTCTTAATTAATTTTTCAATTTTCTCTTTTACCATTAAATTCAGTTTATCTTTTAAAAGAGGGTTTGTAAATAAAAAAATTAACCTGAAATTTTAAAAAATGAGGTTATAGCATATTAAAATAATTCTTTATTTCATAATCTGTCACCGCTTTATTAAAATTTTTGCATTCAATTTTTTTATTCTCTAAAAATTTTTGATAAATATGAGAAGGTAAAGTCTCTTTAACTAATCTGCTTTTTTCAAAAAACTCAAGCGCTTTCTCTAAAGAGGAAGATAGCTCTTTTATATTTAATTTCTCCCTTTCAACTTCAGACATATGAAAAACATCAACTTCAACAGGATCTGGGGGATCTAACTTTTCTTTAATCCCCTCTATTCCTGCAGCATGGATTAAACTTAAAGCAAAATAAGGATTACAAGCTGGATCAGGACTTCTTATCTCAATTCTGGCAGAAGACTCTTTTCCTTTCTGATATTCTGGCACTCTTATATAAGCTGATCTATTTTTTGTTCCCCATACAAGATAAGTTGGAGCTTCATATCCAGGATAAAGTCTTTTATAAGAATTTATCCATTGATTTAGACCTGCCTGAATATCTTTTCCATATTTTATTAAGCCAGCAATGTAAGACTTTGCAATTTTACTTAACCCTTGATTTTCTGTATCAAAAAATAGATTTCTGTTTTCTTTCCATAATGAAAGATGGAGATGCATTCCATTTCCATTTATTCCTGCTACAGGTTTTGGCATAAATGAGGCATAAACTCCATATTTTTTTGCAATCCTTTTTACAATGTATTTTGTCAAAATAATACTATCTGCCATTTTTAAAGCTGAAGTAAAAGCTAAATCTATCTCATGCTGGCTTTGAGCAACTTCATGATGGTCAAATTCTGTCTTTATCCCTATTTCACTTAAAAGCAATTGGGCTTCTTTTCTTATCTCTCCATATAATCCTGATCTAAAATAGCCTCCTTCATCTGTGTGAAGAGGTGATTTATCATTTCCAAAGATAAAAAATTCTATTTCTGCTCCACATTTTAACTCTCCAATATCTTTATATTTTTCTATTATGTTTTTTAATAAACTCCTTGTATCTCCTTCATATTCTTTACCTTCTGAATCATATATACTTCCAAAAACAATTGCCTCTCTCCATAATTTCTCAACACCTTCATACTCCCAGGGCAAAATCACTAAAGTCTCAATATCAGGAATAAACCTTAAATCACTTTCTTCAATTCTTGCAAAACCCTCTACAGATGAACCATCAAATCCTTTCCCATTTTTAATTAGAGTTTCGAACTCCTCTATAGGAATAGTAAAATCAAGCATCCTCCCTAAAATATCAACAAAAACAGGTCTAATGAATCTTACATTTTTACTTTTAAATTCTTCTATTTTTTTCATTTTTTGAAAATTTTAATTTTATTCACATTAACTTTCTTAACTCATTGGCTATTAAATCAGCAACACTAATTTTGCTAATAGATCTCTCAATTGTATCTGTTGCAATCACTTCTTTAATTCCAGCTCTATAAATATCATTCAAAGAATAATTTGCCAAAACAGGGTGAACACAAACAGCTGTAATGTTTTCTGCTCCTTTCTCAAGTAATATTTTTCCAGCTTTAATTATTGTTTCACCAGTGGGAATTATATCATCCACTATTACAACCTTTTTTCCTTTAATATCTAAATTTTTTGCCAAAATCTCAACCTTTTTAGAATCTATTCTCCTTTTTTCTAAACAATAAAACTTGAAATTTCCTATCTTTGCTAAAACCTTAACTCTTTCACAAAACCCTAAATCAGGAGAAATCATTACAATATCTCTTCCTTTAAAATAATTACCAATTAAAGGTGTGGCATCCAGATTTATTAATTTATTAAAATAGCTAGCTCCTTTTTCACTATGAAGATTAACTGTAAGAATTTTAGAGCTATATTTTTCTAAAAATTCTCCAATAGCTCTTATGCTAATAGCTTCACCCTTCTCAAAGACTCTATCTTGTCTTGCATAACCCATATAAGGAATGACTGTTATAATTTCAGTCCCTTTTAAAGCATCAAACAGCATCATTAAAGAAACAATATCTTCATTAGAAACTAAGCTTTGGACAATAATATTTTTATCATCAAAATTTTCAACTTTAACATAAATT
>CBEVQU010000018.1:0-16587 GCA_965552115.1 uncultured bacterium | reverse complement strand
TTAAAGTTATGAATATTCTAAAAATTATTAAGAAAAGAAGGAGCGTGAGGGAATTTGAGAGAAAAGAGATATCGAAAAAGATAATAGAGGAGCTTATAGAAGCTTTAATGTGGGCGCCTTCTGCCGGAAATTTGCAATCAAGAAAATTCTATTTTATTTTTAATGAAAAAATAAAAGAAAAATTAGCTGAAGCTGCTTTAGGGCAAAGCTTTATCAAAGAAGCTCCCTTGGTAATTGTAGGTTGCGCTGATTTAAATATTGAGAGTCATTATGGAGAGAGAGGAAAAAATTTATATTCAATTTGTGATGTTTCTGCTTCCCTTGAAAATGCTCTTTTATATTTGACAGAAAAAAACTTAGCTAGTTGTTGGGTAGGAGCTTTCAATGAGATAGAAGTTTCTAAAATTTTAAATCTGCCAGAAAATTTAAGGCCCATTGCTATTTTACCTGTAGGATATCCAAAAAATATTCCTTCTCCTCCTCCTAGAATTTCAAAAGAAAAAGCAATTAAAATAATAAAATGATTAAAGAATATAGGTTTGGTTTTATTAAAATAAACGGAAAAGAATACGATTTTGATGTAGAAGTAAGGTGGACAGGAGAAGTTTTAAAATGGTGGAGAAGAGAAAGTCATATAATTGATGTAGATGATATAAAAAGAGCCATAGAGCAGAAGCCAGAGATTATTGTAATTGGTACTGGGGAAAGTGGGATAGCTAAAGTAACAGAAAGAGCTCAACAATTTATTGAAAAAGAAGGAATTCAATTAATTATTGATAAGACAGAAGAAGCTGTTAGAACTTTTAATATAATTTTAGAAAAATCAAAGAAAGAGGGTAAAGAGAAAAAAGTTATAGGTCTTTTTCATTTGACTTGCTAAAATGAGTTTTGGGAAAGAGAAAGAAAAAGAATTAGTAGAAAAGGCAAAGAAAGATCCTGAAGCTTTCTCTCTTTTGTATGAGAAGTATTACTTTCAAATTTTCGGTTATATTTTGAAAAGGACAGCCAATATAGAAGATACTAAAGATATTACTTCAAATACTTTTATAAAAGCTTTAAAGAACTTATGGACATTTAAATGGAAAGGGATTTCTTTTTCTAGTTGGCTTTATAGAATAGCTTCAAATGAAATAGTCAATTTTTATAGAAAAAGAAGGAGACTGGTTCCTTTAGAAAAGATTTCAGAACCTCCTTCTTTTACTACTCCCTTAGAAGAAATAACAAAAGCTCAAAGAGAACTTGAAAAATATAAAGAGTTTCTAGAACTTCATGAAAAAATTTCAAAGCTTCCCCCAAAATATCAAGAAGTGATAGTTTTAAGATTTTTCGAAAAAAAGAAAATTAAAGAAATTTCAGAAATTTTAGGGAAAAAAGAAGGAACAGTAAAATCTCTTTTACACAGAGCAATTAAGAAATTAAGAAACTTTTATAAATGAAAATTGTTTTATAAAAAAATGGAAGAAAAAAATATAAAAAAATTAGAAAAACTTCCTCTTCCTCAAATCGAACTACCTTCTCATAGAGAGGAATTAAAAAGATTCCTTTTGGAAAGATATTTCTTTGAAAAGAGAAAACAAAAAAATGTTTTACTTTTTAGGAAGATTGCTTTCTGCGGAATTTCTTTAGTTTTTTTGATTTTCTTTACTTTCGCTTTTGTTTACCCTCACTATACTTTAGCTAAAGCAAAGAGGATTGCTCTTTCAAATCCTCAAGTTAAAGAATTGATAAAAAAAGGAGGAAGATTAAAAGAAGTTAAAATTCACGAAAAAGAAGGATATGTATTGATTGCTCCTCCTGAAAAAAGATTTTTCAAAGAAGACAGCAAAAAAATAATTGGAGTTTTAGTAAAGGTGGATCTGAAAAATAAAAATATTGCAAAGATTGAGAAAATTAGCCCAAATTACTTTATAGGAGAAAAAGAGATAGAAAAAGCTAAAGAAATTATTCATCACTTGAGAGAGAGCGAGAAAGAAACTCCTTTAATTTTAAAAATAAAAGAATCTCCTTTAGAATTGAGATTGATTAAAGAAAAAGAAAAAGTAAGAGTTTCTCCTGTTCAGAGAAAAATAGATGTTATTTATAAAGCAGGTGAAAAAATATGGGAAGGAAAGATAAATCTTGATCAAGAAATGTTGGAGGTAGCTAAACCTTTAGAAGAATAATGCAACTTTTCTTTAAAAGAGAAGTTAAAATAAAAAAGGTCGAAAAAGATAAAATATTAAAAAAAGATGAAGAGAATAATTTTAGGTGCTGTAATTGGAACGGTTTTGTTTTCTCTTTTTGGAACATTTACTTTTGTTGATGCTCAAATTTGGAGAAAAGGTATGAGAAGTGAAGAGATTAGAGCTTTGCAAGAAATTTTAAAAGAAGATCCTGAAATTTATCCTGAGGGATATGTGACTGGATATTTCGGTTCTTTAACAGAGAAAGCAATAAAAAGACTTCAGGAGAAGTTAGGATTGGAGAAAACTGGTATTTTTGATGAGAAAACAAAAGAAAAATTTTTCCCTTCCTATAAAATAAGAGTGATATTCCCAAATGGTGGAGAAGTTTTAGACAGGAGAGAAATACATACTATAAAGTGGGAATTGCCACCTGTAGCATGGATACCTGAGCCTGAGTTAAGAGGGTTTTGGCCAAAGGTCTCCATAGATTTGTTTAAAAGAATAACAACTACTCCTGTTTGTCCCCCAGGTGAGGAATGTGGAACTGAAGAAAAGTCGATATTTGTTAAACATATTGCTTTCGTCCCCTTCTGGAAAGGAAGTTATAGTTGGAAAATATCTTCTGATATTCCGAACGATTCAAATTATGTGATAAGGATTACTTTGTTACAAAGAAAGATTTTACCTTGTATAGTTGCTCCTGATAAAAGAGCTTGTCTTCAACAAAAGCTTCTCCCTGTTCCAAAAAAACATTGGGATGAGAGTGATGGAACTTTTACAATTGTAGGTCAAGTTCCTCCTCCAAATTCTGATATAAAGGAAGTGATAAAGATTTTGAAAGAGATAGCTGGCCAGATTGAAAGAGCAATAGCAATTTTAGAAGGAGCTTTTATTCAATGAGTAAAATTATATCTTTCTTAAAAGAGGTGTCTGTTTTTAAAACAGACACCTTTACAATTTAACCAAAAATATCTATCATAGAAGAAAAATAATATGAAAAGAATCCTATTTTTTATAGTTATATTTTCTCTCTCTCCTCTTTTTGTGTTAGCTGATGGAGGAATAGTTCATTGGCCACCAAATGTTTATTTAGAAGAAAAGGCTCAAAAAGCTATTTTAGCTTGGAATGGAGAAAAAGAGATTTTAATTCTTTCTAACGACTTTGAAACGAAAGGGGAAACTTTAGCTTTAAGAATTATTCCTTTTCCTTCAAAGCCTGAAATAAAAGAAGGAAAATTTGAATCTTTTGAGAAGATAGTGGAGGTAATGAATAAAAAAATAGAAGAATTGAGAAATCAATGGATGGTGACAGGGAAAGAAGTAGGAGCTCTACCAGAAAAAGGAATAGAGATTGTTTTTCAAGAGAAAATAGGAGTACACGATATTACAACAGTAAAAGTTTATAATTTAGATGAATTTTTAAAATGGATAGAAGATTTTATTGAAGAAAAGAAACTTGGAAAGAAAGAAATTTCTCAGAAATTAAGAGATACCATAGAAAATTATCTTAAAAAGGAGATAGATTATTTTGTTTTTGATGTTATAGACCTTTCAGAAGGTCAGAAGAGTACAACCCCTTTAATTTATAAATTTGATACAGAATATCTTTATTATCCCTTAGAAATTACAGGGAGCTCTGAAATAGAAGAGAGTTATGGAGGAATTCAAATATTTTTAATTACTCCAGATAAAAAAATAGGAGAAGGAATAGATATTTGGTATCCTCCTGTAAGGCTTTCTTTAGAAGAATTAAGTGAAGTAGAAAGTGATTTGGTTGAGTTATTTAATTCGGAAGTAAATGTGAGAAATTTTTATTGGTATGGAAAATTTTCTGATTTAAAAGAAGATTTAATACTCTTTCCTCAAATTTGGAAGAGAAATTTGAAATTAGGAGATAAAGGAGATGATGTAAAAGCTTTACAGAAGATTTTGATAAATTATGGATTTTGGAAAAGCAAAGAGAAACCAAAAGATTTTTTTGACCAAAATACAAAAGAAGCTTTAATTTCTCTTCAAGAGGAATTTAAAGAAGAAATATTAAAACCTTGGAATTTAGAGAAAGGAACAGGATATTTTGGTCCAAGGTCAAGAGAGTTTTTTGAGAAAACGTTTACCATTTCTCTTAAGAAAGAAATAGCTTTTCCTAGAAATTTGTATTTAGGTTCAAAGGGAGATGATGTAATGTTACTCCAGCATCTTTTAATCGAGGAAGGAGTTTGGCAAAGAAAAGATGTTGAACCTACAGGTTTCTTTGGCCCTATTACTTATTCTTCTGTGATAGCTTTTCAAGAAAAATACAAAGAAGAAATTTTGACTCCGTTGGGATTAGAAAAAGGAACAGGGTTTGTAGGGCCTTTTACTAGAAAAGTTTTAGAAAAAATATATAAAGGATATTGATGGCTATTTTTTGGACGATTATTTTTCTTATAAGCCTTTTTCTTTTAGTAAAAGGAGCTGATTGGTTTGTTGAATCAGCAGAAAGAATAGGATTAGCTCTAAAAATCTCTCCTTTTATAATTGGAGTAACTATCGTTGCTTTAGGTACCTCTTTCCCGGAATTAGCTGTTTCTTTAACTGCTACTTTAAAAGGAGTAACTGAAGTAGCTACTTCCACTGCTTTAGGTTCTGCAATAGCTAATATTTTTTTAATAGTTGGGCTTTCAGCAATAGTTGCTAGAAGATTAGTTGTAAAAAGAAGCTTAATTGATTTAGATGCTCCTCTTTTAGCTGCTACGACTGTTTTGTTCGTTTTTATTATGCTAGATAAAAAAATTGTTTTTTTTGAAGGACTTTTATTAGTTTTGGCTTTCATTATTTATATTCTTTATACTGTTTTTCGGAGAGAAGAAGAAACTCCTGAAATAGTTGAAGTTTTACCTTCTAGAGTGGAAAGGAGGAAAAAGAAAGCAGTTAAAAAAGAGAAACAAGAAAGTCCAAAATTTACTTTTAAAATTTTATTCTTTTTAATTCTGGGACTAATAGGATTAATTGTTGGAGCACAATTAAACATAAAAGCTTTATTAAAATTATCTGAAATTTTTAAAATTACTACTTCTTTTTTAGCTATCACAGCTGTAGCTGTTGGTACTTCTCTGCCTGATATGGTAGTTTCTGTGATAGCTGCAGCAAAAAAGAAATATGAAATTTCTTTAGGTAATGTTTTTGGTTCAAATGTTTTTTTAGTTTTAGCTGTTGTGGGAATCCCAGCTTTGATAAGAACTCTTACAGTTGATGATCTTACTTTCTTTATAGGGTTACCTTTTTTAGTAGTAGCTACATTTTTATTTGTTATCTCTGGAATTTCTCGAAGAATTCATATTTGGGAAGGACTAATGTATATCATTTTATATCTTCTCTTTCTTTTTAGACTGATATCTGGCATTTAAAATGAAACCTGCTTATTTAAATCTTTCTGAAAAAGAGATCAAAAAAAGAGTAGATTCCCTTTTTAAGATCTTGCAAAATTGTGAGATTTGTCCTAGAAAATGTCATGTGAATAGATTAAAAAGAGAGAAAGGATATTGTCAATTGGGCTTTTTCCCAAAAGTTTCTGCTTTCCATCCTCACTTTGGAGAAGAGTCAGTTTTGGTAGGAAAAAATGGATCTGGGACAATTTTCTTTACTTCTTGTAATCTATCTTGCATTTACTGCCAAAATTATGAGATTTCTCAGTTAAGAATTGGAAAAGAGGTTTCTTTTGAAGAATTAGCTGATATGATGGTTTCACTTCAAAATCAAGGTTGTCATAATATTAATTTAGTTACTCCTACTCCCCAGGTTCCTCAGATTGTGAAATCACTTCAAATTGCAATTGAAAAAGGATTAAAAATTCCTTTGGTTTATAACACTTCGAGTTATGATTCCCTTGAGACTTTGAAATTATTAGATGGGATTTTCGATATTTATATGCCAGATGCAAAATACTCAGATGATAAGATAGCTTTAAGATATTCAAATGCTCCGAATTATTTTGAAATTATGAAAAGATCAATTAAAGAAATGCACAGACAAGTTGGAGATTTGATAGTCAATGAGGAAGGAATAGCTCAAAGAGGTTTATTAGTTAGGCATTTAGTTTTGCCAAATAATATAGCAGGTTCTGAAAAAATTTTCGAGTTTTTATCAAAAGAGATTTCAAAAAATACTTTTTTGAATATAATGGATCAATATTACCCTTGCTATAAAGCTTTTGAATATCCAGAACTTTCAAGAAAGATTACAAAGGAAGAGTTTAAAGAGGCGGTGAATCTAGCTAAAAAATTTGGGCTTGAAAGAATTTATAAAAAATAAAATGGTAGGTAAAATTTTAATTTTTCTAGGGATTTTTTTAATTTTCTTTGGTTTTTTATTCTCTTTTTCTCCACTAGGTAAATTACCTGGAGATTTTTATATTAAGAAAGAGAATTTTCAATTCTATTTTCCTTTGGCAAGTTGCATTTTGATAAGTATTATTTTGTCTATAATTTTTTATTTTATTTCTCGTTTCTTAAGATGATAAAAAATATTTTTATTACAGGAAAACCAGGCTGCGGTAAAACAACATTAATAAAAGAAATTTTAAAAGAGATAAAAATTCAAGCTCGTGGATTTCACACTGAAGAAATTCGTCAAAAAGGAGAAAGAGTAGGCTTTAAAATTATAACTCTAAGCGGAAAAGAAGGAATTTTATCTCATAAAGAGATTGAGAGCCCTCTTAAAGTTTCAAAATATAAAGTGAATTTAAAAGATTTAGAAAAAATAGGAATAAAAGAGATAGAAAAAGGATTAAAAGAAGATTGTTTAATAGTCATAGATGAAATTGGAAAAATGGAGTTATTTTCTAAGAAGTTTAAGAAAGTTATTAAAAAGACTTTAGAAAGTAAGAATAAAGTTTTAGGAACAATCAAACTTACTTTAAATTCTTTCACTGAAAGAATTAGAAAAAGAAAAGATACAAAAATTTTAAATTTAACCAAAGAAAACAGAGAAGAAATTAAGAGAGAAATAATTAAGTTTTTGGAATCCACTTAATTAGATTTTCTTTTATTTCAAATCTCCCTTTAGTGAATTTTTCTATCACCCACATATTTGTTCTTGAATGGTTTGTGATTTCTGCAACTGTGATTTGAGATTTTCCACAAGTCAAAGCTAGATAAGGTAGAATTTGGTCAGCTAAATATCTATCTAAACAGGCCTTTTTTTGTTCTTGCTTGAGAAGATCTAAAGCTGTCTCTTTTCCTATTTCTTCTGCTTTCTTACCTAACTTACCTAAATTATCTGTTCCCAATTTAGTATTTTCAAAGTTAGCTATAAGACAAATATTACTTCCAGGGCACTGGGTATTGTAATATTCCACTTTTTCTTTTAAAGGCAGTTTTAATTTTCCTAAGACCTCTTTAGCTCCTTGAATTTGTCTTTCTGCTACCTTTTTCTCCTTTAGGAATTGAGAAGCTCCAGATAAAATGGAAATTTCTCTGAGTTTACCCCTCTCTGTTAACAAAAGAGGTTTTAGTTTTTTAATTGAAGGAATTTCTACTTTCATTTCAGCTCCTCCTTCAGGATAATATCCCCTTTTTATTATCTCAAATTTAATCTCTTTGCCTTCTGGAAGGATCTTTTTTAAAATTTCTAAAAAAACAAATCGAAAATGGTCTAAAGTTGGAGAAAAGAAAGTATCTGTTGCTCCTCCTTTAAAGTAAACTTTTAGTCCTTTTCCTGAAAAGAGAGCTGGTAAAAGAAGAGCTTGTAAGATTAAAGTGATACTACCTGCAGTTGGAATTTTTATCTCAATTTCTTTTTTGAAATTTTCTCCCGGGGAAAAAATAATTTCTTCTGAACCTAAAAAGTCTCCTTCTAATTTTCCTTGGCAAAATTCAGCTAATGCTCTCAAACTTAAAAGATGCTGAGTCTTGAGACCAGGTTTCTCTCTTCCTTTTCTGATGTTGAAAATATGAAAAGGTTTTTTAAAAACAATAGAAAGAGAAACAGCTGTTCTTAAAATTTGCCCTCCTCCTTCTCCAAAAGATCCATTAATTTCTATCATATTAATTTATTTTAATTTATTTTCTAAAAAAGAAAATTTTTCCACTTGACACAAGCTTTTTGGAAGATAAAATTAGAGAAAATATGCAAGGAAAGAAGTATTTTTTGACCAAGGAAGGCTTTAAAAAGATAAGAGAAGAACTTAAAGAGTTAGAAAAGCAAAGAGAAGAAAAAATAAAAGAAGGTACACCTTCTATTTTCCATTCAGAAGAGATAGACCCTGAATTTCTTTCTTTTAAAGAAGAGATGGAGTTTTTAGAAAAAAGAATTTTTGAATTGAGAAATATTTTAGAAAATTCAAAAATAATTAGGCCTCCTTCCAGAAATAACCAAAATAAAGTAAATCTTGGAGCTAAAGTTGTAGTAGAGGTAAATGGAAAAGAAAAAGAATTTATGATCGTTGGGTCTTTAGAAGCAGACCCTTCTTCTGGGAAAATTAGCAATGAATCGCTTGTAGGAAAAGCGCTCTTGGGAAAAAAAATAGGAGATGTAGTTTTTTGTTCTCAACCAAAAAAGACTTTCAAGATAAAAAGAATAAAATACGAAAAAGCCTAGATACTAAAGAGGATTTTAAAACCTCTTTTTAATATTTTAATGAGTAAAAAAAGAAAAATATTAATTGGAACCTCAGGATGGATTTATTCTCACTGGAATGGTATTTTTTATCCTGAAAGACTTTCTTCAAAAGATAAACTTCTTTTTTATTCAAAACACTTTAAAACAACGGAAATAAATTACTCTTTTTATCATTTACCAAGAAAGACAACATTTCAAAACTGGTATGAAGTTACTCCAAAAGATTTTATATTTTCTGTGAAAGGATCAAGATTCATCACTCATATTAAAAGATTGAAAGATGTTGAAGATCCTTTAAAAGTATTTATTGAAAATGCGAAAGAATTGAAAGAAAAATTGGGTCCTATTTTATTTCAGTTCCCTCCTTCTTTTAAAATAGGAGGAGAAGGGTTAGAAAAATTCAAGAATTTTCTGAAATTGCTTAAAAAGTATAAACTTTCTTTTGCTTTTGAGTTTCGACATAAAAGTTGGTTTCAAGAAAAGATATACAATCTTTTAAGAAAATATAACTTTGCTTTGGTAATAGCTGATTCTTCTAGATATCCTAAAGCTGAAGTTTCTACAGCAGATTTTGTTTACTTTAGATTTCATGGTCCAGGTTCTCTTTTTTCTTCAAAATATTCAAAAACGCAATTAAAGAAGTTTGTTCAATTAATCAAGAAATTTTTAAAAGAAAAAAAAGATATATTTTGTTATTTTAACAACGATTTTTCAGGATATGCTATAGAGAATGCTAAGGAATTAATAAAATTATTAAAATGAAAAAACTTTTATTCTTTTTAATTTCTTTTTTTATAGGTTTTTTAATTTTAGGGATAGTTTTATCTAAGATTGGATTTGAGCAAGTTAGTAAGGCTTTCGAAAGTTTTAATTTTTTTGGAGTTTTCTTAATAATATTTCTTACATTTTTAGCTTTTATAATTGGAGCTTTTAGGTGGTCTTTTGTATTAAAAAATTTAGGTTATCATATAAGTCCTAAAAAGATTTTTGGTCTTTATTTAGGAGGATTTGCTCTTTCTTATTTTTCTCCGATTGCTCTTTTGGGAGGAGAGATCTTTATGATTTACGGATTGAAAAAGCTCTTTTTTGTTCCTTTTGAAAAAGGGACAACTTCTATATTCGTCTTCAAAATTTTAGATGCTTTGGTCTTTTTTATTTTTTTATTTTCGGGAATATACATTTTCTTCTTTAAAGCAGAATTTATTCCTTCTACCAAATTTTTCTTAGCTGGAGCCGGAATGGCAATTTTTCTTTTTTCACTTCTGTGTTTTTTCTTTTTAAAAAGTTCAAAAAAAGAAAGTTTATTAGAATGGTTTTTAGGAAAATTTGGATTTAATAAAGAAAAAGTTAAAAATTCAAAAGGAGGAAAATTCTTATTTAAAACAGAAAAAGAAATCTTTTCTTTTTTTCGAGAGAAAAAGAAGATAGTTTTAAAAACTCTTTCTTTTTCTTTTTTGAGATATTCACTTTTATTTTTAAGGGTATTTTTCCTAATTTTCTTTTTTAAAAAAGGACTGGATTTGCTAAATGCCTTTTCTGTTTATGGATTTTATAATTTATCTTCTTTAGTTCCTTTACCTGCCCTTTTAGGAAGTTTAGAAACATTCCAAGCGGGGGTTTTCTCTGCTTTAAATTTAGGGGCAAATACTGGAATAGCTTTCTCTCTAACTATTAGGGGGATTGATGTTTTATTTGGATTAGTCGGAATTTTCTTTCTTTTAAAATTTGGATTCGAAATTTTAATTTTTAAAATCTCTGAATTTTTTGAAAGAATTTCTCGATAAAATTTGATATTTTTTAAAATTAGTGTATAGTGAAATTAACACCAAAAAGGGTGTCGCGCTCTCTTTATTTTAAAAGAGAGTGGGTCGAGATAAAAAAAGAAAGATAAAAAGATGAACAAGAGATTATATGTGGGGAGTCTTTCTTTTGATACGAAAGAAGAGACATTAAAAGATTTATTTTCTCAAGCTGGAAAAGTAAATTCTGTTTCGATTATTGTGGATAAGTTTTCAGGAAAATCAAGAGGGTTCGGTTTTGTAGAGATGGAAGATGAAGAAGGAGCAAAAAAAGCAATAGAAATGTTTAATGGAAAAGAAGTGGATGGAAGAAAAATTATAGTTGATGAAGCTAGGCCAAAAAGGAAAAGAACTTTTAGAAGATTCTCTCCAAGGAAAATCAAAAAATAAAAGGAAGATTCCCAAAAAATAAAAGAGAGGAGAATTTTCTCCTCTCTTTTTATAGACTAGCTTTTTAAAATTTGATATTTTGAAAGAATGAGATTTAGAATTTCTACAAAAGGATTCACCGATATTATTGATATAACAGATAAAGTTTCAGAAATTGTTGAAAAATCTAAAATAAAAGAAGGAGTTTGTATAATTTCTTGCCCTGGTTCTACTTGTGGAATTACTACTTTAGAATACGAAACAGGATTGATGGAAGATTTAAAAAGAATTTTAGAAAAAATTGTGCCTGCGAATGAAAATTACGAACATTGTAAGAAATGGGGAGATTGTAACGGATACGCCCATATAAGATCTGCCTTATTTAAGCCTTTTTTAACTGTTCCTATAGAAGAAGGGAAATTGCTTTTGGGTACTTGGCAACAAATTGTATTTTTAGATTTTGATAATAGAGAAAGAGAAAGAGAAATTTTTGTAAAAGTAATCGGTAAATAATGTTTAGAGGAATAAATAAGGTAGTAAAAATTTTAGTTTTATCTGATTTTTTTCTTCTGTTTGGTTGGGGACTTGTTTCTCCTATTTTAGCTGTTTTTATTATCCAAAGTATAAAAGGAGGAGATGTCAAGGTAGCCGGGATAGCAGTTGGAATCTACTGGCTTTTTAAATCTCTCCTTCAATTACCTTTAGCTAATTTTCTAGATAAAATAAAAGGAGAAAAAGACGATTATTATGCTCTAGTTTTTGGAACTTTTCTGGCTAGTCTCACTCCTTTAGGATTTATTTTCGCTACTTTACCTTGGCATATATATTTTCTTCAATTAATTCATGCTTTAGGAATGGCTCTAGCTATCCCTTCTTGGTCAGCTATTTTTACTCGTCATATTAATAAAGGAAGAGAGGCTTTTTGTTGGAGTTTAGATAGTTCGGCTTTAGGAATTGGGACAGGAATTGCAGGAATTTTAGGAGGAGTAGGAGCTAAATTATTTGGGTTTGTTCCTCTCTTTTTAGGAGTAAGTATTTTGGGAATAATCTCTTCACTTTTGTTCTTTTTTATAAGAAAAGATATTCTTCCAAAAGATAAAATTTTTCCTTATCCTAAACCTTAAAAGATATGACAAACCAAGAAATTGCGAAAATTTTTTATGAAATTTCCGCCTTTTTAGAGATGGAAGATGTTCCTTTTAAACCTTTTGCTTATGAGAAAGCAGCTTTAACTTTGGAAAATTTAGAAAAAGATGTAAAAGAAATTTATCAAGAAGGTGGGAGAGAGGCTTTAGAGAAAATACCTGGAATTGGAAAAAGTATGGCAGAGAAAATAGAAGAGTATTTAAAAACAGGGAAAATTAAATATTATGAGGATTTAAAGAAAAAAACACCTGTGAAAATAGATGAGTTGACTCAGGTTGAAGGATTAGGACCTAAAAAAATAAAGGTTTTATATCAAAAATTAGGAATTAGAAATTTGAAAGATTTAGAAAGAGCAGCTAAAGCTCATAAAATTGCTCCCCTTTTTGGTTTCGGAGAAAAAACAGAGAGAAATATTTTAGAGGGAATAGCTTTTTTAAAAAGATCAAAGGGAAGATTTTTATTGGGGGAGATTTTACCAAAAGTAAGAGAGATCGAAGCAAAACTGAGGAATTTAAAAGAAGTAGAGGAGATATCTGTCGCAGGTTCTGTAAGAAGAAGAAAAGAAACTATAGGAGATGTTGATTTTTTAGTGGTTTCAAAAAAACCAGAAAAAGTGATGGATTTTTTTGTATCTTTACCTGGAGTTGTGAAAATATGGGGAAAAGGAAAAACAAAAGCTTCTATAAGATTAAAGGAGGGATTTGATGTAGATTTAAGAGTAATTCCCCGAAATGTTTATGGGGCCTCATTGCAATATTTTACAGGATCTAAAGAACATAATATTGCCACCAGAAAAATTGCTATAGATAAAGGATTAAAACTTTCTGAATACGGACTCTTTAAAGGTTCAAAAATGATAGCAGGAAGAACAGAAAAAGATGTTTATGAGGCTTTAGGAATGGAGTGGATACCTCCTGAATTGAGAGAAAATCGAGGAGAAATTGAAGCAGCTTTAAAAGGAAAATTACCAAAACTAGTTGAGTTAAAAGATATAAAAGGAGATTTACATTGTCATACAAAATGGAACGGTGGGAAAAATACGATTGAGGAAATGGTAAAGACAGCCCTTGAAAGAGGTTATGAATATTTAGGTATTTCAGATCATACAAAATTTTTAAGGATTGAAAGAGGATTAGATGAAAAAAAGTTATCTGAACAAAGGAAAGAGATAGAGAAATTAAATGAAAAGTTTAAAAAAGATGGAATTAAATTTAAAGTTTTACAGGGAGCTGAAACAAATATTTTGAAAGATGGATCTATCGATATTAAAGACGAAGCTTTAAAGAAATTAGATTATGCGATAGCAGGTATTCATTCAAATTTTAAAATGCCAAAAAAAGAAATGACAGAAAGAGTTATTAAGGCTATGAAAAACCCTTACATTAAAATCATTTCCCATCCCACAGGGAGGATTTTAAAAAGAAGAGATGAATTTCAAATAGATATTGGGAAAGTTATTAGGGCAGCAAAAGAATATAATGTTATTTTAGAAATTAATTCTTACCCTGAAAGATTGGATTTAAATGACATCAATATTAGGGAAGCTATAAAATATGGAGTGAAATTAGTGATAAATACAGATGCTCATCACAAAGATCAACTTCGCTATATGGAATTTGGAGTTTATCAAGCTAGAAGAGGTTGGGCAGAGAAGAAAGATATAATTAACACTTATCCTTTGGAAAAATTGTTAAAATTTTTAAGGAAAACTTGAAACTAAATGCCTTTAGAGAAATCAGCAGGAGCAGTCGTTTTTTATAGAGAAAAAAATGGAAAAATTCTTTATTTGCTACTCCATCATGAATGGGGACATTTTGATTTTCCTAAAGGAAATATAGAGAAAGGAGAAGGTTTAAAAGATACAGCGAAAAGAGAAATTAAAGAAGAGACAGGGTTGAAAGAAATAGAATTTATTCCAGGATTTAAAGAACACATAAAGTATTTTTACAAGTTAGGAGGGAAAAATATTTTTAAGATTGTTACTTTTTTTCTAGTCCAATCAAAGACAAAAAAAGTAAAAGTTTCTTTTGAGCATAAAGGATATAAGTGGTTACCTTTTGAAAAAGCTATTAAAATTTTAAAATTTAAAAATGCAAAGGAACTTTTAAGGAAAGCTAACAGCTTTTTGAAAGTTTACTTTAGAAAAAATTTGTGATAATAAAAATTAGGTGAGAGATTGGTAGTTGAAATTAAAAAAGTGAACAAAATAAAAGATTTGCCAGAAAACGAAATTTTAGAAGAAGTAAGAATCTATTATGCTCCTTCCAACAATTTATTAAAGAGAAATCAAGATGGTAAGAGACAAGAAGTGTTGTTTTTTGCTAAGAGAATAGGAAATAATTTGTTTTCTACAAATAAAAAAGGAGATGTCTTAAGAAAAGAGGATTTTCAAAATATAGAGTGGATTACTTATTTAGTTCGTAAATGAAAAGCTTGCTGTTTTCAGCAAGCATTTTTTTATTTCTTTATTCTTTCACCTTCTCTACTATTTTTTTAAATATTTCGGGATGGTCTTTTGATAGAGTAGCTAATATTTTTCTATTTAAATTGATATTTTTCTTTTTCAAAGCTCCTATGAATTTACTATAAGAGATTCCATTTTCTTTACAAGCAGCTGAAATCTGAACTTGCCATAATCTTCTAAATTCTCTTTTTTTCACTTTCCTATCTCTATAAGAATAAGTCCAAGCTTTCAATAGAGCTTCTTTTGCTCTTTTAATCAAGTTTTTTCTTCCCCATTTATATCCTTTGACTTGTTTAAAAATCTTCCTTTTTCTTTTTTTAGCTATTTTACTTCTTTTTACTCTTACCATATCTATTTTCTACAATAATAGAGATGTTTTTTTATTATCTTTGCTTCCTCTTTGGAAAGCTCTCTCCATTTTCTTTTTAACCTTTTCTTTTTACTAGATTTTTTAGCTAAAAAATGATTAAGACCACAGGGTCTTCTTAAAATTTTCCCTGTTTTTGTAAACTTAAATCTTTTAATAATAGATTTTCTTATTTTAGCTTTCCCCATTTTATTTTGGAGAGATAATAATTATTAATTTGCTTCCTTCTTTTTTCAATTCCCCTTCTTCTTTGAAAAAGACCTTCTCTTTTAAATTTTCTAAAAACTGGTAAAGTTTTTCTTCAGCGAAATCTTTCAATGCTTTTTCTCTTCCTCTTAATCTCATTTCTATTTTCACTTTATTTCCTTCTTTTAAAAACTCTTCTATTTGCTTTATCTTGGTCTCAATATCGTGAGAAGATATTCCTAAAGTTAATCTTACCCCTTTAATTTCTCTGCTCTTTTTCCCTTTTTTAAATTTCTTTTTTTGAGAATAAAGATATTTTCCATAATCTACAATTTTACAAACTGGAGGCTCTACATTCTCTGTCACCTGGACCAAATCTAACCCTTTCTCTTTAGCTATTTGAATAGCTTTTTCTAAATTAAAAATCCCTAAATTATTTCCATTCTCATCTATTACTCTCACTTTCTCTGCTCTTATTTGATTGTTGATTAAATATCTTTTTTCCAAGATTGTGGAGACGAAGGGAGTTGCACCCTTGTCCAGAAATTTCTCTCCAAGAGATCTACAGGCATAGCTTGTTTAAGGTTTCGGAACACAGATTAAAAACAAGCAAAACTCTGTGTTCCTAGCTCCATTTTATTGAAGATAATCACCTGGAGCAGAGTGATTATCTTTAGAGAATTAGGCTGTAGCTAAAGCTAAGTTAGAATGTGCAATGGGATCTGTTTTTTTCTGGGAGTTTAACGAGATCCCAGAGCTCGGCCTGCCCTCTTGGAGAAGAAATTTCTGTCGAAACTTCCCGTCCCCTTTAAAAAATAATTTAACTTTTTTCTTTTAAGATTCTCTTTAGCTCTCTATCTATTTCTCTTTTTTTTATTTCTTCTTTTTTCTCAACTTTCTTTTTCCCTCTGACAAGAGCTATTTCAAGCTTTATCTTACCTTTTTTATCATAAAACCTCAAGGGAATCAAGGTAAGCCTTTTTTCTTTGGATTTTCCTAATAAATACTTAATTTCATTCTTTTTTAAGAGAAGTTTTCTTTCTCTTTGAGGATTATAATCAGGAGGAGCATTTTTCGGTTGGTAAGGGGGGATATTACAGCCTACTAAATAGGCTTGTTCATCTTTTATAATTACAAAAGAACCAGATAGATTTGCCTTCCCTAGTTTTATTGATTTTACTTCCTGACCTATTAAAGAAACACCTGCTTCAATCTTTTCTAAAATTTGATAGTTAAAGAAAGCCTTTTTATTTTCAGAGTAAACTTTCATTTTTGCTTTTTGTTATTTTAGGTAAATTGAAATTGCCTGTCAAAAAGAATAGAATGAATAATATGAAAATTATCCCAGGAATCGCCTCTCCGTCTCTTTCTTTAAAGATAGCTACCGCATTGAATTTAAAGTTGGCAAAAACTACTTTCAGAGAATTTCCAGATGGTGAAATTTATGTTAAAGTTGAAAATTTTGATGATAAAAATATTATTGTCCAAAGCTTA
>CBEVQU010000017.1:0-16592 GCA_965552115.1 uncultured bacterium | reverse complement strand
ATCAAGAGGAACTGTCGCAATACCAGTTCTCATATCACTTTATTTTATCAAAAAATCATTAATTCAGCTACTTACTATTTAAAATAAAACTGACTTTAAGAGTCAGTTATGAAAGAACAGAAAAAAAGAAAAAGAGAGAAAGAGGGTTGTAGTCCTTGTTTTCGAGAAACCCTTGCGTTATTTATCTAAGACCACAAAGAGCTCAAGATTTTGAGGTGAAAACTTTTCATTTTTTTCACCTCGTTCTCTATTTTACTCGAGAAACTCTTATTAGTCCAGAGCAAGGAATAATTTCTATTCCTTTTTTCTCTAATTCATCTAAAAACAAATTCATTCCTAAAGAATCAGATGACATATGGCCAGCTATGACTACATTTATATTTGCTTGCTCTGCTTCTTTTTTAGATTCTTCTTTCATATGCATACCTAAAACAGTTCCTATTCCTGCAATTGCCATTTTTTCATATAATTTTGGGGATCCTTCTGTTCCACCTGTTATTTCAGTCACCGCTATCTTTCCACATCTTCTTTCTAAAGAGCCAACGTAAATTTTAGGACCTGCTCCTATTTTAGAAGCCTCCTTGTATTCAGGGGTATCTCTTAACAGATCAATTAAATCTTCTAATCTCTCAGGGTTTTCTTTTTCTACTAAATCTTTTAAGAATTTAGCAGCTAAGTTATCAGCAGGAGTATGAACATTTATTAAATTAATTTTCATTAATCTTGCGCAATCTACCGTTCTTTGATGATTTAAAGCATTCACTCCTCTTGCTACCTCAGAAATTCTCTCTCTCATCAAACCTTCTGCAATATTTATTGGCACTCCATACAAATTTAAAATATCACACTGCATTTCCATTACATCATGCAAGTGAGCTAGTCCTTTTCCTAAAGGATGATGAGACACAACTAAATCTATATCTCCTATCTCTTTTGCCATTAAAATTTCAGCAGGCTCAATATCAATTCCAACTAAAATTTTTTTAATCTCTTTATCTTCTGAAATGTTAAGAATCCTTGAGTCTAAATAAGGATTTTCTAAAGCTTCCTTGTCAAAAACTTCTTTCTCTTTTTCAGGTAATTTCTCGTATTTTTTCTTTTTTCTTTCTAAAATTTTTTCTACTGCTTCTTTCCCTCTTAAATCAGCTTCTTTTCCCATTTGAATAGCTAAATTAAATATCTCTTTTATTGTCATTTTTCTTTTGTTTTAATTTCTTCTTTTTGAGAAAAATTTAGAGAAATTTTATTGGGGGAAGTTTCTTTCTTTTTATATTTTTCAAAGATTCTTTGATATAATTTTTCAATTTCCTCTTTTTGTCTTTTCAAATCTAAAATTTCTCTTCTGATGCGAGCTTTTTCTTTGCGAATATATTTCCGAATGGAAAAAGGTAATCTTTCCTTTTCCATAATTCCTTTTTATTTTTTAAAAACGAAATCATTTTATTCTCCTTTAATTACAGCTAAAGGAATTAATTTTGCTACTTTTTTAGCTAATCCAGCCAAATGAACTACTTCCACCACGCTATCTATATCTTTATAAGCCAAAGGTGCTTCCTCTGCAATCCCTCTAAAAGAGAAACATTTAACAATAATTCCTTTTTTCTCTAATTCTTTTACAACTTCTTTCCCAGAAACAGTCCTAACAGCAGCTCTTCTCGACATTGTCCTTCCAGCTCCATGATTTACTGTATAAAAAGCTTCTTTTGATTTTTCTGTTCCAACGCATACGAAAGAGGCTGTTCCCATCGATCCTGGAATAATAACAGGTTGACCAGTCTCTTTGTATTTTTCAGGTAATTCAGGATGTCTTGGAGGGAAAGCTCTTGTGGCTCCTTTGCGATGAACAATCACTTTTGTTTTTTGACCATTTATCTCATGTTCTTCTATTTTTGCAATATTATGAGCAACATCATACAAAAGAGTCAAAGGAGATTTTTTGCCAAAAACTTTATTCCATGCTTTTCTTGTATAAAAAGTTATCATTTGTCTATTTGCCCAAGCAAAATTTGCCCCGCAACTCATCGCTGAAAAATATCTCTCACCTTCCGAGGAGTCTAAAGGAACTGCAGCTAACTCTCTATCTGGTAAAGAAATCCTATATTTCCTCATAGCAGACATCATTATTCTGATGAAATCGGTAGCTATTTGATGACCTAACCCTCTAGAACCTGTATGAATCATAATACAAATTTGATCTTTGAAAAGGCCAAACTTTTCAGCTATTTTTTCATCAAAAATTTCTTCAATTTTTTGAATCTCCAAAAAGTGGTTACCACTTCCTAAAGTTCCAACTTGATCTCTTCCTCTATTTTTTGCCTTTTCAGAAACATAAACAGCTTTAGCTACTTCTAATCTTCCTTCAGCTTCACAATGTAAAACATCTTCTTTTTCTCCATATCCTTGCTCTACTAATTTTTTAGCTCCTCCTTCCAAAATTTTATTAATTGTAGCTATATCTAACTTTATTTCTCTCCCTCTTCCTAAACCAGAAGGAACCTCTTTTTGAATTTCATTAGCTAGTTTTCCTAAATAATTTTGGACTTCTTTAATTAAAAAAGAAGAAGTTAAAAGTCTCACCCCACAGTTTATGTCAAAACCAACTCCGCCAGGGGAAATTACCCCGTCAGGATATTTAGTGGCTACTACTCCTCCAATAGGGAAACCATATCCCTCATGAATATCTGGCATAGCTAAAGCATATTTTAAAATTCCAGGTAAAGTTGTAGTATTTATAAGTTGTTTTAGAGATTCATCTCTAAAAGCATCTCTTAAAAGTTTTCCAGAAGCATAAATTCGAGCTGGAACTCTCATATCAGCTCTAAAAGATTTAGGAATTTCCCAAAGAAAATCTGAAATTTTTTTGAAATCTTTAATCTGAAGCATTTTAAATTAAATTATATCAAAAATTTTACTTAAAAAAAAATCGGCAGAGAGTCTGCCAAAAAAGAGCTTTATCAAATAATCAGTAAACTAGTATAGTAACAAATCCTAGAGATACTAAATAAAGCACTATAAGGGAAATAAGCGCACCATTTAATTTGTTTTCTGTTATAAATATTACAGGCACTGAAGTAATTAAAGCGCTCCAGAAAATTATTATTCCTAAAATCCCTACTTTTCCTAGTTCACCTTTTCCTCTTTCTAATTGAATTAGAACTTGACCCTTTCCTTTATCTTCTAAAAGAAGAGATCTTGCTTTTTTTATTCCATAACTATGTCCAGTCTTTATTACTGTATGCTCGCTCAGATACCACTTATTAAGAACCTGAGTAAAATAGTATATCTTCAAACATGTAGATTTTTTTACTAAAACTACACTAATTTTCAAAGAACTATTTTTCACAATCTTTTTGAAAGTATCAAATGATATCTTAACCTTTTCTTTACTAGTTATCAAAGATATTTCTTTTCCTTCTTTTACAATTTTATCTTCTTTTACTGTACTTGTTGACTTTATCTGGAATTTCTCTATTACTATCTCTTTACCTTCGTTTAATACTTCATAATTTTCAGGTAACCAGAAATCTCTTGTTTTCTCTTTTGAAGGAGTAGCTAGTCCCCAGATAGTAGTAACTAGTATCAAAGTCACCAAAAATATTCCTATCCACCATTTTATCCAATTTTTCATTATAAGATCACCAGGTAAACTATATCAAAAAACAATATAAATGTCAATAAACGGATAGAAATTAAATATCAAAAAGAATTATGGCTTCAAAAAGACCATCTCTTTTTGTAATGTCTAAATTATGATAAGTAGCAGCTTTAATTTCTCTAGAGAAACTTTTTATTTTATTTCCAAAAAGATAAGCCTCTATTACTTTTTCTGTCAGATTTTTTATTTTGATTTCAAAGTATACTTCTTTTTTTGTTTGAAAATAATATAAAAGCTCATTTAGAAAATCAACTAACAAAGTTTCAAAATCAATAGATTTTACTCTTATTTTTCTTTTGACTTTTTCTTTTTCTAAAGTAGGAGACAAATAATCAACCATAGCTTTCATTCCATTTTCAAAAAGCTCTTTTTTGTTTTTGCCAAAAACTTTTATTTTTAAATCCGCTTTATGATCTAAAATTTTATATTTTTCCATAAATTTTCTGAAATTCCTCTAAAACTACTTTTTTATCTGACCAAGGAATTTTTTTACCCCCTTTAATACAAATTGACTCTTCTGATCCTTTGCCAGTTATTATAACAATATCTCCTTTTTCAGCTAAAGAAAGAGCTTTCTTTATAGCCTCTCTTCTATTTAAAATTTTAAGAGCTTTTTTTCCTGCCCCTTTTACTATCTGTTCAATTATTTCTCGAGGATCTTCATCGTAAGGATCTTCGTTAGTAACGATTATTTTTTGACAATATTTTTTGGCAATCTTTCCCAAATAAGGTCTTTTCCATTTATCTCTCCCTCCACCTGCTGACCCTAAAACGCAAATTAATTTTCCTTTATTTTTGAGAAATTTTTCTTTAATTAAAAAATACACTTTTTCTAAAGAATGAGGAGTATGAGCATAGTCTATAATAACTCTGAAAGGTTTTTTTATAATTTCTTCCATTCTCCCCTCTATCTTTTCAATTTTCTCTAAAGCTTTTTTAGATATTTTCAAAGGAATTTCAAAGCAAATAGCTATAGAAATTGCACAGAGAGCATTCTCTATATTGAAAATTCCCGGAACTTTTAAAAGGAACTTTTCTCCATTTACTTCAAAAGTGCTCTCTTTTCCTTTTATTTTAATATTTTTTGCTTCAACTATCCTGTTTATTTTATTTCTCTTTCCTCTTGTAGTAAATCCTATTTTTTCTTTCACTTTAAATTTCAAAAAATCTTTACAATTTCCATCGTCTAAATTAACTATTATCTTTTTATCTCTCTTTTTTGATTTCTCTAAAGCTTTAAAGAGTTTCAATTTGGCTTTTTTATAATTCTCAAAAGATCCATGAGCTTCTATATGTTCCGGTGTCAAATTTAAAAAGCAACAAATATTAAAATCTATGAAAGTGTGTCTATATTGTTTTATGCCTTCGGATGTAACTTCTAAGAGAAAAATGTCACAATTTTCTTTTACTGCCTCTCTTAAAAATTTCTGAAGTTTTAATCTTCCGGGCATAGTAATTCTTAGATCGTTTTTCTTTTCTTTTTTACCAATTTTGAATTTAATTGAGGAAATAGAAGCCACTTTATATCCTGCCTCTTCAAATATTTTTTCTGTCATAAAAATTACAGTTGATTTTCCTTTTGTTCCTGTAATTCCAACTACTTTTATTTTTTTAGAAGGAAAAAAATAAAAAATAGCTCCTAAAAAAGCTAATAAAAAATGATAAAAATTTAACAAAAAAGGAGGAATTATCTTTTTAAGAAATTCTTTTACTCTCATAGCCCTCTTTTTTTTCCTAAAATCTTAAGAGCTTCTTTAATTCTTTCTTCTGGATTTCTAATATGAGAGGGAACTTCATTAAGAGCCTCTCTGGCCATTTTTTTAGAAAAACCTAAAGAAACTAAAGCTTCTATTACTTCATCTTTTTCTCTCTCTTTCTTTTTTAAAGAAATTTCTTTTATTTTTCCTGTTATTTCTAAAATAATTTTTTGAATTTTCTTTCTGCCTACTCCTTTAATCTTTCTATAAAAATCCTCTTTTTCTAAAGCTTTCTTTAAATTCTCTAATGAACCGAAAACACTTAAAGAAAGAGCAGCTTTAGGCCCTATTCCAGAAATACTTTCTAAAATCTCAAAAAGTTCCAATTCTTTTTCATTAAGAAAACCATAGAGATTTAAAGCATCTTCTCTTTTGTAGAGAAAAACAAAAAATTTCTTCTCTTTTCCAATCTCACATTTCTTTAAAGTGTTCTCTGAACAAAAAATTTTAAAAGAAATTTTTCCTATGTCTAAAACAATAAAATCTTCCCCTATTTTGACAATTTTTCCTAAAATAGTATAAATCATAATTTAGTGTATTTTACTCAAAAAGGCTTTTTTTTGCAAAAAAATCTTTTTAAGATTATTAAAGAAAAATGTTTAAATTGTTCTCAAAATTTAAACCCAAAGGGGACCAACCAAAAGCTATAAAAGAATTAACAAAAGGATTAAAAAAAAGAATAAAGCATCAAGTTCTTTTAGGAGTAACAGGTTCTGGTAAAACCTTTACTTTAGCTAATGTAATTGAAAAAGTTCAAAGACCGGTTCTTATTATCTCTCACAATAAAACTTTAGCTGCTCAATTATATCAAGAATTCAAAGAATTTTTTCCTCAAAATGCAGTTCATTATTTTGTTTCCTATTATGATTATTATCAGCCAGAAGCTTACATCCCTCAAACAGACACTTATATTGAAAAAGATGCGAAAATCAACGAAGAAATTGATAGATTAAGACATGCTGCCGTCCAAGATATTTTAACAAGGAATGATGTAATTGTAGTATCTTCGGTTTCTTGCATTTATAATATAGGTTCTCCCGAAAATTATCAAAAAGTGGCTTTAGAAATTAAAAAGGAGCAAAAAATAGGAAGGAAAAAATTCTTAGAACTTTTAGTCTCTTTAGGGTATCAAAGAAACGATTACGAATTTTCGCCTTCAACTTTTAGAGTAAGAGGGGGTGTTATTGATGTTTTTTTAGTTACAGGGAAAGAAATTTTAAGAGTTGAGTTTTTTGGCGACAGAATTGAAAGAATTTTAAAAGCTGAAACTTCTCTATCTCCTAAATTTGAATTAGAACTAAAAAGCTATAAAATTTATCCTGCTCATTTTTGGGTAACTCCTCAAGACAGATTAAAAATTGCTTTGGAAAATATAAGGGGAGAATTACAAGAAAGATTAAAAGAACTAAAAAGAGAAGGGAGATTATTAGAAGCTCAAAGATTAGAACAAAGAACAAATTATGATTTAGAGATGATAGAAGAAACAGGATATTGCCATGGAATTGAAAATTATTCAAGACACCTAGAATTTAGAAAAGAAGGTCAACCTCCTTTTACTCTCTTAGATTATTTCCCAAAAGACTTTTTCATAACTATAGATGAATCTCATATTACCATTCCTCAATTGAAAGCTATGGCAAATCAAGATAGGGCAAGGAAAGAAACTTTAATTGAATATGGCTTTAGACTTCCTTCTTGTATAGATAATCGACCTCTTACTTTTAAAGAATTTTTAAAAAAAGCTAACCAAATTATTTATGTTTCTGCTACCCCCGGTGTTTTTGAAAAAAAGTTATCTACTAAAAAGCATATAGTTGAGCAACTGGTTAGACCAACTGGACTTTTAGAGCCTAAAGTAGAAATAAGAAAGACAGAAAACCAAATAGAAGATTTAATTTCGGAAATAGAAAAACAAATAAAAGAAGGGGAAAGAACGCTAGTTTTAACTTTAACGAAAAGGTTAGCTGAAGAAATAGCAGATTTTTTGGAAGAAAAAAATATAAAAGCTCATTATTTACATGCAGAAATTAAAACCCTTCAAAGACCTGAAATCTTAAACGACTTAAGAAGAGGAAAATATGATGTCATTGTTGGAATAAATCTTCTAAGAGAAGGACTTGATCTGCCAGAAGTCTCTTTGGTAGCAATTTTAGATGCAGATAAAGAAGGATTTTTAAGATCTGAGACTACTTTAATTCAGATTATGGGAAGAGCTGCTAGACATCCAAAAGGAAGAGTTATTTTATATGCAGATAATTTAACAAAATCTATAAAGAGAGCGTTAAAGGAAGTAGAAAGGAGAAGAAAAATCCAAATAGCATTTAATAAAAAGCATAAAATCAAACCAAAAGCTATTATAAAAGAAATAAGAGATTGGCCATTTTTAAAAAAAGAAAAAGAAGAAACAGAGATAGAATTTTGGAAAATAAGAGATATAAAAATTTTAGAAAAAGAAATGATAAAATCCGCCAAAAATTTAGACTTTGAAAGAGCAGCTAAAATTCGCGATTTGATTAAAAAGATAAAAGAGAGAGATTGAAGTTTGCAAAAAATATGCTATAAGAAATATATATGCCTCAAACAAAATCTGCTAAAAAAGCTTTAAGAAAAAGTCTAAGAAGGAGAGAGAGAAATTTGAAAAGAAAAAAGGAAATGAAAAAGATCTTAAAGGAGATCAAAAATTTATTGCTAGAAAAAAAATTAGAAGAAGCAGAAAAACTTCTTCCTGAAGCCTATAAAGCTATAGATAAAGCTGCTAAAAGAGGAGTGATTAAAAAAAATACAGCAGCAAGAAAAAAATCGAAAATTGCAAAATTGGTTTCATCAGCTACCAAAAACTAAATTTCTGAAATTAAAAACCAAATTGCATTTTCAGGAGTTATTTCTCCTTTTTTTACTTTTATCTCTAAAGTGAAAATCCTCAATAATAATTCTTTTATTTGGTAAAATTCAAATCTTTTAGCAAAATAAAAAAGTTTTTTGATTAAAAAAGGATGCAAATTTAAAGTTTTTCTTATTTGAAAAAGGTTTTCTTTTTTATCTATTAGCTCCCTTGTAATTAAAAGATTTCTTACCTGATTGGATATTAGAGAAAAAAGAGACAAAGGAGAACCTCTTTTTTTAAAATATTTACTTAAATAGAAAAGAGCCTTTTTTTTATCTTTTTGAAAAATACTATCTATAATTAAAAATGTATTTATTTCAATCTCAGAAGAAACTAAAGTTTCAATGCCTCTCTGAGTTATAAGTTCTTTTTCTTCAAAAAGAGAAAGTTTTTCTATCTCTCTAGAAAGCCTCCATAAATCTCCTCCTGTATATTCTAATAAAAGATTTAATTCTTTTTCTTTTATTTTTTTATTAAATTTCTCAAATTTCTTTTTTATCCATTCTTTCAATTCTTCTTCAGAGAATTTCGAAAATTTTTCTATTTTAGCTATTTTCTTAAAAAAGGGGAACAAGAAATTGTCCTCTAATTCATTTTGTTCTTCAACAAATAAAAAAACATTTTCTTTTTCTAAAGAAAGAAAATTTAATTCTTTTTCAGAAAGAGATAAAGAAAAAAAATTCCTTAACAAAAAGGTAACTTTTTCAGAAAAAAGATTTCTTTTAAATATTTCTTTTTTAAATTCTTCAAAAGAATCTTTAGTAAAGTCAAATTCTTTTACTTTATTCCCTTCCTGAGAGATAATTTCTCTCACTCTCTCTTTTAAGGTGAATTTATCTTCTCCAAAAAGAAGATAAATCATAATTTTTGACATTTTGGGCAAAAGTAAGCTGACCTTTGATTTATTTTAATTTTTTTAATTTGAGAAGAACAAATTGGACATTTATCTCTTCTATAAACCCTTCTTATTCTATCGTAAAGCCCTTTAGTTCCATCTATTTTTCTGTAATCTGAAATACTTTCTCCTCCAAGTTTTATTGCTTCTTTTAAAACTTTTCTTATTGCTTTGAACAATCTCTTTTTCTCTTTTTCTGAAAGATCGGATGCTTTTTTTAAAGGATGAATTTTAGCTAAAAAGAGAGCCTCAGCTGAATATATATTCCCAACTCCAGAAATTATTTTTTGATCCATCAAAACTTCTTTGATGCTTTTTTTTGAGGAAGAAATCCTTTCTTTAAATTTCTCAAAAGTAAGGGTTAAAGGATCAGGACCTAATTCTTTTATTTCTTTTAATTGGTGAAATTTTTCCAAAGGATAAAGAGCTACTTTTGCAAATTTTCTTAAATCCGAAAGAGCTATTTGCTTTCCATTATCTAAAAAGAAAATTAAATGTAAAAAAGTATTCACTTTCTCAGAAAGAGAACCTCTTGTAGGTGTCCATTTATTATTTTTCTTTCTCCATTTTCCGTACAAAAGGTGGCCTGTTAACTTTTGATGGACCAACAGAACTTTTTTTTGAGATAAAAAAAACAAAATATTTTTACCTTTCCTTTTTATATCTTCTATTTTTTTTCCTATAATTTCTTTTTTGAATTTCCTAAAAGAAGATGGACATTTGATAATTTTTTCTGTATCTGTCCAAACATCAACAAAGGTCCTTTTTAGGACCTTCTTTCTTAAGTCTCTCACTGTTGTTTCTACCTCAGGGAGTTCGGGCATTTATTCCTTTAAAACATTTTTAATCTTCTCAATGATTTCTCCTGGAGTAAAATGAGCTTTAATAAGATAATCTACTGCCCCTAAATTCATTCCTCTCTCCACGTCTTCTCTTTGGCCTAAATTAGAGAGAATAATAACAGGTATAGAACTCAAAAGAGGGTCTTCTTTCATTTTTCTTAGTACTTCAAATCCATCCATCTCAGGTAAGATTAAGTCAAGTAAAACTAAATCTGGTTTTTCCTCTTTTATTTTCTTAAAACCTTCTTCGCCATCTATTGCTTCAACTACTTGAAAATTCTCTTTTTGAAGCTTTTGAGATATAAGATTTCTTAAAAAAGTATCATCTTCAACTATTAAAATTTTCTTTTTTTCTCCCATAAAATTTACTCTCCTAATTGTTTTTTTACTTTTTCTAAAACTTCCTGGGGATCGAATTCAGTTTTTATCAGCCAATCTTTAGCCCCTAAACTCTTTGCTCTATCTAATTCAACTGGCTGTCCTGAGTTAGAAATAACAATTACAGGAAGGTTTTTTAAATCTTCTTCTTTTTGCATTTCTTCCATCACCTCAAACCCTCCTTTTTTAGGCATTATAATATCTAATAAAATTAAATCTGGTTTTATTTTTCGCATTTTCTCTAAACCTTCTTCACCGTCTTTTGCGCAAAAAACTTCATACCCTTCATTTTTCAATTTTTTTTCTAAAAGCCCTGAAACTATTTCTTCGTCTTCTACTATTAAAATTTTTTTGGCCATATTAGTTCATTTTAAATTATTTAATAGGTAAAGTAAAGTAAAAAGTAGTCCCTTTTCCTTCTTTAGATTCAAACCATATTTTTCCCCCATGAGCTTCTATAATATTTTTGGTAATAAACAACCCTAAACCTGTCCCTTCTGTCACAAACTTCATAGCATTTGCTGCTCTAAAAAATTTTTGGAAGATTCTTTCTTTCTGATCTTCTGGGATTCCAATTCCTGAATCCTTTATTTTAAATAAAATCTCTTTTTCTCCCTTTTTTAATTCAACCTCTATCTCTCCTCCTTGAGGAGTGTATCTTATAGCATTGTCAATTAGATTTTGAACAGCAAGAGAAATCTTTTCTTCATCTACAAAAAGACTGAATTTTTCTTCAGGTTTTCTGTATTTTAATTTTATTTCTTTTCTAGAAATCTCATCCCTGTAGGTTTCTATTATTTTTTCTACCACATCTCTAAAATCTACTAAGCTCTTTTTATAAATAAATCTTCCTTCTTCAATTCTGGTCACATTTAAAAGATCATTAATAAGCTTTATCATTCTTTCGTTAGATTGATATGTCTTTTCTAAAAATTCTCTCTGCTCTTTCGTTATTTCTCCTAAATCTCCATCCAATAACATCCTCAGAGTCCATTTAATAGCAGAGAGAGGAGTTCTAAGTTGATGAGCTGAAATAGAAACAAATTCTGTCTTCAGTTTTTCTATGATTTTTTCTCGAGAAATATCTCGAATTATAAGCAACCATCCAACTTTTTCTAGAAAAAGAGTAGAAATTTCAAAATAAGTATTTTCATTCAAAGAAATTTCCTTTCTTTTTACTTCTTTTATTTTTCCCTCCTTTAATATAATTTTAGCTATCTTTTTGATTAATGGCTGATTTATATTTTCCAAGTACTTCTTTTCAATTTTTTCCTTAAAAAAATTCTTTCCCTTTAAATTAACCATTTTTATCTTTCCATCGCTTTCTAAAAGGATTAAAATATCTAAGAAATTATCGAAAATAGTTTTAGTAATGTCTCTTTCTCTCTCTACTTCTTTTCTTGCTTCTTCTGCATCCTCTAAAATATTAATTAAGGCTGTTTGAGTTTCAGAAAGTTCCTTTACTTTTTTAGAAAGTTCCCTAGTTCTTTTCTTTAAATGCTTTTCTGCTTCTCTCAATTCTCTGTAAGTTTCTCTTAAAACTTTAGTTTTCTCTTTTAATCTTTCAGCGAAAGTAGCAATTGTAAAAGAAAAAATTAAAAATATTACTCCAGAAATTCCAATATTTACTATCACAAAAGAGAGATTTTTATAAAATCCTGTTTCTCCAAAAGGGTTAAAAAAAGGAACAATTCCAAAATACTGAAGTAAAACTAAACCTCCATAAAAAAAGGTGGCTAAAAGAGCAATGTATATTCCTTTCCTTTTAGTGAAAATAATGTTGGTATAAGTAATAGTTAAAAGGTAAAAAACCATTCCTATCCATTCTACTGCCCCTATACACCAAACCATTATAGTCATCATAAAGAGCTCAAAAATAAAATATCTAAAATGAACTTTTTCTATTTCTTCCTCTCTTTTTTTCTTCTTCACATAAAAGGAAAATAAAAAAGTAGTTAAAAGCCAAAAAGCTAACCCTCCTGGGACAATAAGAGGTAAATGTAACTTAAAAACCCAAGCTAAAGAAGGAGCTAAAATTAGAAAAATAAAAATAGTAATTCTCCTTAAAAAAATATACTTTCTTATATCTTTTAAAGTTTCACTTGTTCTTTCCTTTTTATCCATTTTTAAATTTTTTAATTAAACTATAAAATTCGAGTTTTTTAAAAATTCTCAAAATTTCTTCTTTCTCATAATTTCCAAAAGCGCATTCTCTTAAAGAAAATTTTATAGGAACATCTTTTTTTATTTTCGCTAACTTCTTACTAAAGAAAGCTTGCTCTTTATATTCTAAAAGAATTTTTCTTAATTTCTCTTTAACTTTTTTTTCTTCTTTTTTTTCTATACATTTATATAAATTTTCCAGAGATCCAAATTCTTTTATAAGAAATTTAGCTGTTTTTTCACCTATTCCTCTTACTCCAGGAATATTATCTGAAACATCTCCTCTCAAAGCTTTATAATCCTCCAATTGGAGAGGAACCAAACCTTCATATTTTTCTTTCACTTTCTCTTCATCAAATAAAATACTCTTTTTAATTCCCTTTCCCAAAAGAAAAACTTTTGTCTTTTTACTCACTAACTGAAGAGTATCTAAATCTCCACTCACAATTATATTTTCAATAAGAGGAAAAACTTGCCTTCTTTCTGTCTCTTTAACAATTGTTCCTATAATATCATCTGCTTCAAATCCCTCTTTTTCAAAAATAGGAACTTTGAAAGCTTTTAAAATTTTTTTAGTTATATCTATTTGGAAGTAAAATTCTTTTGGAGCTTTTGGCCTTTTTATTTTATACTCTTTAAATTCCCTATGTCGAAAAGTAAGAGATGGATAATCGAAAGCTGCAGCTATAAAATCTGGTTTAAATTCTTTAATAATCTTCAAAAAAACAAGACAAAACCCATAAACTGCGCCTATTTCTACTCCTTTTTTAGTAGAGAGAGGAGGAAGAGCATGGTAAGCTCTGTGTAAAATTGAATTACAATCTAATATTAGAAAAACTTTCTTTTTGTTTTCCATTTTTAACTAAAGTTTTTCTCTTTTCTTTTAGTTTTGAAATTTCGTCTCTAAGCTTTTTATTCTCTTTTTTTAATCTTATCATTTCTAGCTCTCTTTTAACTACCTCTTTTATTAAAGCTTCAAGTTCTCTTATTCTTATTTCTAACTCTCTTTTTCTTTTCCTCACTTTCTCTTCTAAAATTTTTGAAAGTTCTTCTAGTTCTTCTTTTTTTGCTCTCACTCTTATTTCTAAAACATTGATTGTTTCTCTTATCTTCCTTTCTATTTCCTTTATTTTTTCTAAAGAATAAAGGCTAATAAAAAAACCGCTGATTTCTCCATCTTTTTTTCTCTCTTTAAGAAACAGACTAACAGGAATTTTTTTGTTCTCTTTTGTTAAAAGAACAAACTCTTCTCCTTCTATCTCTTTTTTTTCTTTTAAAAAAGAAAAAAGTTTTTCTTTTTCTTCAAAAAGGAAGTCAATTTTTTTTCCAATTACTTCTTCAGCTTTATAACCTGAGATTTCTTCAAAAGCTGGATTGAATTCCAAAATCACAAAAAGAGGAGAAAGAAAAAGGGTAGGTAAAGGAAGGAAAGAAAAAAGATCTTCTTCATACTTTTGCAAGAGTGTTAAATCTCTTAATAAAATGTTAAATTTTTCTTCTACTCCCATGTTACTAAATATTCATGATATTTGCCTCCTTCAAAAGTGCATTTTTGTTCCTTACAATCTATTTTTTTAGGATTTAATACCATCTTCACTAAAGAAGTAATAAATCCTTCTAAACATTTACAATAACTTTTACAGAGAGAAAAATTTTTTACTCTAAAAATACACTCTTTTTTCTTTAGGTCTACTTTTATTATCTCAAAATCTCCCTCTGTAAAATATTCTCTCCATATTTCAGGTCCTTTTTTAATAATCTCTACAGGAGAGAAGAAAAATCTTGCAAATAATTTTACGATAAAAGAAATTTTTGGAGCAAAAGCACACATCTCTTTTATTTTTTCGTCGTCCCATTTGAAAGCTTCTTTTATTGCTAAAAGAGATAGAGCTCTCATTCCGGCAGGATAAAACTCCATATTCTTAATTTTTCCATATTCAATAGGATATCCTACTTCTTTTAATTTCTCTTCTACTTTCTTTAACCCTTCTTTTCCCTTTTCTTTAAGAACGAACTTTGCATCACAAATAAAATGAGTCCCTCTAGCTTCTCCTTTGATTTTCATTAATTTTTTAGCTAATTCTCTTGTAAGTTTTTCAGTCATATTTTATTTAAAGTTTTTATTTTAAGAAGTTCTCTTTTTAATGTTTCGTTTTCTTTTTCAAGTTCTTTTAACCTTCCTTCTCTTCCTCTGGTAAGGACATAAAATTTCTCTAGTTGTTTTATTTTTTGCTCCAACTCCTTTGTTCTGAGTTTTACCTCCTCCTCTAAACTCTCAACTTTTTCTCTTGCTTCCCTCGTTCTTGCTCTAACTCTTATTTCTAACACTATCTGGGCTTCCTTTAACTCTTCTTGAGCTTTTTTGATTTTTCTCAAATCATACAAACTTAAAAAAATACCTGAAATTTTATTCTCTAGAATTCTTGCTTTTGAAAAAAGACTAACAGGAATTTTCTCTCCTTTCTTAGAATATAAAATAACTTCCTTTTCTGAAATTTTTCTTTTTTCTATAGTTTCTTTTAGAAAATTTTGAACAATCTTTTTATCGAAAAGAAGAGATAAATGTTCTCCAATTACTTCAGCAGCTTTATAACCTGAAATCTTTTCAAAAGCTGGATTGAATTCTAATATCACTCCTAAAGGAGTTAAGATTGAAGTAGGAAGAGGAAAAAAATCTAATAAATTTTTTAAATAGCTTTCTAAAGAAAGAAGGTCCTGGAGCAAATATGAAATCTCTTCTTCTTTCTTTATTGCCATTTTATTTTAAATTTATAGTAGTCATTTTCTATCTCTGATTTACATTCTAACTCTTTAGTTCCCAATATCATTTGTGCCCAA
This sequence comes from uncultured bacterium, assembly GCA_965552115.1. Lineage (GTDB taxonomy): Bacteria > Patescibacteriota > Minisyncoccia > Minisyncoccales > CAZLLZ01 > CBEVQU01. The sequence continues at coordinate 1,180 of CBEVQU010000017.1, read as the reverse complement.
CTTTTAAAAAATCCTTCATAAAAAATCAGTCCTATCTTTTCAGCTATAGGAGGAGCTTTTATTTTCCTAATTTTCAAAATACAATACTTCTTTTCTACATTTCCTTCTATAGGAATCATTTCTATTCCTTTTAAATATCTAGCAGAAATCCTTGGAAGGTCTTTAAAGAAGAAATCTTTCTTAATTCTAAATAAATGAGAGAAAAACTTAATGATCATTAATTTTTTGGGAATATATTCTCCCCATTCTCTAATTTTTTCTTCTTTCCACTTTAAACACTCAACAGTAGAAAGAATAATAAGAACTCTCAATCCTAAAGGAGAGAATCTAACTCTTTTTATAGTGTCTTCTTTTAAAGGATATCCTATTTTTTCTAGCTTTTTCTTCACCTTTTCCCATCCATCCATTCCTGCTTCTTTAATAATAAAATCTACCATTAGTTTTAAATCCCATCCTCTTACAATTCCTTCTGCTTTCATTATTTCATCTGCCATTTGCTTAGTAAGCTTTATTTCCATTCTATTGTGAATTTATATTTTTCATTGCTTACTTTTTTACCCTGACAAGAAACCTCTTCACTTCCTGTCACTACCTCAACCCATCCCCTAAATACTCCTTGTAGATAAGCTATTCCTAACTCATTCAGCTCTTTAGAGGGGATATCAATTCCTTTTAACAAAAGAGTGGCTTTTCTATTAGCCGAGTCAAACTTTTCTGGAAAAAGCTCCCCTATACTGACATACTTTTTCCACAAAATAGGAACTTTTTCTAAAAAAAATTTAGCAGGAGAAGAAAAGAATCTTGAGAAAAACTTCAACAAAAAAGCTTTCTTAACCGAATATCTTCCCATTTCCTCAATCTCTTCTTTTTTAAAGCCTAGAGAGTTTTTTAAAAAATAAAATAAAAGAAATCTGAAAGAAAGAGGGAAAATATCTTTTCTTTCTTCCTCTATTAAAGAAAACCCCAACTTTCTAAAAAAATCCTTGACTTTTTTTATCCCTTCTTCCCCTTTCTTTTTTTTAATAAATTTTAAATTGGATAAAAAATCAAACGTTCTGACTTTTCCTTTTATATTTAAAACTTCTTTTATAAAATCTTCTTTAAAATCTTTTTCCATTTGTCTTAGAAAGTTTTATAATTCTATCAATCATTTCAGAAATATTTTCTTTCTTTGCTAACT
>CBEVQU010000016.1:0-17586 GCA_965552115.1 uncultured bacterium | reverse complement strand
TCTAAGATAGGAGAGGAAATGTTGAAAGATATTGAGAAAAATACAGTTGAATTTGTTCCGAATTACGATGGCACTAAAACAGAACCCACTGTTTTACCTTCTCCTTTACCCCAACTTCTTTTAAATGGAGCTTTAGGAATAGCTGTTGGAATGGCAACTTCTATTCCTCCTCATAATCTTTCTGAAGTTTGTGATGCTTTAATATATTTGGTAGACCATCCTCAAGCTTCTACTCGAGAGCTTTTTAAATTTATAAAAGGACCTGATTTTCCTACAGGGGGTCAAATTTTTGGTAAAGAGGAGATAATTTCAGCTTATTCTCAAGGAAAAGGTCCAATTTTAATGAGAGGGAAAGCTGAAATAGAAGAGGAAAAAGGGAAAAAGACAAAAATTATCATCACTGAAATTCCTTATCAGGTGGAGAAAGCTTCTCTTTTGGAAAGTTTTGCTAAGTTAGTTCAGGAAAAGAAAATAGAAGGAATAAAAGATATCAGAGATGAATCAGATAGGGAAGGAATGAGAATTGTGATTGAGCTTCAAAGAGGAGCTTTGCCCAAAAAGGTATTAAATAGACTTTATAAATTTACAGATTTACAGAAAAATTTCAATTTAAATATGATAGCTTTGGTAGATGGGATTCAGCCAAAACTTTTAAGTTTAGCTGAGCTTTTAAAATATTTTCTAGCCCACAAAAGAGAAGTTCTCCTTAAAAGAACTAAATATGATTTAGAAAAAGCCAAAGAAAGATTGCATATTTTAGAAGGGTTAAAAATTGCTCTTTCTCATATCGATGAGATTGTTAAGATGATAAAGAAATCTAAAGATAGAGAGGTGGCAAAGAAAAACTTAATGAAAAAATATAAGCTGTCTGAAATTCAAGCTAATACCATTTTAGAAATGAAACTTCAACAGCTTTCAAAATTAGAAAGAGATAAAATTTTGAAAGAATTAGAAGAGAAAAAAAGATTAATAAAAGAATTATCTGCCATTTTAAAAAGCGAAAAGAAGATAAAAGAATTAATTAAAAAAGAAATTTTGGAGATAAAAAAGAAATATGGGGATGAAAGAAGAACTGAAATTGTTAAAGAAAAAGTAAAAGAAATTTCTATAGAAGATATAATTCCAGAAGAAAACACGATTGTTACTTTGACCAGAGGGGGCTATATCAAAAGAGTAGACCCTTCTTCTTATAGAGTTCAGAAAAGAGGAGGGAAAGGAATTTTAGGAATAGAGAGGGTTGAAGAGGATGTAGTGGAGCATTTCGTTTTCTGCAATACAAAAGATTCTTTGCTATTTTTTACAGATTCTGGAAAGGTATTTAAATTACCTGTTTATGAAATTCCCAAAGGAAGAAGGAGCTTTAAAGGTAGAGGAATTTTAAATTTTCTAGAGATGTCTCCAGAAGATAGAATTTTAACCCTTTTGCCATTGAAAAAAGAAGAGAAAGAAGAAGTGAAATATTTATTTATGATAACAAGAAATGGTATAGTGAAAAAAACTTCTTTGAAAGATTTTGAAAACGTTAGGAAATCAGGCCTTATTGCTTTGTCTTTAAAAAAAGGAGATCTTTTAAGGAAAGTTTTAAAGATAAAAGAAAAAGATGAAATAATTTTAGTAACAAAGAAAGGTCAATCCATTAGATTTTCAGAGAAAGAAATAAGGCCTATGGGAAGACAAGCTGCAGGGGTGAGAGGGATAAGATTAAAAAAAGGAGACGAAGTGGTTGGAGGGGATGTAATAAGAGAAAACAAGAAAAAAGAAAGAAAGGAATGGAAAAAGTTTCTTCTTGTTATCACCGAAAATGGATACGGAAAAAGAACAGAAATTTCAAAATTTAAAAAACAAAAAAGAGGAGGATCAGGAATAAAATGTGCAAAAATAACTAAAAAAACAGGAGAGCTAGTAGCTTCAAGGGTAATTAAAAAAGAAGAAGATCTTATAGCTATTTCTCAAAAAGGACAAGTAATAAGAACCAGAATTTCTCAAATTCCTTCTTTAGGAAGAGCAACTCAAGGGGTAAGAATAATGAGATTGAAAGAAGGAGATAAAGTAGCTTCAATTGTTTGTATATAAAATTTATATAAAATTATGGAAGAGTTTTTAAATCCTGAAAAAATTTTAAAAAAATTAAATTTAAAAGAAGACCAAATAGCAGTTGATTTCGGTTCAGGTTCAGGTGGTTGGGTTATCCCTTTAGCTAAAATTCTTACAAAAGGAAAAGTATTTGCAATAGATATTCTAAAAGAACCCCTCTCTGCTTTAAAAAGCAGAGCAAAATTAGAAAGGTTAGTTAACATTTTTACAGTTGAAGCTGATGTAGAGAAGCCAGTTCCTTTAGCTTCCAATTTAGCAGACTTAATCTTGATGACAAATTTGCTTTTTGAAGTAGATAATAAAGAAGCTGTTTTTAAAGAAGCTAAAAGAATTTTAAAAAAAGATGGTAAAATTTTAATTGTAGATTGGAAAGAAGATTCTCCAATAGGGCCAGAGAAAAAAGTTTCAATAAAAGATATTAGAGAAATAGCTCAAAAAGAAGGTTTCTCTTTAGAAAAAGAATTTCCTGCTGGAAAATTCCATTTTGCCTTAATTTTAGTAAAATAAAATAATGAGAAAAAAAATAACAATTATTTTAACTTTAATTTTTTTACTTTCTCTTTTCCTCTTTTGTAAAGATTCTGTAATAGCAGCAGGTTGTAATACTTCTACAGATGAAAACGGGTGTAATGGACGAGCAGGCTGTACAGGGCCAGTGTGGGGATGCTGTAAAGACTGTAAAGGATGGCAAAAGCCTTATACAGACTGCGCGTTTGGACCAGGAGATAAATGTTGGTGTGAATGTGATTCAGATTGCGCGGATAGTTATTGTTCAGAAGAAAAAGGATTTGCAAACGGAGGTTGTGTGGATAAAGATACTCTCTATTGCTGTGAGGATTTTCCTCCGGTGATATCTTCATCCGAATCTTATAAAGAAGGAAAACCCTCTGAAGAAATAAAGTTTCCTGTATCTGTTACTCTACCTTCTTCTCAAGCTCATTGTTATGATTCTTCTGGAAATGAGATAGATTGTCTAGAGGATGCTAGTTGTGCTACCGCAGGTTGGTTTGATCTAAAAATTAATTTACCAGATGAAAATTGGGAATGTAGATTTTCAATAGATGGAGGGGGAACATTTAATTGTTCTTCTTGTATTGGAGAAGAGGGTTTTTGTATTCCAATAGTGTTTGATAGTTCAGGAGAGAAAAAAGTCGATCTTTATATTACTTCTTCTTCTGAAGCAGAGACAAAAGAATTTTCGATTCCTTTAACGCTAATAGATTCTATTACTGAAGAAGTGATATCTACTATAAATCTTACTTATAAAGTAAAGCCTTCTCCTCTTTCTTCTCCGCAGAAAATGTGGATTAATAGCAGATTATGTACTACAGGGAATTTATCTAACGTGCCTAAAGAGTTTACAGTTAAATGGAGTGCAGTAAGTGGAGCAGAAAGTTATACCATTGAGAAATATTTTATAAAGTGGGACACAGTCGCAGAAGGAATAGTGGAGAGAGAATATTCCTTAAGTTGTCCGGGAGGTAGTAGTTGTAAAGTAGCAGTAAGGGCTTGTAAAGGAGGAGAATGTAGTTCTCGAAAAATATGTACTCTTGATATTATTCCTTCTCCTTCGATAACTTTTACGATAAATGGAGAAAATACAGAAGTGACAGTTGATCCGGGAGATGAGTTAAATATAACTTGGAGCGTTGATAATGCCCAAAGTTGTAAGAGCTCTTGTAAATATAATACAGATTTTTGTAAAAATAATTGGGAAAAATCCTCTCGACCTACTTCAGGAACACTTACTATTTTTAACATTCCTTCTGGTTCTCCAAGTGATGCATATCAACTTACTTGCACAGGACCGGGAGGAGAAACAAGTAGAGAGATCACCGTGAATATTACAGGACAACCTCCTATTCCTCCTACACCCACTTTTATAAAGATAGAGTTTAATGGAGAAGAACATCTTTGTAGTTTATTAAATTGGGTGAGAGATGTTCCGTTAGATGCAACTATTAAATGGACATCTACAGGAAATAACTATAAATTATCTCTTTACTATAATCTTGCTTTATTACAGGAGGTAAGTATTCCTACAAATCAATATCCTCTTAGCAATCTAAATGTGGAGGCAGGGAAAGGATATACAATTAACGTGAAAGCTTGCAATGAAGTAGGACAATGTTCTGATTCTAAAACTTGTCTTTTTTTAGTAGCAGGTGGCGGTAATGGTGGTAATGGTGGCAATGGCGGTAATGGCGGTAATGGTGGAAATGGAGGAAATGGTGGAGGTGGGGTTTTTGAAATTAAAAATCCTTTAGAGGCAGAGACCTTTGAAGAGTTAATTGATAATCTTATTAATTTCGTTTTTCAGATTGCAGTAGTTTTAGCTCCTCTTTTAATAATAATAGGAGGCTTATATGTTATTTTTGCTGCAGGAGATCCTTATAAAGTAGAGAGAGGAAAGAAAATAATTTTATGGACAGTGATAGGATTTGTAATTGTTTTACTTGCCAAAGCTATAGGAGGTATAATAAGATATTTATTAGGAGGTTAAAAATAAAATTAAAATTAATTTAGATAAAGGTCGTTTTAGAAATTTTATTTTGAATTTTAAATCTCCATTAAAAATGAAAAAACTCTTACAGATATTACTAATAGGAATTGGATTGATAATAGTTTTTAGTCCTTTATTTGTGGGAGCTCAAGAGATGATAACAGAATGTACTTTGAGACATGATATAACGATAGCAGGAGAAACCCATAGTAAAGGGGAAACGCTAAGCTACGAGACTCATGGAGTTTTTTGTGTAATGGATGCTATTTTAACTGCTACAGATTGGATTTTTGCAATTGTTTTAGCTATAGCAATCATCTTTGTTATTTGGGGAGCATTTACTTTAATTACTGCAGGTGGATCAGCTGAAAAAGCTTTAAAAGGAAGAAATTATATTATTTATGCAGTTGTAGGATTTATTGTAGCTTTATTAGCTAAAGCTATTCCAAATATAGCTAAGTGGTTTCTTACAGGCTAAGTAGATTTCTTTTTCATTCTAATTTATTTTCTTTCAACCCCGCCAGTAGGGCGGGGTTGAAATATTAAAAAAGAAAAATTAAAATAATCTTGAGCCGGGGTGGCGAAATTGGTAAACGCGTGAGGTTTAGGACCTCATGCCCTTTTTGGGCTTGTGGGTTCGAGTCCCACCCCCGGCACATTATTAGTTTTTAGTAATTAGTATTTGGTAATTAGTAAATGGTTTCTCTTTCTTTGCCAATAGAAAAAATTTCGAGAATTTCTGTTTCTTATCAAAAGAAATTAAAGAAATTAGGGATTAAAACAGTCGAAGATCTCCTTTTTCATTTTCCTCACAGGTATGAGGATTTTTCTAAAATTATTCCGATTTCTAAAGCTAAAATTGGAGAGAATTGTTGTTTCCTTGGAAGGATTTTAAAAATTGAAAATAGAAAAACCCCAAAAAAGAAAATGGTATTAACTGAAGCTATTTTTCAAGATAAATCTTCAGCCATAAAAGTGATTTGGTTTAATCAACCTTATTTGAAAAGAGTTCTAAAAGAAGGAGAGAGAGTATGTTTAGCAGGAAAGATAGTACTTTCAAAAGGAGGAATTTATTTTCAAAACCCTGCTTATGAAAAAGTTCCAGAAAAAGAAAAAAAAGAATTTTTACATACTGCAAGGATTGTTCCCGTTTATCCTGAGACAGAAGGGCTCTCTTCAAGATGGTTGAGATATATAATAAGGCCAATTTTAAAAAAAGTAAAAGATCAAATTAAAGATCCTCTTCCTTTTGAAATTAGAAAAAAATTTAATCTTTTAGAAAAAAAAGAAGCTCTTTGGCAAATTCATTTTCCTACTTCTTTAAAGCTTGCAAAAGCTGCTCGAGAAAGATTTTCTTTTGAAGAGTTATTTAAATTAGAACTCTTGATGTTAAGAGAGAGATATAAATTAGCTAAAAAGAAAGCTTTTTCTATCCCAATAAATCTTAATCTTATTAAAAAATTTGTTAAAAAATTACCCTTTAAACTTACTGACGCTCAAAGAAAATGTACTTGGCAAATCCTAAAAGATTTAGAAAAAGAAATTCCAATGAATAGATTGCTAGAAGGAGACGTAGGTTCTGGAAAAACTATTGTAGCTACAATTTGCGCTTTAAATGTAGCTAAAGCAGGATATCAGGTAGCTTTTATGGCACCAACTGAGATTTTAGCTAAACAACATTTTAAAGAGATTTCAAAATTATTGGAAGATTTTAATTTAAATCTAGCTCTTTTAACAGGAAAAGAAGATAAATTTATTTCAAAGAAATTAAAAGGACAATTAATTGAAATTTCAAGAAAAAAACTTCTAGAAAAATTAGAAAAAGGAGAAATTGATATCTTAATAGGAACTCATGCTTTAATTCAAGAAAAAGTAAAGTTTGATAAATTAGCTTTAGTGATATTAGATGAGCAACATAGATTTGGGGTAGAGCAAAGAGCTAAGTTAATTAAAAAAAAGAATAAAAAAGAATTAAAAATTCCCCATTTACTTTCTATGACAGCCACTCCTATTCCTCGGACTCTTTCTTTGACCATTTATGGAGATTTAGATTTGTCTCTTTTGAATGAACTTCCTAAAGGAAGAAAAAAAGTAATTACTAAAGTTATTCCTCCTCAAAAAAGAGAAAAAGCCTATCAATTTATAAGGAAAGAAGTAAAAAAAGGAAGACAAGTTTTTGTTATCTGTCCTCGAATTGAAGTAAAAAAAGGAGAAGATTTAGAAACAACAGAAATGAAGGCTGTAAAACAAGAGTATGAAAAGCTTTCTAAAAAAATATTCTCCGATCTTAAAATAGGGATGTTACATGGGAAAATGAAGCCAAAAGAGAAAGAAGAGATAATGAAAAAATTTAAAGAAGGAAAAATTGATATTTTAGTTTCCACTTCAGTGGTGGAAGTAGGAATTGATGTTCCAAAAGCTACTGTGATGATGATAGAGGGAGCTGAAAGATTTGGTTTAGCTCAACTTCACCAATTTAGAGGAAGAGTAGGAAGATCTTCTTTACAATCTTTTTGTTTTCTTTTTACAGATTCTAAATCAAAAAAGACAAAAAAAAGATTAGAAGCTCTTTTGAGATATTCAGATGGCTTTAAATTAGCAGAAAAAGATTTAGAAATTAGAGGGCCTGGAGATTTAATAGGGAAAAGACAGTGGGGTTTACCAAATTTATCAATGGAAGCTTTAAAAGATTTATCTTTAGTTGAGAAAACAAGAGAGGCAGCTAAAGAAATTCTTTTGAAAGATCCTGAGTTAAAAAACTATCCTCTTTTAAAAAAAGAATTAGAAAAATTTGAGGGAAAAATTCATTTAGAGTAATTTTTTCTTATCTTTTCAGTTGGCCAAAAGCCCATATATTTTCCAAAAGCTAATCTCAATTGAGCATCTAGAGCAGGAAGAGGTTGGATAAAAATCATAATAAAAGGGACCAAAATCCATTCCAAAGCCATAGCTATAATTTTTAATTTCCCTTTCTCTTTGGGTCTTTTTGGTAAAAGTAAAATAGTGAAATAAGCTGAAAAGACAATACCTATCATAGCCAAACTCATTAGATTCCTAGCCATTCTCGGAAGATTGTAAGATAAGAGAGTTTGGTTAAATTGAGCTCCTCCTACTACTAAAGGAAGCCATCCTAAGATAAAAATAATTAAAGAAGCTGTTGCCCAAGACCAAAAACCTTCTAAAAGATCAAATCCTGCTGTTATTTTCTTCTTTAGAGGAATTTTTTTATTTTTTAAAAAACCAAATAAAACATAAGGAATATTTTCTGCTCCATAAGCCCATCTTCTTTGCTGCTTATATATGTTTTTAATAGTTTGGAGATAGCTTTTAGCAGCTAAAGCGTCCATTGAGACTGGATAATAAAGAGGTTGCGTTTTATAATTGCCATTAAATTTTAAAAAGCAGTTCCAAAAGATCCTAGAATCATCTGAAACTACATTTTTTTGTTTATGTCCTATCTCAAGGACTGTTTTGAAACTCATTGAGTGAGAGGAGAAAGTGACTAAATTTTCTGGAGAGGCTTGGTTCATTGTATTCCAAAAAGTGGAAGAGAAAGAAAAGACTCTTGAAAAAAGAGGAACCTCCCAGATATTATTTAAAAAGAGAGGAATAGGCTGATAACTTTTTCGAAAAGGATTTTTAGCTTTCAGGTAATAGTAAGTTAGACAGCTAAAATATTTTGGAAAAACACAAGTATCTGCATCAAAAGAAGATAAAATGATATTTTCTGGAGGTATTTTTAAAGGATCTATAATTTTTCTTTTCGCTTCTTTGGTAGCAAAAACTTCATTTGCTCCTTTTCCAGCAATTTCTCCTGGCAGATTTTTAGGATGAAAAGTAACAAGAAATTTAAAGAATTTATTACCAAATTCTTTTTTTATTTCTTTTGCAATTTCTTTTGCTTTCTTTCCTGCTCTTTCTTCTAAAGCTAAAACAACTATCATTTTTTCTTTTGGATAATCTGTTTTCAAAAGAGCTTTAAAACTCTCTTTTAAAATTTCAACTGGTTCCTTGTAAGAAGGAAAAATAATTAAGTGATAAATATCTTTCCAGCTTTTAACTTCAGGTAAGAGAGGATGAGGAAGGGGAATTTTTTTAAGCTTTTTAATCCAATCTATTTTTATGTTTCTTTCCATTCGTTTATAACCAGACATTAGTAAAAAGCACCTATAAATTACTCTTAAGAGCCAAATTAAATCAAATAAAATTACAAAGACAGCTACCCAAAAAGGAATTTTAAAAGAAAGAAAAAACAATAAAAAAAGAGTGGAAAAAGACAAGAAAGCAGGTAAAACTTCTAAAGCTCTATAAAGGAGTTGCTCTTTCTTGTTTTTTAAATCAATTGCCTTCCCTATTTTGAGATAATAATCTTTCATATAAAGTAGCGGCCCCGACGGGAATCGAACCCGTATTTTGGCCTTGAAAGGGCCATGTCCTAGCCATTAGACGACGGGGCCAGCTAATGTCATTTTAATAGAAAATTGAAAAAAAGCAACTCTTAAGATAAAATACTTTTGATATGAAAATTTTAGGAATAGATACATCTTGTGATGATACTTGTGTTGCCATTTTAGAAATAAAAAAAGAGAATTTAGAGATGCTATCTAATATTGTTTCTTCTCAAATAAGAATTCATAAAAAATATGGAGGGGTACATCCTTCTTTAGCAAAAAGAGAACATAAAAAAAATCTTATTTTTGTTTTAAAGAAGGCTTTAAAAGAAGCTGGTTTTTTAAAAAAAAGAAAAAAAATTTTTAAAAATAATCTTTTTAAAAAAATTGAAAAATTCTTTAAAAAAGATAAAGATTTTTTTAAAAAAGTAAAAAAATTTCTTAAAGAATATGAAAATCCAAAAATTGATTTGATTGCTGTGACGGTAGGGCCAGGGTTGGAACCTTGTTTATGGCAAGGGATAAATTTAGCAAAAGCTCTCTCTTTTTTTTGGAGAAAGGATGTTGTACCCATCAATCATATTGAAGCTCATATTTTTTCCAGTTTTTTAAATTCTAAAAATTATTTATTTTTATTCAGGAAAGAAATTTATCCTGCTATTTGTTTAGTTGTTTCTGGAGGACATACTCAATTAATTTTAATGAAAAGAATAGGAAATTATAAAATTTTAGGGGAAACAAGAGATGATGCAGCTGGAGAGTGTTTAGATAAAACAGCAAGAGTTTTAGGTTTTTCTTATCCTGGAGGTCCTGCTATTGAGAAGTTAGCTAAACAGGTAATGAAGAGAAAATTTAACATTAAATTACCTCGTCCTCTCTTTTATTCTAAAGATTATGACTTTAGCTTTTCAGGACTAAAAACAGCTGTTTTATATGAAGTTAAAAAGAATCTTCCCAAAAAAAAGAAAGAGAGAGAAATTTACATAAGAGAACTATCCAAAGAAATTCAACAAGCTATTATTGATGTTTTAATTAAAAAAAGTTTTAAAGCAGCAAAATCCTTTAGAGCTAAAAGTTTAATTTTAGGGGGAGGAGTGGTAGCTAACAAAGAACTAAGGAAGCAATTCAAAAAATATTTGAATAAAGAAAGATTGAAAATTCATCTCTTTTTTCCTGAAATTAAATTTTCTACAGATAATGGAGCTCAAATAGCTTTGACTGGATATTTAAATCAAAGAAAGAAGATAAATTTTGAAAAATTAGATAAAATAAAAGCAAAAGCTAATTTTAAAATATGATTATTCTTTGTCTCATTTTTGGAGTTTTACCTTCTTTAATTTGGCTTCTTTATTTTCTAAGAGAAGATGTTCATCCTGAACCAAAAAGAGAAATTATAAGAATTTTTCTTTATGGGATGCTTATTTCCTTTTTTGCTGCTTTCTTTGAAATTTCTTTTTCTAAAGGGGTCTCTTTTTTTCAATTACCTGAAAAAATAACATTTTTTCTAAATCTCTTTATTGGAATAGCGTTAATAGAGGAATATTTGAAATATTTTGTGGTGAAAAAGAAAGTTTTCTCTTCTCCTGAATTTGATGAACCAATAGATGCTCCTTTGTATATGATTACTTGCGCTATGGGATTTGCTGCTACTGAAAATGTAATAATTTTATCTTTGTTTGCTCTACCTATAAAAATTGCTTTTTTAGAAAAAGTGATAAAATTAGCTACTTTAAGCTATTTAAGATTTTTAGGAGCAACTTTTTTACATGCTCTTGCTTCAGGTACTTTGGGAATCTTTTTAGCTTTTTCTTTTTTAAAATTAAAAAGAAAAAAAGAATATACAATAGCTGGGATGGTCTTTGCAGTTTTGTTGCACAGTCTTTATAATTTTTCTATAATAAAAATGAAATATTTTCCTAAGACAGCTTTTTCCTTAATAATTCTCTCCTTTTTATTTTCTTTTTTGTTTATAATTTTTTCTTTCAAAAGACTTAAGAAAATGAAAAGTTTCTGTAAAATAAATTCATGAAAATATTTCTTAGAAAAAAAGAAGCGAAGAAGAAAGAAACAAAAGAGGAAAATACGACAAAGCTAGAGAATTTAGAAAAAAAATGGTTAAAAAGAGAGGGGGAGCTAGCTGTTGATTTATATGAAACTCAAAACTACTTAGTATTGAGATCTGCAATAGCAGGAGTAAAGCCCGAAGATTTAGATATTTTTATTGAAAAAGATGTTTTAACTATCAAAGGAAAAAGAGAAGAGCCTAATAATCAACAAAAAAAGAATTTCTTTTTTCAAGAATGCTATTTTGGTCCTTTTTTCAGGGAAATAATATTGCCAGTTGAGGTAGATAATTCGAGAGCTAAAGCTGAGATTACAAATGGAATATTAATTATTAAAATTCCAAAACTTCAAAGAGAAAAAAAGAGGAAAATAGAGGTAAAACAGTTAAACAAAAGAGGAAGAAACAAAAGAACTAATTTGTCTTGAGTCTCTATAGAGAATGGTAACAAAAATTACTAAAGAAATTAAAAAACTGATAGAGAACAATCCGGTTGCCTTTGTCTCAAAAGATAAAAAAGGAAATATTCATTGTATTGCAGTAGCTTTTGTTAAATAAAGTTGTTTCTGAGAATCAGGTTCTTATCACAGATAATTACATGAAAAAGACAAAAGAAAATATTCTTGAAAACTCTCAAGTAGCATTAGCTGTTTGGAATAACAAAAACTGGCAGAAAGAATGTATAGGATATGAGTTAAAAGGAATAGCTAAATATTATAGTAAAGGAAAATGGTATAAAAGAGTTAAAGAAATTCCAGAAAATAAAAAAGAGCCTTGTAAAGGAGCAGTTCTCGTAACTATTCAAGAAATTAAAAAATTAGCTTAATAATAGATTTAAAGTAAAAGAACATAAAAAACCAGCTGGTAGCTGGTATTTTTTGTGCCGGAGGTGGGATTTGAACCCACATGGGGCTTTTACACCCCAGCAGATTTTGAGTCTGCCGCGTCTGCCAATTCCGCCACTCCGGCTTATTTATAAAGTTATCAAATTCATTTTTAAAATTCAACTCTTGACAAATAAACTTGAAGAGTTTAATTTATAAAATGGAGATAGGAAAGGAGGAAAAAGATATCTTTCCTATCTCAGGTTCTTAAGATAAAATCCAGGGATAAAATCTAGAATAAGGCAGAGATTTAAGAACAAAAATAGATAGAGAGCTTCTAAAAAAACTAGGGAGTCAAAAATTTGACAAGATAGCTGTTATTTGTTCTTACTACTTCATTTTCGCTCTTTCACTCTGATCTTCCTCCTTCTTTCCCTCTAAAGCGCTCTTTAAAGGAAAAGGGGCCTTGTATACTTCAAACTATCCCCTTGAAAAAGAGCCCTTCCCTGTCTCGGAAGGGAAAGCCCTTGCCCCTCCTATATTAAAGAGCGCAAAGGGAGAATTTACTTTCTCTCTCTTTTTTTATTTAAAGAGGCTTTATATTTACATTTAGGGAAGCGAGAACAAGAATAAAATTTTCCAAATCTTCCTAATTTTATTATTAAAGGTGCTCCGCATTCTGGACATTTTTCTTTTGTTTTTTCTTCAGTTATTTCTTTTTTTGACAAAATTTTTTCTTTTTCTTTAAGTTTTTTTTCGAAAGGAAAATAAAATTTCTCGATTACTTTCTGCCATTTTATTTTTCCTCTTGCTATTTCATCTAAATCTTTTTCCATATTGGCAGTAAATTTTATATCTACAATTTCTGGAAAGTGAGTAACTAAAAGGTCAGAAACTACTCTTCCTATTTCTGTTGGGTAAAATTTTCCTCTTTTGTCTTTTTTTACATAGTTTCTTTCTTGAATAGTAGATAAAATAGGAGCGTAAGTAGAAGGCCTTCCTATTCCTTCTTTTTCCAAAACTTTAATTAAACTTGCTTCTGTATATCTTTTAGGAGGTTGAGTGAAATATTGTTTCTTTAATAATTTTTTTGGAGAAATTTTTTCATTCTCTTTTAAAGAAGGTAATCTTTTTTCTTCAAATTTTAAAGGATAAATTTTTAAAAACCCTTCAAATTTTAAGATTTCCCCTTCTCCTTTAAAAATATATTTTTTTTCTTTACCCTCAGCTAAAATCTCTATTTCCCTTTTTTCGAAAAGAGCTTTTGACATTTGAGAAGCGATAAATCTTCTCCAAATAAGATCGTATATTTTAAAAGAGGCTTTATCTAACTTATCCTTTAATCTTTCAGGAGTTTGTTCTGGAAAAGTAGGTCTGATAGCTTCGTGAGCTTCTTGGGAAGCTTTAATTTTCTTTTGGTATTTTCTGAAAAATCCTGCCCAATATTTTTCCCCTAAATTTTCTAAAATATATTTTTTAGCCAAAGAAAGACTTAACTCAGATAAATTAAAAGAATCTGTTCTATGGTAAGTAATAAAACCTCTTTCATAAAGATTTTGAGTTATTTTCATTGTAAAAGAGGCAGAATAATGAAATTTTTGCCAACATGTTTGCTGAAGAGAGCTAGTGATAAAAGGAGGAGGAGGTATCCTTTCTTTTTCTTCTTTTTTAATCCTTTTTACTTTCCAGCAAGCTTTTTTTAAGTCCCTCAAAATTTCATTTGCTTCTTTTTTTGTTTTTATTTCTAATTTAGAGATTTTCCTTCCGTTTATTTCAGATAAAAAGGCTTGAAAGATTATGTTTTCTTTTTCAAAGAAAGCTATGATTTTCCAGTATTCTTGCGGAACAAAATTTTCTATTTCTTTCTCTCTGTCTACTATTAATCTCAAAGCCACCGATTGTACTCTTCCCGCAGATAACTTTCTAGCTACTTTTTTCCATAAGAGGGGACTTAATTTATAACCTACAATTCTATCTAGAATTCTTCTTGCTTGTTGGGAAGCAACTAAATTCATATCAATTTTTCTAGGATTCAAAAGAGCTTGCTCAATAGCTCTCTTTGTTATTTCATGAAAAACTATTCTTTCATAAGGTTTCCCATTTAAGTTTAAAACTTCTTTTAAATGATAGGCTATAGCTTCTCCTTCTCTATCTTCATCTGTAGCTAAAATAGTTTTCTCTCCTTTTTTCACCTCCTCTCTTAGAATTTTTATTATTTTTTTGGCTTTAGGCAAAATAACGTAATGAGGTTCGAAATTTCGCTCAATATCTACTCCAAATTTTGTTTTTGGCAAATCTCTTATATGACCAAAAGAAGAAAGAACTTTGAAATCTTTCTTTAAAAATCTTTGAATGGTTTTTGCTTTAGTTGGAGACTCTACAATTACTACAATCATTAATTATTTTTTATACCATCTTAAGAAGGAAGGGCAAAGGTATTCCCTCCTAAATTTTTAATTTTTCCTTCTATTTCTAGAAGAGATAAGAGAGAAATAACTTTTTGAGAAGAGAGATTGCTTTTTTCTATGATTTCATCTAAATGAAGAGCACCTTTTTCTAAAAGTTCTAGTATTATTCTTTCTTCTTTTGTTTTCGATATTGGTTTCTTTCTCACT
This sequence comes from uncultured bacterium, assembly GCA_965552115.1. Classification (GTDB taxonomy): domain Bacteria; phylum Patescibacteriota; class Minisyncoccia; order Minisyncoccales; family CAZLLZ01; genus CBEVQU01. Next base: position 3,097 of record CBEVQU010000016.1, on the reverse strand, counting down.
TTCTTTATTTTAATTTTGAGTTTTTCTAAAATATCTTCTGGTTTTTCTACTAAAATAGCCCCCTCTTTGATTAAGAGATGGCATCCTTTTGAAAGAGGGGAATTAATAGGTCCTGGAATAGCGAAAACTTTCCTTTTTTGTTTTTTAGCTAAACTTGCTGTTATTAAAGCTCCAGATTTTTCCCTTGCTTCTACTACCAAAACCCCTAAACATAATCCAGAAATAATTCTGTTTCTTCGAGGAAAGGTAAAGCGAGAACCTGGGGTTTTTGGTGGGTATTCTGAAATTAAAGCTCCTTCTTTTTTCACAATTTCTTTAGCTAGTTTTAAATTGCTCTTTGGATAAATATATTTTTCATCTAAACCTGTTCCTAAAACAGCTATTGTTCTTCCTCCGGCCTCTAAAGCTCCTTTATGAGCCATTGTATCTATTCCTGGAGCCAAACCCGAAACAATTGTGATTCCTAATTTAGCTAAATCATAAGCAAATTTAAAGGCTATTTCCTTTCCATAAAAACTACATCTTCTTGTTCCTACAATAGCAAAACACTTTTCTTTATTTTTAATTTTCCCCTTAAAATAAATGACTTTTGGAGGATTTTTAATTTTCTTCAAAGAGAGAGGATAATCTTTGTCTGAAATTTTTAATTTCTCCATTTAGATTATTTATTAAAAAAAGACATAGCTTTATTTAATTCTCCTTTTATTATCAATTCCAAAGCTTTTAAAACTTTTCTAACAGCTCTTTTTATAATTTCTTTTTCTTTTTTTGTGAATTTTTTTAAGACGAAATTCTCTACGTCTTTTTTATAATCTTCTTTTTTAGGTTTTATTCCTATTCTTATCCTTAAGAAATTTTTCGTTTTTAAAGTTTTGATAATAGAATCTACTCCTTTGTGGCCAGCCGACCCTTTGTTTTTAACTATCTTTATTTTACCTAAATTGATATCTAAATCATCATGTAAAATCAAAATATTTTCTGGTTCTATCTTTAGCTTTTTTAGAACATCTTTTACAGCTTTTCCACTTTCGTTCATAAAAGTCAAATTTTTTACCAAATAAATATTCTCATTTTCTATCTTTCCTTTACTAATTTGAAAAAATTCCTCTTTTTCAAAATTTGAGAAAGAATACTTTTTTTTCCATCTTTTATATAAAAAGTCTATCGCTTCTTTTCCTAAATTATGTCTCGTCCCTTTATATTTTTTTTCAGGATTGCCTAATCCTATTATTGCAATCATTTTTTATTATAATAACTCTTGTTTTTCTAAAAGAAAATTGCTATTATTGAATATAAATTTTATGAAAGGAGCTGTCTTATTCTTTTGGGAAATTATTAAAATTTTAATTCTAGCTGCTTTGGTAGTTATTCCTATCAGAATTTTTCTTTTTCAACCTTTCGTAGTAAAAGGAGCTTCTATGGTTCCTTCTTTTGAAAATAATGACTATTTAATTATCGATGAAATAACTTACAGATTTAGAGACCCTCAAAGAGGAGAGGTGATAGTTTTTCGATATCCTTTTAATCCCTCTGCTCGCTTCATTAAGAGAGTAATAGGGTTGCCAGGAGAAAAAGTAGAAATAAAAGAAGGGAAAGTCTTTATTAACGGAGAAGTCTTAGATGAAAGTAGTTATTTGAAAAATTCTTTTACTCCAGGAAATTTAATTTGTTATTTAAAAGAAGATGAGTATTTTGTCATTGGAGACAATCGAAGAGAATCTTTTGATTCTCGAGAGTGGGGGCCTTTAAAAAGAAAATATATTATAGGAAGAGCAATCTTGAGAGCCTTTCCTTTAAGTGAGGTATCTCTCATTGAATCTCCCAAGTACAATTTGAATTTTTAAATATGGGAAGAGTAAAATTCCAAACTGTTACAGGAATGCACGATATTTTGGGAGAAGATTGGTGCTATTTCAATAAGATTTTTGAGACTGTTGAAAAAATAGCATCTTTTTATAATTTCGAAAGAATTGAGACTCCTATTTTAGAAAAGGCAAGTTTATTCGAAAAAGGGACAGGTCAGACAACAGATATTGTTCAAAAAGAGATGTATACTTTAAAAACAAAAGAAGGGAAAGATATTTTAGCTCTAAGACCTGAAGGAACTCCCCCTGTTGTTAGAGCTTATTTGCAACACGGCCTCTTTAATCTCCCTCAACCTGTAAAGCTTTGGTATTTTGGTCCTTATTTTAGACATGAAAGACCACAAGCAGGAAGATATAGGGAGTTTTGGCAATTTGGATTTGAAGTAATAGGAGGAAAAAGCCCTGCTATAGATGCTCAAATCATAAAAATTTTTCAAGAAGTCTTAGAAGAAATAGGACTTAAAAAAATAATATTTGAGGTTAATAGTTTAGGAGATTCTCAATGTCGGCCTTACTATAAAAAAATTCTTGTTAATTTTTTGAAGAAAAAAGAAAGGTCTTTATGTAGGAATTGTAGAAAAAGATTAAGAAAAAATCCTTTAAGAGTTCTAGATTGTAAGGAGGAGAAATGCCAAAGAATAGCTAAACTTTCTCCTCAATTGATTGATCATCTTTGTAATGAATGTAAAGAACATTTTAAAGAAGTTTTAGAATTTTTAGATTACCTTAATATTCCTTACAATTTAAACCCCTTTTTAGTGAGAGGACTAGATTATTATACTAAGACTGTTTTTGAAGTATTTAGAGAAGGAGAGGAAGATTCTTCTGTTGCTTTAGGAGGAGGTGGGAGATATGATGGATTGGTAAAGCTTTTAGGAGGAGAAAATACTCCTGCCTGTGGAGGAGCAGGTGGAGTTGAGAGGATAATTGAAGCAATGAAAGAAGAAGGTATCTTTCTAAAAGAAGAAAGAGTGGAAATTTTCCTTGCTCAATTAGGAAAAGAAGCAAAAAAGAAAAGTCTTCAAATTTTAGAAGAGTTTAGAAAAGCAAATATTAAAATAAAAGAAGCTATTGGAAAAGATTCTTTAAAAAGTCAATTGAAACTAGCAGATAAGTTTGGAGCAAAATATGCTTTGATTTTGGGACAAAAAGAAGTAATGGAAGATAAAATAATAATAAGAGATATGGAAAGTGGAAAGCAAAGAGTGATAAAAATAAAAAATTTAATTAAA
>CBEVQU010000015.1:0-17747 GCA_965552115.1 uncultured bacterium | reverse complement strand
AACCTCCGACCTTCTGTTTGTAGGACAGACGCTCTACCACTGAGCTAACCGCCCACTGCCCTCGCTCCGATTCGAACGGAGATTTCAGGCTCCGCAAGCCTGCGTTCTATCCATTGAACTACGAGGGCTTCTTTTTAAAAGGAGCGGTGGGGGTGGGACTCGAACCCACAAGTCCCAGAGGGACGCCGGTTTTCAAGACCGGTGCCTTACCAATTCGGCGCACCCCACCTTTTGATTAATCTCCAGATTCTCTTAAAGTTTTTTTATATTTTCTCTTTCTTGTTTTAGGATAAAACGCTTCTCCTTCTTTATATAAAAGATTAGCTGCTAAATATCTTCCAGGCTTTTTTGTGTTTTTTGCTACTTTTTCAAGATAGTCTCTCCAATTAATAGGAACATTACTCAGAACTTCGATAATTTCTGGATTTTGAGGGTCATCAAAAGGAATTCTTACAATTAACCAATCGCTCATAATAATTAATTTGTGTTAAGCGGAGAGGGCGGGACTCGAACCCGCAAGCCCGATTTCTCGGGCTACGGATTAGCAATCCGCTGCCTTACCAATTCGGCACACCTCTCCTTTTTTGACTTTTACATATTTTTTTGAAAAAATCAACAAGATTTTATCCTCTTGCTACAACTAGTCCAAAAATTTCTTTCGGGTTTCCTTTCTTAATTTCGAGAGCTATTTCTTCCAAAGTAGTACCAGTAGTAGAGATATCATCTACAATAAAAATTGTCTTATTTTTTATTTCATTAGAAAAGTTTTCATTTAACTTAAAAGCTCCTTTGATATTTTCTTTTCTTTCTTTTGAAGAAAGTTCCACTTGAGGTAAAGTTTCTTTTATTTTTAAAATTAAATCATTTCTCAAAGGAATATTATAAAATTTCGATAGTTCTTTAGTTATTTCTTCTGCTTGATTAAATCCCCTCCACTTTTTTCTTTTTTTAGAGAGAGGAACAGGCACAAAAAGAGAATTTTTTGGGAAATTGAATTCTATTAAAGAGAGATAAGAAATGATAATTTTTGAGAGTTCTTTTGAGATATCTTTTACAAAAGGAGGATATTTAAAACAATCAATCAGTTTCTTTAAAATTTTGTTTTTTTCGTAATAAGTTGAAAAAAGCAAACCTGAAAGATTTGTTTTTCTTTTACATTCTTTACAAGTTCTAAAATCTAAAACTCTTTTTTGGCATACAGGACAGAAAGCGAAAGAATGAATTTCAATTAGAGAAAAACAATCTTTACACAGAAAGCTTCCTTCCTTTTTGCATATCAGACAAAATTTAGGAAAAAGAATTTCAATTAAAAAATTTTTCATATATTTTCATATTCTATCAAAAATAGTATACTAAAAGAAAGATAATTTTCCGAGAATGCCATTTTTTTCTTTAAGAAAAAAATTTTTAGGAATAGATATTGGGACAAACTCCATTAAGGTAGTTGAGCTATCTTCTTTGGGTCAAAGAAAAGAGTTAAGAAATTATGGAGAAATTTCAGCTTCTTCTTTCTTTAAAAATTCTTTCAGAAATTTTCAAAAAGATACTCTTTTACTTTCTTTAAAAGAAATAGCTAGAGGAATAAAAGCTATTTTAGAAGAAGCTAAAATAAAAACAAAGAAGGCTGGATTTTCTGTTCCAGATTTTTCCTCTTTTTTTATTAATTTTGATTTACCTCCAATGACAGAGGAAGAACTGCCAGAAGCTGTTAAATATAATGCCAGACAATATATTCCTTTATCTTTAAAGGAAGTAGTCATAGATTGGATTTTAGTGAAAGGAATTCCAGATACAGGTGAGAGACTCCAGGTTTTGTTGGTAGCTATTCCAAAAGATGTAATTTATCAATATAAAGAAATTGCAAGATTATGCAATCTTGAACTTCTTTTTTTAGAAGCAGAAGCTTTTAGTTTAGTAAGGGCAGTAGCTGAGAAGGAAAAAGTGGAAACTATTCTAGACATAGGAGCTCAAAGCACAACCATTAATTTAGTAAATAAAGGGAAATTGATAAGAAGCTATAGCATAGATGTTGGAGGGAACGATCTTTTAGAAAGAATTTCTTCTGCTTTTTCTTTAAATAGAAAGGAATCAGAAAGTATGATGAAAAGAATTGGTCTTTTACCTACTAAAGAAAAAGTTAATAAAATCTTACTTCCCACCGTAGATATTATTCTTGCTGAAGTAGAAAGAATATTTGAAAATTTTGAAAAAACAGAAGGAGAGAAAATAGAGGAAATTATTATAGCGGGAGGATGTGCTTTATTGCCAGGATTAAAAGAATATTTTTTTGAGAATCTAAAAAGAAAAGTTAAAATAGCCAATCCTTTCAGAGAGATTTTTTATCCTCCAATTTTGGAAAAAAAGATTAAAAATATGGGTCCTTCTTTTTCAGTAGCGGTAGGAATAGCTTTAAGGGGTTTTGAAAAGTTATAATTTGATTTTTAATTTGGTATAATAAAATAAATGGCTATAGAAATTATTCCCAAGAGAAAAAAAGAAGTTCCTCTTTGGAGAAAGATAATTTTTATTTTCTCTCTCTTTCTTTTTATAGCAACATTATCTTTGTTTATTTCCTTTAAATATTTGGAGAAAAAAGAAATAAGAAAACTTTCGGAAATAGAGGATGAAATTTCAAAGATAAAAGGAGAGGAAGAAATTAATTTAGAAAAGAAAATAGAAAAATATAAAGATAAGATTAAAACTTTTGACTTACTTCTCTCTTCTCATAAATCTCTCACTTCTCTTTTTAAGAAAATAGAAGAAAATACCCACCCTTTCGTTTTTTATAGAAATTTTTCTTTTTCTAAAAATGAAGCAATCTTAGAGGGGGAGACAGAAAACTTTCAAATTCTCTATCAACAAATTAAGAAATTCGAGGATTTAAAAAAAGAAAAAATAATAAGTAAAGTCTCTTTGAATAAAATTTCTTTAGAAAAAACAAAAGAAGGAAAAGAAAAGGTTATTTTTACTCTTTCTTTATTCTTTAATAAAGAGTTTTTAACAAAAAAATGAAACATTCTCTTTTACCTACAGTCACTTTCTTAATTGCTTCTCTTTTAATAGGAGTTTTTTATACTTTTCCTGCATATAATTCTCTTTCTTCTAAAAAAGAAGAGGTAAATTTAAAAAGTAAAGAGCTTTCTAACTTAAAAGAGTATATTTCCCATTTGTATGAGTTGGAAGAAAAATTGCAAGAAAATTCAGAGAATTTAAAAAAAGTAGATTGGGCTCTTCCAGAAAAAATCTCAATTCCTCAAATATTTGAGTTTATAAAAAAGACAGCTACTGAAAATGGATTAACAGTGATTCAATTAGGAGAGTTCACTGAAACCCTCTCTAAAAAAGAGAAAAAATTTTCTAATTTGAAAGAAGTTTCTTTTCCTCTTTCTTTAGCAGGTACATATTTTTCTTTAAAGAATTTTATTTCTGCTTTAGAAAAAAATTCAAAAATTTTTGAAATTGAAGAAATTTCATTTTCCTATCCTAAGACTGAAAAAGAGCCTTTCATTTTCAAGCTATTAATAAAAACTTACTCATTTTAATTATGGCAATAGCAACAAAAACAGAAGAAAAAAAACAAAAACTACTTTTAATTTTATTAATAATCATTATCTTGCTTATTATTTTCGTTGGTTATTTTAGCTTTTTTTATTCTCCTAGAGAGAAAATGAAATCTATTCCCTCTTTTAGAAAAATTAAGATTGATTTTTCAATTTTTGAAAGAGAAATATTTAAAAATCTTCAGCCTTTCATAGAGATTCCTTCTTTCGAAGGAAAATTTGGAAGAGAGAATCCTTTCATTCCTTATGAAATATTAAAGGAATAAATATGTCACTTTTAGAAGAACTTTACAAAAGAGGATTGATAGGAAAGAAAGAATTTGCCTCTTTAGAATATGAAGTGAAATCTGGAGAAAAAAGAGAAGAAGAGATAATTTTAGAGAAAGGGATTGTTTCAGAGGATGTATTATTTGCTTTAAAAAGTGAAATTTTAAAAATCCCCTTGAAAGAAGTAATTTCAAGTGAGATAGAATTAAAAGTTTTAGAGTTAATTCCAGAAGAAACAGTTGAGACTTATAAAATGATTCCTATAGGAAGAAAAGGAAATATTTTAGAAGTAGGAATGATTTATCCAGAAGATCTTAAAGCAAGAGAAGCTCTAAAATTTCTTGCTAGACAAAACAAACTAAAGTCTAAAATTTCTCTCATTACCCCTTCTACTTTCAAAGCTCTTTTTAAGAGGTATAAGTCCTTAAAAAAAGAAGTAAAAGAAGCTTTAGAGGAATTAGAACTGGAGATTAAGACAGAAAAGGTAGAGAAGAGAAAGCTAAAAGAAAAAGAATTAAAAAAATTAGTTGAAGAAGCTCCTATTTCAAAAATTGTTGCAGTGTTGTTAAGACATGCCGTAGAGGGAAAAGCTTCAGATATTCACATTGAGCCTACTAGAGAGAAATTAAGGATAAGATTTCGACTAGATGGAATATTGCATTCTTCTATTTTTCTTCCTTTAAAAGTCCATCCTGCTATTGTGACTAGGATTAAAATTTTGTCTAATCTTAAAATAGATGAATCAAGAATTCCTCAAGATGGAAGGTTTACGGCAAAAGTTGGAGAAAGATACATAGATTTTAGAGTTTCGACTTTCCCTACTTCTTTAGGGGAAAAGGTAGCAATAAGGGTGTTAGATCCTTCTGTAGGATTAAAAACATTTGAAGAGATAGGTTTGGAGGGAAAAAATTTAAAAATTTTAAAAGAAGCTCTTAAGAAACCTTATGGTTTAATTTTAGCTACAGGTCCCACAGGATGCGGAAAAACCACTACTCTTTATGCTATTTTGAGATCTTTAAACAAAGAAGAAGTGAACATTGTTACTTTAGAAGATCCCATAGAATATTTTTTAGAGGGAATAAATCAATCTCAAGTTAAACCTGATATTGGCTATGATTTCGCTCAGGGATTAAGACATGTTTTAAGACAAGATCCAGATATAATTATGGTGGGAGAGATAAGAGATGAAGAAACTGCTTCTTTGACCACCCACGCTGCTTTAACAGGACATATTGTTTTATCTACTCTTCACACCAACAATGCTATTGGAGCCATACCCCGTCTCATTGATTTAAAAGTAAGACCTTTCTTAATTCCTCCTTCTTTAAATATCATAATTGCCCAAAGACTTGTGAGAAGGCTTTGTCCTTTTTGTAAAAAGAAAAAGAAAGTTAATTTAGAAGAGGAAAAGATTATTGAAAGAGAATTAGGAAAATTACCAAAAGAGATGAGAAAAAAACTCAAAATAAAAAAGCCTTATTATATATTTAAAGCAGTAGGGTGTAAGAGATGTAGGAATGAGGGATATATTGGAAGGACAGCCATTCTTGAAATTTTAAAAATGACTTCTACTCTTTCTGAGATTATTTTAAAAGATCCTTCTGAAAAAAGGATTGAAAAAGAAGCTATTTCTCAAGGAATGATTACAATGATGCAAGATGGTCTCTTGAAAGCTTTAAAAGGAATAACTTCTTTAGAAGAGATATTAAGAGCAACAGAAGAAAAATAGGAAATTTATGAAGAAAATTTTACTAATAGAAGATGATCCTTTTTTGATAGATATTTACACTACAAAATTAAAAGAAGAAAAATACGAAGTTTTTGTTGCTAAGAATGGGAAAGAAGCGTTTCAAGTATTAGAAAAAAAGAAACCAGATCTTATCTTACTTGATATAGTTTTACCTTATGTAGATGGATGGGAACTATTGCGAAAAATAAAAGAAAACAAAGTGTTAAAAGATGTGAAAGTGGTTATTCTCTCTAATCTCTCACAAAAACAAGAAATAGAGAAAGGGTTGAAGATGGGAGCAGAAAAATATTTAATAAAAGCTCATTTTACTCCTTCGCAAGTAATTAATGAAATTAAAAAAATATTAAAATGATTTATTATCAAAAACTTTTAGAAAAATTTTTAGAAGAAACTGTAAGACAGAAAGCTTCAGATTTGCATTTAGGGATAGATCACCCTCCTATTTTAAGAATTGCAGGTTCTCTCGTTCCTTTGATTAGAGAAAAAAAGCTTTCTCCAGAAGATATAGAAGGGATTTTAAAAGTGATGATACCAGAAGAATTATTTCGAAGATTTTTGAAAGAAAAAGAAATAGATTTTTCTTTTATGTATAAAAATGAAGCCAGATTTAGGTGTAATGCCTTCTTTCAAAGGGGGAATATTGCAATAGCTTTAAGATTCATTCCTTCTAAGATTCCAACTATTGAAGAACTTAATTTACCTCCTATTTTACATGAGTTCACTCGCCATCATCAGGGTTTTGTTTTAATCACAGGACCTTCTTCTCATGGAAAATCAACTACTTTAGCTGCTTTGATTGATGAAATTAATCACAAAAGAGCAGATCACATCATTACTATTGAAGACCCTATAGAATATGTTTTTGAGGATGATAAGTCTATCATTGACCAAAGAGAAGTAGGGAGAGATACCCTTTCTTTTGCAAGAGCTTTAAGAGCTACTTTTCGAGAAGATCCAGATGTGATTATGGTAGGAGAGATGAGAGATCCAGAAACAATATCGATTGCTTTAACTGCAGCAGAAACTGGTCATCTAGTTTTCGCTACTTTACATACAAATTCAGCTGCTCAAACTGTTCATAGAATTGTAGATAGTTTTCCTGGAGTTCAGCAGTCTCAAATAAGGGCTCAGTTATCAGCTTCTCTATTAGGGATTGTTTCCCAAAGATTAATTCCTAGAATAAGGGGAGGATTGATTCCAGCTTGTGAAGTTTTAATCTCGACTCCTGCTGTCTCAACATTAATTAGAGAAAATAAAATTCATGAGATTCCTCTAGTAATAGAAACATCAGCTGATATAGGAATGATTTCTTTAAATAGGTCTTTAGCAGATTTAGTAAGAAGAAAAGAGATAACTTTGAGAGATGCTTTAAGCTATTCTTTAGACCCTGAAGAATTAAGAAATCTATTGAAAAAATAATATGGAGTTTGAATATCAAGCAAGAACTAAGACCGGAGAAATTCAAATAGGTGTAATTGAAGCTATTTCAAAAGAAGCTGCTCTTTCTCTTTTACAAAAATCAGGTTTGATAGTAACAAAACTAGAACCTGTTTCTGTCCCTTTTTATGCTAAAAGAATTAAACTATTTAGAAGGATTTCCAAGAGAGAAATTGCTCTTTTTTCTCGACAATTATCTATTATGGTAAAATCAAAAGTTTCTTTAATTGAGGCTTTGAGAGCTTTAGCTGTTCAAATAAAAAATCCAGATTTTAAAGAAATAATCTTTGAAATAGCAAATAAAATAGAAGGAGGGGAGCCTTTTTCAAAAGCTCTCTCTCATTATCCTAAAGTTTTCAATCCTTTTTATGTAAATATGATAAAAGCAGGAGAAGTATCTGGAAAGCTTTCGGAATCTTTAGAGTATTTAGCCAATCATCTCGAAAGAGAATATTATTTTACTTCCCAAGTAAAAGGAGCTATGATTTACCCTCTTTTAGTAATCTCTGTAGTTTTTATTGTAATGGGAATTATGGTCTTTTTTGTCGTTCCTAAAATTGCTTCTATATTAGAAACTTCTGTCGCCGAACTACCTTTTTTAACGAGAATGGTTCTTTCTTTCACAAACTTTCTTAAAAAATGGGGATGGCTTCTTTTATTTGTTTTTTCTCTTTTAGTAATTTATTTATATTCTTTTTCTAAGACAGAAAAAGGAAAAGATAAGTTAAATAAAATTTTGTTAGATTTACCTCTTATAGGAGAGTTTCTCAAAAAAATATATCTTACTCGATTTGCAGAAAATCTCTCCACTTTAATCTCAGGAGGATTACCAATAGCTCAGGCTCTTCACATAACAGGAGAGGTGGTGGGAAATTCTCTTTACAAAAAAGCTATTTTTGAAGCAAGAGATGGGACAAGAAAAGGAGAACAAATTTCAACAATTTTAGAAGGATACGTTGAGCTTTTTCCTCCTTTGGTAATTCAGATGATAAAAGTAGGAGAGAAGACAGGGACTTTAGAAAAGACTCTAAAGAATGTAGTTGAGTTTTATCAGAAAGAAACCGATATCTTTTTGAAAACTATCTTAAAAATTCTAGAGCCAGCTTTAGTAATTTTTCTAGCTTTTATAGTAGGGCTTTTGGTGGCTTCAACTATTCTACCTCTTTATCAAATTACTACTCTATTTTGATTTACTTGTTGATTTTATTTTTTTCATTTAAAATAAAAATAAAGAATAAAATTTTAAAAGGTCGCACCTGAAATAAAAAGAGAAATTAAATTTATAACAAAAAAATGAAAAAGAAAGGATTTACTTTAATTGAATTGTTAGTAGTAATCGCTATTATTGGTATGTTAGCTTCAATCGTTTTAGTTTCTTTAGGAGGAGCGAGATCCAAAGCTAGAGATGCAAGAAGAGAGTCAGATATCAGGCAAATAGTGACAGCTATGGAGATGTATTATGATGAAAATGAAGCTTACGTTCAGAGCGCAACCACTCCTACTGCTATCGGAACTTATTTAGATCCAGTCCCTACAGATCCTCAAACAGGTTCTGCTTACAGTTGGATAGATAATTCTGCTACAGGTTGTGATAACGATCAAAAATTTTGTATCTACGCTACTTTAGAAAATAAAGGAAGCTGTACAACTACTAGATACTTCGCAGGGTCTCATAAAGGAACGAGAGAAATATGCGATACTGCCCCTTCTACTTGCGATTGCTGGTAATTGATTAAAACTCTTTAAAATTGAGCTTTTAAAACTCTGCCCATTTGAGAATGGGCAGAGTTTTTATGATAGAATAACTTAATGAAAGAATTTTTATTAATTTTCCATTTCATTTTAGGTCTTTTTATTGGTTCTTTTTTAAATTGTATAATTTACAGATTAAAAAGAGGTGAAAGTTTTTTAAAAGGTAGATCTTTTTGTCCTTATTGCAAGCATACTTTGTCTTGGAAAGATTTGATTCCTCTTTTTAGTTTCATAATTTTGAAGGGCCATTGTCGTTATTGTAAAAAGAAGATTTCTCTTCAATATCCTTTAGTAGAATTATTTACCGCCTTTCTTTTCACTTCCTCCCTTTTTCTTCCTTTCCCTTCAATTCTAGTTACCGGAGCTATGGCAATAGTAACTAGAATTTTTCTCTTAATTATTTTTTCTTTTTTGATTTTGATTTTTGTTTTTGATTTAAAATATTATTCTATTCCAGATAAAATAATTTATCCTGCTATTTTAATAAGTTTTCTTTACCTTCTTTATTTTTCCTTTTTTGTTTTGCATTCTTTTTCTTATTTTCTTTATTCTCTTTTTAGCACTTTCTGTTTTGCTTTCTTTTTCTTTTCTCTTTGGTTCTTTAGTAAAGGTAAAGCTATGGGTTTTGGTGATTGGGAAGTAGTTGTTTTTTTGGGCTTTTTTTTAGGTTTTCCTAAAATTTTAATTTGTGTTTTCTTTGCTTTCTTTCTTGGGGCTATTGTAGGAGCAATTTTAGTTTTATTAAAAAAGAAAACATTAAAATCTGAAATTCCTTTTGCGCCTTTTTTAGTCATTTCAGCTTTGATTTCTCTCTTTTTCCTTGAATTTATAGGAACCGGGTTTCTGTAAATCTGGATTTTGGGATTTTGGTGAGGTAAAATAAAAAAAAGGTCGAAAATAAGATAAACTCTATCAGTAAAGCTTTTGTTTGTTGTTAACAGTTATTTGAACTAAAAATGAAAAAGTCTAAAATCTTTCTTTTAGCCTTTGTCATCTTTATAGATTTAGCTTTTTGTTTATTAGCTTTAGCTTGGACTGAACCTTCTCAGCCACCTCCTGGAGGAAATGTACCTGAACCTTTGAATGTTAGCTCTACTCCTCAGACAAAAACAGGTAATTTAATCTTGCCAAATCTTTATCTAAACGCTACTGGAAACGAGGGAAACATTCTCTACGTTGATCAACTAATAGGATACAATGATATTTTTGTAAAAGGAAATTCTACCGAGACAGCCCCTATTTATTTAGCAGGTAATGAAATATCTTTTTATACAAACTCTACAAAGAGAATGGTAATAGATTTTTCAGGAAATATAGGAATAGGAACTGATTCTCCTTCTGTAAAATTAGATGTAAATGGTAATCTACGAGTTTCAGGAACAACCACTTTTAGTGGAGTAACTTATACTTGGCCATCCGCCGATGGTTCAAGTGGTCAAGTTCTTACCACAGATGGTTCAGGAAATCTTTCATGGACAACTATTTCAGGCGGTGGAGGTATAGATGGATCAGGATCAGCTGATAAAGTAGCTATCTGGGTAGATACGGATACTCTTACTTATGATTCTAATTTCCATTGGAATAATTCATCTCATAGGTTGGGGATCAGAACAAGCTCTCCGGATGCTGAACTCCATATTATTGGTCCAAATGCTTCTTCTCATCGTACAATGATAATTGATGCAGATGGAGAATCTAATGACATTTCTTTTCAGATACGTTCAAGTACCACCGGTGGTCAGAAGCAATCTGACAGTAATACACGATTCATTGTTATGGGAAACGGAAATGTTGGTATTAATACTTTCTCTCCTTCCTACAAACTAGATGTTGCAGGACGAGCCAATGCTACAGAATTATGTATTGCTGGAGACTGTAGATCTTCTTGGCCTTCTGGAGGAACAGGCTATTGGACCCAATCTGGAACTTCTCTCTATCCAAACAATGCTAGTTGGGATGTAGGAATAGGATTAACAGGAGCAGATTCAAATTATAGGTTAACTGTAGAAGATAAAGGAGTAAAAATTACAAACACAGGAACAAGTTACTCTTTCTATGTAGAAGACGAAAATAACGATTCAACTCCTTTTGTAATAGATTCTTCAGGAAATGTAGGAATTAAGGAATCTTCTCCTCAATATACTTTAGATATTAACGGAGCTTTAAGATTACAACAACTTTCAGGTTGGAATCCTCCTGGAGCTAATGGAGTTATGTATTATGATGAAGACATTAACAAATTCCGCTGCTTTGAAGGAGGAGTTTGGAAAGATTGTATAGGAGGAGGAGGAGGAGATATTACTGCTGTTTATGCAGGAACAGGATTATCAGGAGGAGGAGATTCGGGAGATGTTACGCTTTCTTTGGATACCTCAGGTATTTCTACTTGTACAGATTCTACCTCAGATAAAATCATCTGGGATTCTGCAAATAATAGATTAACCTGTGCCACTGATCAGACAGGAGGAACAGGCTATTGGACCCAATCTGGAACTTCTCTCTATCCAAACAATGCTAGTTGGGATGTAGGAATAGGATTAACAGGAGCAGATTCAAATTATAGGTTAACTGTAGAAGATAAAGGAGTAAAAATTACAAACACAGGAACAAGTTACTCTTTCTATGTAGAAGACGAAAACAACGATTCAACTCCTTTTGTAATTACAGCTGACGGAGTGGTAGGAATAGGTACAGTTTCTCCTTCTTCATCTTACAAACTAGATATAGATAGCGGAAGTATTACTAGAGTAGCTAGATTTAAAGCTAATAACGGATATCTCTATATAGAAATCCCTAGCACTTCCGGAGCCGCTATTTATACAGATAGGCCTAATTTATATATTAACAAACCTTTAAACGTAATAGGAGATCCAGCCCGAATAGTAGCTTACTACCCCACAGCCCATTCTTTACGATTTGAGGTTTGGGGAAGCGATAGAGTAACCATAGATTCTTCAGGTAGAGTGGGAATAGGTACAACTTCACCAGCTTACAAGCTTGATGTTAGAGGGACGATTAGAGGAACAGCTAACGCTTATTTTGCTAATGATTCGGGAGAGAAAGTAGGGATTGGAACAGAATCTCCTGCAGAGAAATTAGAAGTAGCAGGCGCAATTAAGATAGGAAATACAGCTACTACTCACGCGGGAACAATTCGATGGACAGGATCAGATTTTGAAGGTTACACAGGAACAGAATGGGTAAGTTTAACTGCAGGAACAGGAGGTGGAATTTCAAATGCTTTCTCTCATATTGCTGATAGTGGAGGAACTACTCAATTTTCAGCTTCAGGAGAAGATACTCTTAGATTTGCTGCAGGATCAGCTCTAAGTGTAGCTTTTGATCCTTCTACCAAAAAAGTTACTTATTCTCATGCAGATACTTCTTCTCAAGGAAGCGTAGACAATTCAGGAAATACTTTTATTCAAGATATTACTTTAGATGAATTGGGACATGTGACAGGAATAACTAGTGCTGCTGTTTCTGAAACAGATCCTCAAGTTGGAACTCTCACTGCTAATAAGTGGTGTACTTCAGATGGAAGTGTAATTAATTGTACTAGTGATGCTCCTTCTGGAGGAATTAATGGTTCAGGTTCAGCTAATAAATTAGCTATTTGGTCAGATACAGATACTTTAACTTATGATGGAGAGTTAGAATGGACTAGTAGCAATAATGTATTATGGGTAGGAACAAGAGATGCTTCAGGAGGAGGGGTATATATTTCTAGTTCTACAAGTCCTTACCTGAGATTAGACTCAGGTTCAGGTGAAATGGTTACTTTTTCTGAATCAGATAACAATTTAGATATTTACTCTTATACCTCTACAGGCACTTTATCTCTTGGGTTTGACTCCGTTAAATTAGATGATAACTTATATGTAGGAAACCAATCAGGAAGCGATAATGACTATATTTATTTCGATGCCGGCGCAGAATATTTAGTGTGGAATAATACTAATTCGTGGTTTTATTTAAGCGATGATATTTATACTTCTAATAATTTATATACTAGTGGTAAGATAGGAGTAGGAACTACAAGTCCTTCTTATAAATTAGACGTGAGAGGTACTATAAGAGGAACTTCTAATGCTTACTTTGCTGATGACGGAGCAGAAAAAGTAGGAATTGGAACAACTAGTCCTGAAAGAAAATTACATGTGGTAGGAGGAGCAAAAATTACAGGAAATGTCGATGTTGGAGGGAAATTAAATATTTCCGATAGATCTGATAGTGCTGTATATAAAGGAATAGAGTATTTGCAATGCGGAGTTAATGGTACAGATTATTGGTGGATAAACTTCGGTCATACATATACTAATCCTCCAACTGTGGTTGTTACGCCAGTAGCTCCTTATACTAATTGGACAGTAAGTGATACTTTTATTGGGGCAAAATCTGGTTCTCCCTGTAACGGAAATAGAATTACTACAACAGGATTTTGTTTAGGAATTGAGGGTTGTGCTCCCGGAGAGGTTAGATTAGTGACATGGATTGCGATTGGTCAGTAAGAAAGATCTCTTGACAAATAGAATATTAAAAATTATTCTTACAATAGAGGTGTTAAAAATGAATAAGAGTTTCAAGAAAGAAGGATACAGATTGATAATCACAGGTATAGTGTTTGGGGTTTTGTTTACCTTATTTTTTCTATATATAGGGATAGCACAGTTCTTAGATGAAAATCCTAAAAATAATGTAATATTTTCTGAAGATCCGATATCTATTGCATTAGCAGCAATTTCAGCAGTTTATTTCTTTGGTGTGGTAGCTGGGATACCTATAAAAATTCTCAGAAAAGAAGGTCTTTGGAAGGTAAAAATTTTGTAGTATATTAAGCTTCATCTTTTGATGAAGCTCTTTTTTATACTGTTTTTCTTTTCTAAAAGAAAGAAATAAGTTAAAATTAAAAAAATTTTTCTTAATCATGAAGAAGACAAAGAAAATACTTCTAATTCTTACCATTCTTATTTTTGGTACTGTCTTTTTAAGCAGCTTACCTCTTTCTTTTAAAAAGAAAGTTTCAGCTCAAGGTTGGCTTTCAGGTTTTAATTATAGAGTAAAAATTCCGGTGAATCCTCTTGGAGGAGGAGAAACAGATTATCAAATGAGAGTTCATATTTACAAAGGAATAGGTACAAATACGACAGAAGATGATGGAAAAACTTTAGTTATTTATCTTAATAATCATGCCGAAAATTGGCCTTTTGATATCAGATTTACTACAGATGATGGTACAACTACTATCCCTTTTTGGCGAGAGCGTTATGATGCAGATGATGGAATTTGGTGGGTAAAAATTCCTACCATCCATAATAATTTAACGGTTGATTACTACCTCTATTATGGGAGTAATTCTGCTTCTGATGAAAGCAATGGAGAAAATACTTTTGTTTATTTTAATGATTTTAGTTCGGATCCGTCTTTACATGAAACAGTATATTACAAATCTGGTGGCACAGATACCTGCGCTTGTGGAGCGTGTAATGTTTATTATGATTCTCAAAATGAAAGGATAAATTTTGATCTATGGAGACATTCACGGTGTGATAGAGGTGACTATATTACTTGGTTTTCTCTACCTTATTCTATAACTATTAACAATATCGCTTTAAGATATAAAAGGAATGTTACCTCACACACTAAAAGTGACTTTGGGATTAATGGCTGGATAGGTCTTTTTTCTTCTAATTATACCTATTCCTCTCCAAAGAATTTTGGGCCAGGGATTGATAGTCAAGCAGATGTAGCGGAGAATGCTACTAATACTCAAGCTCAAACATGGGTTACAGCCTCAGATGGAACAAATAAAGTTTCTTCGACAAGAACACTTACAACAGTAGGAGATAGTTATATTATAGAAGCGCAAATAACTAGTAATATAATGAAGATTCTTGTTAATGATGTTGAAAAATATAGCGCAACTCCTCCTTCTGGAATATATACTATATCCGCAGATAGATTCGGCTTTATGGTAAGAGAATACAATGATTGGAGGAATCTTGCGAGAGATATTGGATGGATTGACGACTTAGTCATTAGGAAATATCATTCTCCTGAACCAACGTGGGCAACTCCTGGATCAGAAGAGACTCAAGCTTTAGGTTGTCAGGATCATAATGTTCAAGGTTGGGCTTGGTCAGAGAGAACTGGCTGGATAAGTTTTTCTTGCGAGAATTGCGATGCAGATTTTGACGGGAACTGGGATGGGGGAAATTGTGGAGCAGGTTCTAGTATAGATTATGGAGTAGATATTGATGATGGACAAGGAGATCCTGAATGCAATGGAGTAGCAGGTGAAATGTGTGGGTATGCCTGGTCAGAGCGTGCAGGTTGGATTTCTTTTAATTCTTCTGATTTAATAGGTTGTCCTTCTGGTACTTGCGAAGCTAAAGTTAATATGACTACAGGAGAAGTTTCAGGTTGGGCAAAAGCAATAAATGCTGATGGTTGGGATGGTTGGATTCATTTAAGAGATACAAATTACGGAGTTTATATTGACTCGACTACTTCTCCGGCTGAATTTAAAAATTGGGCGTGGTCAGATGAAGTAATAGGTTGGATTAGTTTTAATTGTGAAAATTGTGAAAATAATCCTGATTGCGATAAACAAGCTGCTTGTAATGGTACACATCCTGATTATAAAGTCACGACAGATTTAACTTTTGTTTCTCCTCCTACTGTTTCCAATCCTCGCGAGACTTTTTATTATTGTTCAGATTCCCTCCATCCTATTTTAGAATGGGATTATTCAGATGGAACAAGTGACGGTTACAAAGTGGAGGTTTATTCAGGAAGTAATTTAATTTATCAATATGAAGCTTCAGGAATTTCTAGTACCTCTCACTCAGCTAATTATGACGCAGGCATTTGTCATATCGGAGGAAATGGTTTCCAGAACGATCCTGTTTGTGATTTTGAATACAACACCACTTATTCTTGGCGGGTAAAAGCCAAAAACCAGGATGGAGTTTGGTCAGAGTGGTCAGATTGGGATAACTTTACTACTCCTTTACATTCTTTCCCTCAGCCTGAATTTACTTGGTCACCTTCTAGTCCACGAATTAATGAAGAGACGCAATTTACAGACCAAACAGTTTTTGGAACAGGAGCTTCACCTTCTTGGTCTTGGACAATACCTGATGCTGTTTATACAGGAGGAACAAGTTCTTCTTCTCAAAATCCTGTAGTTATCTTCCAAAGCTCTGGAGAAAAAGAGGTTATTCTTCAAGCAACAGACACTACTTTGACTCAAAATGGAACATGTGGAGCAGGTTGTTGTGATATTTCTCACCAAGTAAATGTTAGATACTCTATTCCTGAATGGGAAGAAGTTCATCCAGGTGAATAAAAGAAATGAGAAAAGCTTTCACTTTAATTGAAATTTTAACTGTTACTGCAATTATTATTATTTTTACTTCTTTAACAGTTGTGTCTTTTGGCCCAGGGAGACAAACTTTAGCTTTGATAAGGTCTACTCACAAAGTAGCACAAGATATAAGAAAGGTTTCTGAGATGGCTTTATCTGCTAAAGAAATTCAAGGGACAGTTCCTCCAAAATACGGGCTTTATTTTGAAGAAAATTCTACTTCTTACATTATTTTTGCAGATGATGGAGATAATGTTTATGAAAGCGGAGAGGAAATTGAAGAAGTTCCTTTAGAAAGCAAAGTTAAAATTAGAAATTCTTTAACTATTACTTTTGAACCACCAGATCCTACAATTTCAATTTCAGGAGGAGATGAAGGAACAATTACTTTATTTTTAGAAACAGATCCTAGCAAGCAAATAGAGATAAAAGTAAACGTTTTTGGATTGATAGATATTAATCCATAAAAAAGATTAAAATGAAAAAATCTTTCACTCTTATAGAATTAGTCACTTCAATTTTTGTTGTTGTAATTGCTTTAGGGGGAATTTTTCTTTTAGTTCGTCAGATAATTGTTGCTACTTCTTTTTTACCCAATCAACTCATAGCCACTTATTTAGCTCAAGAAGGAATAGAGATAGTAAGGAATATCAGAGATACAAATTGGAGAGAAGGTGAAAATTGGAAAGCAGGTTTAGAAGGATACGGGTCTGGCCAAGAAGGATGTGATGTGAATGATGGAGCTGCTTTAAGTTATGATTCAGAAAATTTAGATAATTATCCGAATACTCCCCTTCATATTTATGGCGACTTTTATAAACAAACTACTTTAGGAGATAGTACCTCTTTTAAAAGAAGAATTGTTGTTAACACAAAAACAGATTCTGAAGGGAACGAGTATCTGGAAGTAATTTCTTATGTTTGCTGGAAAGAAAGAGGAAGAACTCACCAAGTTAAGTTAATAGAGAATTTATATGACTGGTATTAAAATGAGAAAATCTTTTACTTTAATTGAAATTTTAGTAAGCGTAGCTATATTTTCTATTGTAATAGGAGTAGCTTTGGATTTATTTGCTTTTTCTTTGAAAGCTCAGAGAGAAAATCTATCTAATCAATATCTTCTAGATCAAGCAAATTATGCTTTAGAATATATTTCTAGACAATTAAGAATGGCGAAAAAAGATGAAAATGGGAGTTGTATTACTTCAGGTTGCACTTACGAGGCCCTTTTAGACGGAATAGCTTTCTTAAATCATAATAAAGAATGTGAGCAAATCTTGCTCGAGGATGGGCAAATAAAAATAATTAAAGGAAACGGACCTTCAACTCCAATTACTTCGAATGATTTTGAGATTACAGAATTCAATGTTTGGATAATGGAAGAATGTAATGGGTATAATACTCAACCTCGAGCGACTATCTCTTTTAAAATAAAAAGAAGAGATTCTTTGAAAGAGCCTCTTATATTTCAAACTACAATATCTAACAGAAATTTAGATATTTAAATATGAAGAGAAACTTCAAAAGAGGAGTTTCTTTATATTTTACAGTTATTATAATGTCTGTCCTTTTAGCTTTATCTTTAGGTTTAAGTATAATTTTGTTTTCTCAA
>CBEVQU010000014.1:0-18459 GCA_965552115.1 uncultured bacterium | reverse complement strand
TCCTATTTTTGGAAGGAAATTTTCCATAAATTAAATCTTTATATTTTTTGAAAAAATTTCAAAGATCTCTTTTGAAATCTCTTCTATTTCTCTTTCTCCATTTATCACAAAGATATTTTGAAATTCTCTTGAAAGAGTCTCAAAGTGCTTCCATACTTTTTCAAGAATATTTTCTTTTTCAAATAATTTTATTTCATATCTATTTTCTTTTATTCTTTTCAGACAGATTTTAGGAGAGACTTTTAAAAAGAAGGTTAGATCTGGTAAAAGAAAATTTTTGTTAATTTCCTTTAACCATCTTTTATCTAAATCAATTCCTCCAAAGGCAATGGAAGAAAAAACATATCTATCTAAAACTACTATTTTTCCTTTTCTTAAAAGAGGGGTAATTTCTTTTTCTAACTGATATGCTCTATCTGCAGCAAAAAGTAATTGCAAGCATTCTGGCGAAGATCTCCAATCATGACTCAACCAACCCCTTATTAAACCCCCTATTAGGCCTGAAGTTGGTTCTTTTAATAAAAAAGCTCTTTTCTTTTGAAATTTGTTTATTTTTTTTACTAAAAGATTAGCTTGGGTTGTTAAACCTGAACCATCTAAACCATCAAAGACTATAAGTTTTCCTAAAAAAGGATTTTTCTTCATTAAGAATATTTTAGCATAAAATAAAAAGCTCTCAAAAAAGAGCTAAGATTTTAAAATTTTTAAAATTTCATTTTTTATTTCTCTATCTGTTTTTTTAAGAACATTTTTTATCAAAAAAATTTTACCTTTCCTATATTTTTCTTTTTCTTCTAAAGTTAAGTGATCGCCTGCTTTAATTTGGAGCCTAATTTCTTTTTTATTAAAAGGGAAAATAAATATATCTATTCCTCTTTTATCTTCTCTACTAAAAGGGATAGTCTCTCCAAAATCTCTAATTTTTCCTTCTTTTTTCAGCTCTTTTAAGATTCTCACTACTTTTTCTATTGCTATCTTCCCTCTTAATTCAGCTATTTCCCAAGAATTCAATTAATCACCTTTTTAAAGGTATCAAAAAATACTTAATTTGTCAAATAAAAAAGAGGGGAAATCCCCTTTCTCAAAAAGAACAGTAAGTTAACAAATTTAACTTTTCCTTGTAAGCTCCTTCCAATTTTCTTTTGGTCTTAACCTTTTTGATCCTTTTTTACAAAGGGGACATTTCTCAGGTTGAGTAGCAAAAACTTCTTTTTCTACCAAAGCGACAATTTTTATCTTTTCTCTATCGATCTCGTATTCTACAGGTAATTTTGGAGGACGATGAACAATTGTTCCTATTATTGGAAGAAACTCTACTTTCAAAGGATTTCCTTCTTCTATAGCCTTCCTTACCTTTCTAAAAGTTGAGCTTGTAGTTATCAATTCTTCTACCTGCAATACTCTTTGCCCTTCTGAAATTTCAAATCTTTTCCAAACCATTTTCTTTGGATCTTCTTTTGCTTTTTCGCAAAATCCATGAAGAACCCCTAGTTGTCTTGCTACTTCAAACGAAAAAGTTATCGCTGCGTAAGGTGATCCTACTACCCAATCTACTTCAGACCAAGTAATTCCTTTCTCAGATAATTTTCTAGTTAATTGATGAGCTAAAATCTGAACAATATTAGGATACTGAAGGACTTTTGAGAGATTAAAATAAGCATTGCTACATAATCCAGAAGTCAATTCAACATGAGGCTTTCTTGGATCTCCGTCATGAATCCAAACAGCATCGCAAGCTTCAAGAATCATTAAAATTTCTTTTTGGGAAAGATCTATCCCTATAAAATCATCTGGATTTAGTCCTTTTATTCCATAAGTTTCCAATATTCTCTTTAAGTTTACTCCCACACTCATTCTTTCACCTCCAAAGCACTTTCTATTTCAGCTACTATTTTTTCTGCTGCTTCTTTTGGATTGGGTGATTTATGAATTGCACTTCCTACTACAATATAATCTGCTCCTTTTAGAATAGCTTCAGAGGGTGTCGTTACTCTCTTTTGATCTTTTCTTCCTTGAGCCCAAAGAGGCTTTATTCCCGGAGTAACTTTTATTAAATTTGGAAAGTCTCTCAAATAAGAGAGTTCTTTCGCAGAACATACCACCCCATCTATTCCGACTTCGCTCGCTAGCCTTGCTAATTGATATACTTTAACTTCTATTACTCCTGGAAAACCTAACTCTTCATTGAAGCTCTTTTGATCATGGCTTGTTAGAATAGTTATCCCTAAAATTTTAATGTTGCTATTGAATTCTTTCTTCGTTTCAACTGCATATTCGAGCATCTTCTTTCCTCCTAAAATATGAACAGTTGTCATATCTATATCTCTCAAAATATCAGCTATAATAAAGTTTTTCACTGTACCTGGAATATCATGATGTTTCCAATCTCTCCAAACTTTCATTTTTCTCTGTTTTATCTCCTCTATTATCTCAGGGAAAGCTGCAGCTAGAGAATTCACTTTTACCCATTTTATCGTCTCTTCTAATTTGTCTAAAAGAGAAACAGCCTTATCAAAGTCTGTTACATCTAGAGCAAAAATTAATCTTTCTTCAGCTTCCATTTTAATCACCTCCCTTTAAAATTTGCCAGGATTCCGCCTGGCCCGTTATCTCTCAGCTTTTAAAGAGCTTCATTGAGATATTTTAATTTAATAAAAAAACCTCTTTACGTCAAGAGATATTCATTTTAATTTAAAAAATTATACTTGTTTTTCTTTTTCTTCACTTGATACTCTCCCTCCTTGCCATTGTCCTCTGTATAAATTAGCTTTTCCTTTTATTTCAAAAAACATAATATGAATTACTCTCGAGCCTAACTCTAACTCAAAATTTTCTTGGCTAAAATTGTAAATTCCCATAGTTAATTCTCCTTTATAACCTGGTGGAACCTGCCCTCCAAAAATATAAATTCCTGATCTAAAAAGAGTAGATCTTGGAGTAGAGAGAGCTAAAATGTTCTCTGGTAAATTTACTTTTTCTAATGTTTTAATTAAGTAATATTTATTTGGTTCTAAAATAAATTTTTCTTTCTTTTGTTTGCTAAATTTTCCAACTAATTTGACTTTAGGTGTTTTTCTTTCCTCAATCCCTAAAAAACCTTCTCCTTCAATTTCGTAAATTTCCCCTATTCTTAAATCAAAACCTGCTCCTTCGGGATTTTTTAGCTCTCTTTCTGAAAGATTTTCTACTAATTTTTTTTCTTTTACCAATTTTAATAATTTATCTATTCCTAAAACCATAAATCATTCATTAAGCTTTCTTTTCGCTGAAAGATAAACATTTTTCAAAAGCAAAGCTACTGTCAAAGGTCCTATTCCTCCAGGAACCGGAGTTAAAAAAGAAGCTTTTTCTTTTACACTTTCTCTATCTACATCTCCTTTAATTTTTCCTTTTTCTAAAACTCTTATACCTCCGTCAATTAAAGCTACTCCTTTTTTAATCATTTCACCTTTAAGAAAAAATGGTTTCCCTAAAACAGAAATTATAATATCTGCTTTCTTTAATTCTTTTTTTATTTTTGGAAAGTCTTTCTTCTTAAAAATTAAATATTTAACTTTTATTCTCTTTTTCTTTAAAAATTCTTCCAAAGTTTTTCCGAAAATATCTGAATTGACTAAAGCTAAAATTTTTTTTCTTTTCTTTCTAACCTTCTTTAAAGCTAAAAAGATAGCTTGGGGTAATACTGGGAAAAAATAAGGACGGCCTTTTTTTAATAATTCTCTATTTTTTTTGTGGAACCCATCTACGTCTTTTTTAGGATCTATTGCTTCTATAATTTTTTCCGTATTAAATCCTTTAGGTAAAGGAAGTTGAACAATGATTCCATCAATTACAGGGGAACTATTTAATTTTCTAATTCTCTCTATAATTTTTTCTTCTTTTTCTGTCTTTTTAAAAACGTAACAAAAAAATCTTATTCCTATTTCTTTTGAAGTCTCTCTTTTTTTTCTAATATAAAGTTCTGATTCTGGATTTGAATTCACATAAATAACAGCTAAAGTAGGTAAAATTCTTTCTTTTGATATTTTTTCCTTCAAATCTTCCAAAATCTTATCTGCTATCTTTTTACCATTGAAAATTCTCATAAATAGGGAATTTTTTACAAATTTCCTTTACTCTCTTTTTGATTTTGTTTTTTATTAAGGTAGATTTTATATTTTTAATTAATTGACAAACCAAAAAAGCTACTTCTTCAGCTTCTTTTTCTTTTAATCCTCTTGAAGTGATAGCAGGAGAACCCATTCTAATTCCAGAAGGATCAAAAGGAGATCTTTTATCAAAAGGAATCATATTTCTATTTACATAAATTCCTACTTTTTCTAATTCCTTTTGAATAAAAAGGGAAGATAAACCTGTTGGAGATATATCAATCATAAATAAATGATTATCTGTCCCTCCGCTAATTACTCTAAAACCTTCTTTTTTAAAAATTTCAACCATAGCTTTAGCGTTCTTTATAACTTGCCTTTGGTAAATTTTAAAAGAAGGTTTTTGAGCCTCTAAAAAACAAACTGCTTTTGCAGCTATCACATGCTCTAAAGGTCCCCCCTGAACTCCAGGAAAAACTGCCCTATCTATTTTTTCAGCTAGATTTTCTCCTGTAAATCTATCTTTCTTTCTAGATAAAATTAAACCTCCT
This sequence comes from uncultured bacterium, assembly GCA_965552115.1. Classification (GTDB taxonomy): domain Bacteria; phylum Patescibacteriota; class Minisyncoccia; order Minisyncoccales; family CAZLLZ01; genus CBEVQU01. Next base: position 13,820 of record CBEVQU010000014.1, on the reverse strand, counting down.
CTTGGTCCCCTTAAGGTCTTATGGGTAGTAGTAGTTACTACATCAGCAAAAGGAAAAGGATGAGGGTGAAATCCTGCAACAATCAATCCTGCAATATGAGCTATATCAGCTAACAGATAAGCTTTAACCTTATCTGCAATTTCTCTAAATTTCTTAAAATCCAAAATTCGAGAATAAGCGGTAGTAGAAGCTATAATAATTTTTGGTTTATATTTTTTAGCTTTCTCTTCAACTTCTTTAAAATCAATTTTTTCTGTTTTTTTATTCACCTTATAATGGAAGAATTTATAAAATTTTCCAGAAAAATTTATTTTAGCTCCATGGGTTAAATGACCTCCACAATCTAAAGACAAAGATAACACTCTATCTCCCGGTTTCAATAAAGCAAAAAAAACGGCTTCATTTGCTTGAGAACCTGAATGAGGTTGAACATTAGCGTGTTCTGCTTTAAAAATTTTTTTTGCTCTTTCTATAGCTATTTTTTCAATTTCATCTATAAATTTGTTCCCAGAATAATATCTTTTTCCTGGATAACCTTCAGAATATTTATTACTTAAAGGAGTTCCCATAGCTTTCAAAACAGCAGGAGAAGCATAATTCTCAGAAGGAATTAAAATCAACCCTTCCTTTTGGCGGCAGATTTCTTTTTTAATGAAATTGTAAATTTTTTTATCTTCTTTTTTTAAATCCATATATTTCTTGAAATTTCTTTTCTAATTCTTTTTTCATTTCCCGATGAAATTTTTCATCATAATTTGAAACCTTTTCTCTTATTTTGCCACACATTTTCTCTTCTAAACAAAATAAAGTCAAATGGCACTTGGGAGAAATTAAATCTGCTAAGATTTTAGCTCCCTTTTTAATAAGAATCTTTTTTATTTCTTTTACTTCTAAATTAGTAAGATAATTCAATTCCTCTTCAGCTGTTTTACAAAGCCTCAAAGGATAAAAACCACAAATAAGATTATAAAGATCATATCTTTGAATCATTTGAATTTTTACCCCCCTTGGAATAATAAAAATAGCATCTCTTTCTTTTACTCCTAATCTTAACAATTTTTTGTATCCTAAAAAGGAATCAAGAGCTCTTTTAAGATAGAGGGAAGTTAATTTTTTTTCAGCTAATATAGAAAAAGGTAAAGAGAAAACAGTCTCAATAAAAGAAAGGTCTTTTTTATTTAAAGTTCCTTTTCTTATTTTCTCTTCTTTCTTTTTAAAAACTTGATAGGCTCTATCTATTGAAAAATAAATAGATTCTACTACTTGATGACATGTTCTATGTCTTTTCTTTTCTCCCCATATTCTCCAAGGTATCCTAGAAAAAATCTCAAGTTGAACAGCTAAATTATAATCCCTGGCAATCTCACGATATGCTTTCAAGAATTTTTGCCAATTTTTAATGATCTTTCTTTTGCTTTTTGAAATTTTTTCGATTTCTTTTTTAAGAAAGGAAAGTTTTTTCTTCAAATTAGGAGTGATATTTAAATTGATAGAAATTATCTTAAAATCTTTTTCTTTTAAAGACGGAAGGTCTCTTACTAAATTCACTTTTTTGGGATCTTTGAAAATATTAGGATAAGGATAAGCATTTCTTGGAGAAATCAATCTTGTAAAATATAAGAGATCTACTCCAAGTTTTTTTAAATTTTTTTCTATTTTCTCTAAAAGAAAACCTATTTCCTCTGGCATCCATTCTTTTTCCAACTCAAACTCTCTTTTCAAAGAAATAATATTTTCTAAAGGAAACTGAACCAATCCTGTTCCATAAATTCCATATTGTAAAATTTTCGAAGCCGAATCTTTCTTAATTCCTTCTTTCAAAAGAAAATTAAAAAAATCAATATTTTTCTCTGAAATTTCCTGATAAAGAGTTTTTGCTTTTTTGTTATTTAAAATAGTGGAAGGAAAAATTATATCTTTTTTGGTAGTTTGTGTCCTTCTTCCAGAACTCATCAAAAAAGAACCAAAATAAAAACCTGTTAAAGCAGAATCTAAAAATTTACTTCCTTCAAAAGAAAAGCACAAAACTGGTGTAGTTGATAAGGAAGCGTGCCCTCTTAAAGAAGATTTATTTAAAATCTTTTTTATTTTATCTTCTATCTTTTCTCCCTTCTTTAAAGAAGATCTAATAAGTTTTAAAACATCTTTTCCTTTAAAAGTTAAAAGAGCTGAAAAAGAAACTATCTCTTGAGGATTTAAAAAACCTGTTTTATCTTTTAAAACAGGGATAATTCCTAAAAATTTTATCTTTAAATCTTTAGTTTTTTTCATTTAATCTTTTTTCAATATGAATCTTACTAGGATCTGGTCCTTTCTGGTCAGCGTATTTATGATCTCTCTGTTTTACATAAGGAACTTCGCAAGGACTGGATAAAGTTTCGAAGGTAAGAGCACAAATTCTCATTCCAGGGTAAAGAGCTACCGGTAACCTTCCTAAATTTCCCAATTCCATTACTGCTTTTCCTCTCCATCCTGGATCAAATCTGGCTGCCGTTGAATGAACAACTATTCCCAATCTTCCTAAAGAACTTCTCCCATCTAATCTTGCCATAATATCTGAAGGCAATTCAAACTCTTCTAAAGTAACAGCTAAAATAAAATCTCCAGGTTGCATAATCAGAGGCTCTCCTTTCTTTATCTTTATTTCTTCCATAATTTCTTCAATAGAAATTTTTGAGTTCACATCAACATAAGGAAATTTATTATGTTTAAAACATCTAAAAATATTCCCTAATCTTAAATCTAAAGAGCACGGCCCTAATTGTTTTTTTAAATCAGGTTCAGGTTTTATTTTTATTTTTCCTTCTTTTAAATATCTCTTAATATCTCTATCTGATAGAATCATAATTAAAAAAAATTAATCTTGGATCTCAATTCCCATGCTTTTTGCTGTTCCTTCAATAATTTTCATAGCTTTCTCAATATTTGTGGTATTTAAATCTTTCATTTTTCTTTTCGCAATTTCTTTTAATTGATCTTTTGTAATAGAAGCTACTTTTCTTCTGTTTGGTTCTCCTGATCCTTTCTCAATTCCAGCTGCTTTCTTTAATAATTCAGAAGCAGGAGGCTCTTTTAATTTAAACTCATAACTTCTATCTTCAAAAATTATAATTTCTACAGGAATAGTATAGCCTGTTTTATCTCTTGTTGAATCGTTAAATTTCTGACAAAACTCAGATATATTAATTCCATGCTGAGCTAAAATAGGACCTACTGGCGGAGCAGGTGTTGCTTGACCGGCAGGAATCTGTAATTTTACTTTAGCTTTTATCTTTTTCATTTTAAATTCTCTTAATTTGAAGAGAATCTAACTCCACTGGCGTATCTCTACCAAACATATTAATTAACACTTTTACTTTTCCTTTTTCTTCATCTACTTCCTGAACTTTTCCATCAAAATCTTTAAAGGGACCATCTACGATTTTAACTCTATCGCCTTTTTTGAAGTCAATTTTAAATTTAGGTTCTTTCATTCCCATTCTCTTTTTCAATTTCTCTATCTCTTCTTTTTTTACTGGAATAGGAGTCGTTCCTGCTCCTATAAAACCTGTCACTCTTGGAGTGTTTCTTACTACATACCATGAATCATCTGTCACTATCATTTCCACTAAAATGTATCCAGGATAAATTTTCTCCTCTACTACTTTTCTCTTCCCATCTTTTATTTTAATCTTTTTTTCTTTCGGAACCAAAATATTAAAGATTTTGTCTTCCATACCTAAACTTTCAACTCTTTGCTTCAAATTCTTAGCTACTGCATCTTCATATCCAGAATAAGTATGAATAACATACCATCTCCTTTCTTTTGGAACTCTTTGTTTTGGCATATTATCTTAAAATTATTTTATTTAACAGAGTGGTAAAGATAAAATCTAAAGTTCCCAAAAAAGCTGCCACTATTAAGGTAATTAAAATCACAATCAAAGTATATTTAACAGTCTCTTCCCTTCTTGGCCAATTTACTCTTTTCATTTCAACTTTCACTTCTTTTAAAAAACTAATCAATTTTTTGGGAATTTCTTTAATTTTCATAACTTTATTTTAAAAAGCCCAACTGGGCTTTTTATTAAATCTTAAGAAAACAAATTTATAAAGTCAAGTTTGTTTTCAGGAAAATAAGGTTGATAGTACTCATTTAACTTATATTCTTTTGTCTCAATTTTTTCTAATTTTCCATTCTTAATTAAAATTTCAAGTAAAATACCTTTCATTGTATTTTCTGAAAAATATTGATCAAAGATAAAGTTTCCCAAACTATAGACTATAAAACCTCCTTTATATTTCTCTGTTTTTTGAACAACATGAGGATGATGACCTGCAACAACATCTGCTCCAGCATTAATACACATTCTATCAAATTCTATTTGAAAAGGAGTAGGCTCAAAACTGTATTCTTTACCTGAATGAAAAGCTACAATCAGAAAGTCAACTTTTTCTTTAGCTTCTTTTATAATTTCTTTAACTTTCTCAAGATCTTCTTTTTCAATAAAACTTATTCCAGAGAAATTATTCCCTGCTTTGAATTCTTTTGTTCCTATATTAGTAAAAGATAAAAATCCTATTTTCTGACCTTTTACTTCTTTAATTTTTACAGAAAAAGCTTCTTTTTCATTAAAACCTGCTCCTACATATTCTATCTCATTTTCTTTTAAAATATTCATTGTATCTTCTAAAGCTTCTCTTCCATAATCTAAAGCATGATTGTTAGCTAAAGAAATTACATTAAAGTTAGCATATTTCAGACCCTCAATTATTTTAGGGTTATGTCTGAAAGAATAAATACTCCCTAATTTTTTTCCTCTTTCTGAAATAGGACCCTCTAAATTTCCAAAAACAATGTCTGCTTCTTTAAGATAATTTGCTATCTTTAAAAAAGGAAATTTAAAATCTCCCTTTCCAAATTTATTCACCATATACTCTACTCCCCTATCTAACATCATATCTCCCGCAACAATTATTTTTATTTCAGAAATCTCCTCCTCTAGCTCAGGCTTTTGATATTCTTTTTGCTTTTCCTCTAGTTTCTGAGAAATATTTTCTTTAGAAAGATCTTTCTTTTCTCCTCCTTCTATGAAAAATAAATCATAAATCAAAAACAAATTAGCTCCCAATAAAACAACGATGATAAAAACTAAAATAGGCAGAGAGAATTTGTCCATTATCTAATTATATCATTTCAAAGACAAAGAAGAGAAACCTTGACAATCTCTTTTATTTATGATAAAATTTACTCGGTGGTGAAATGAATAGGAAAAGAATTTTAGTTGTGGGGCTATCTCTGCTGCTCGCAGCAGGGATAGTAATAGCAGGCGGTGGCGGATACTTCTGGAAATCCATGAAGATCGTGGATTTCCAAGGAGAAGTGAAGGGCGTGGAGACAAATACTGAGACCATAACAGTAAATCTGGGTACTTTACATCCAGGCGAGTGGTTCACAACATTGAAGGGATATTCAGTGAATCTTAGTCACAACTGCTGGGGGCGTATTGATGCAACGATTTGGCTAGACAACAAGCCGTACGGAATTATAGAGAATCTGTGGATCTCAGGAAACGTGACAAATAGAGACACTAATACAACAGTATATTACTTTGGAGGAGACTTAATGCAAAGAACCATAGAAATAAGAAATATTCCGATGAATGCAACGATAAACTTCAAATTCTTTATAAAAGCAGGATATCCAGAAGATGACTTTGATCTCTCAAACTTACACCTTAAAATCTCAATACATCCATACATTCCTCCACCACCTGAAGAATCAGGTCTAGGCTAATCTCTCCCCTTTTCTATTTTTTGCTCTTTTTTACTCTTTTAGATTCACAGTCACAAGGAAATTCAAATTTGAATTTCCTTATTTTTATTTAATAATGATTTTATCTCAAAAAAACCATTATATATCTAAATTCTTTACTTTTTTGGCGTGAATTTGAATGAATTTTTTTCTAGGAGCTACTTCAGAACCCATTAAGGTATCAAAGATTCTATCTGCCTCTTTAGCATCTTCAATAGTGATTTTCTTTAAAACTCTATTTTCTGGATTCATAGTTGTGTCCCAAAGCTGTTGAGGAGTCATTTCTCCTAATCCTTTGTATCTTTGAATTACAATCTCTCCTTTTTCTTTTTTATCTTTTTTCATATCAGCTAAAATTTCTTCTTTGTCAGCTTCAGTATAAGCATATTCTATTCTTTTGCCTTTTTGGATTCTATAAAGAGGAGGTTGAGCAACGTAAAGATATCCTCTTTCAATAACAGGTTGAAAATATCTAAAAAAGAGAGTTAAAAGTAAAGTTCTAATATGTGAACCATCAACATCGGAATCTGTCATAATGATAATTCTGTGATATCTTATTTTATCTATGTTAAAATCTTCAGCGATAGCAGTTCCTAAAGCAACAATTAAAGATTTTATTTCTTTTGAAGACAAAACTTTATCTAATCTTGCTTTTTCGACATTTAGAATTTTTCCTCTTAGAGGTAAAATTGCTTGGAAGTTTCTGTCTCTGGCTTGTTTAGCAGATCCTCCAGCTGACTCACCCTCTACAATATACAGCTCTCTTTCTTCAGGTTTTCTCGAAATACAATCTGCTAACTTTCCTGGTAAAGATAGTCCTTCTAAGATCCTCTTTTTTAAAACTGTCTGACGAGCAGCTTTCGCTGCTTTTCTCGCTTTCTGACTTAAAAGAGCTTTCTCTATAATTTGCTTTGCATCTGTCGGATTTTTCTCGAGAAAATCGAAAAGTTTTTCAGAAACAACTGTTTCTACTGCTATTTTTGCCTCAGGATTTCCTAATTTTGCTTTAGTTTGGCCTTCAAATTGAGGTTGTTTTATTTTAACAGAAACAACTGCTGTTATTCCTTCTCTAATATCTTCCCCAGATAGATTCTCTTCTCCTTCCTTTAAAAGCTCGTTTCTCCTAGCATAATCATTTATTGTTCTTGTTAAAGCCCCTCTAAAACCTGTTAAATGTGTTCCTCCTTCTTCAGTTAAAATATTATTGGCAAAGCTTTCTTCATAAATCTCATAATCTTGGGTATATTGGAAAGCAGCTTCTACTATTATATCTTCGTATTCCCCCTGACAGTAGAAAATATTTTGATGTAAGGGAATTGAGCCTTTTACTAAATATTTCACATAGGATTTAAGACCTCCCTCAAAATAAAAACTATATTGAAATTCTTTTTCTTTTTCTCTCTCATCTCTGACTGTAATTTTTACCCCTCTTGTTAAATAAGCTTGCTGTCTTAAATGTTTTAAGATTCTTTTGAGATTAAACTTTATCTCTCTAAAAATTTCAGGATCTGGTTCAAACAAAACTGTTGTCCCTGTCTTCTTACATTTTCCTATTTTTTTAACTTTTGTTTTAGGCTTTCCTCTGGAATACTCTTGAACGTATTTTTTCCCATCTCGACAAACTTCAACTTTCATATATTTAGAAAGGGCACAAACCACCGAAACTCCAACCCCATGTAATCCTCCTGCTACCTGATATGCCTTCCCTCCAAATTTAGCTCCCGCATGTAAAGTAGTCATAACAGTCTCTAAAGCAGATTTTTTAGTTTGAGGGTGTTTGTCTACAGGAATTCCTCTTCCGTCATCTGAGACTTTTACTCTATTATTTGGCAAAAGAGAAACCTCAATATTTTTACAAAAACCTGCCATCGCTTCATCTAAGGCATTGTCCACGCATTCCCAGATTAGATGATGAAGACCATCAGGACCAGTAGAACCAATATACATAGCAGGTCTTCTTCTAACAGGTTCTAAACCTTCTAAAACATAAATATCTTTTGCAGTATATTCTTTTTCTATTTCTTTCTTTTTTGTTTTCTTTTTTCTCATGTTTTTTAATTTATTTTCTAACTTCCCATTCTGGATTTTTTTCTATAGCTTTTATAATTTTTTGATGTAATTTATCTACTTCTTTTGAAGTTAATGTCCTATCTTTAGCTTGATATATTATATGAAAAGCAACATTCTTTTTCCCTTCAGGTAAAGGTTTCCCTTCATAAAGATCGAATAGATCAACGTCTCTTATCAGATCTCCTCCAGTTGAATTTATTATATTTAACAATTCTATTACTTTTGTCTCCTTAGGAACCAAAATAGCAATATCTCTAATAACTGCAGGGAAAGGAGAAACGGGTCTATACTCTACCTCTTCTACAGCTTCTTTTTGCAATTTCTCGAAATCAATATCAAAAACTATTACATTTTCTGAAATATCAAATTTTTCTAAAATCTTTTTATTTATCTCTCCTAAAAATCCTACTTCTGTATTATCTATTCTTATCTCAGCACAATTTATTAAATTCCAAAGAGAAAAAGGTGTAGTTTCGGGAGAAATTTTATATTCATCGTAAAAATGCTGAGAAATACCCAATTTTTCAAAAAGAGAATCCAAAACACCTTTCATTTCATAGAAAATATCTTCTTTTTTAGCTCCTCTTCTTAAAATTGCTCCACTCAGCATTCTTTTTTCCAAAACTTTATTTTTTTCTTTAAAAAATATTTTTCCTAACTCAAAAATTTTGAACTCCTCAAAATATTTCAAATTTTCTTTAACATTCTTTAATAAATTCGGAATTAAAGAACATCTTAAATATTTAAACTTCTCACTTTGGGGATTTTTAACTTCGATAATTTTATCTAATGGGAAAATTTCGGCTTCTTTTTTTCCAAAAAAAGAATAATTATAAACCTCTGTAAATTTCATTTCTTTCAAGAAATCCTTGGTGACATTTTCCCAGAAAATGTTATCGTTTCTCTTGGGAGGTAAGACTGGAAAAAGAGGTAATTTCTCTGGAATTTTTTCTAAACCGTAAATTCTTACAACCTCCTCTATTAAATCTTCCTCTATTTGAATATCTTTTCTGAAAGTAGGAATTTTAACTAAAATTCCTTTTTTATCTTTCTTTAAGATCTCAAACTCTAAATTTTTAAATATTTTCAAGATTTCATTTTTGGGAATTTTAATTCCAGATAATTTTTCCAATTTTTCAAAATTCAATCTTACTATTTTTGGTAAAGATTTTTGAAAAATTATATCTACTTTCCCTTTCAAAATTTCCCCTCCACAATATTTTTGAATTAAATAAACTACTCTATCTATTGCCTTTTCTGTTAAATTAACATCTATTCCATGTTCAAATCTCAAAGAAGCATCTGTTTGTAAATTTAAAATTTGACGAGCTTTCCTTATAGAAAGGGGATTAAAATTTGCAGATTCAATAACAATATTTTTTGTTTTTGAATTAATTTCAGCTTTTTTCCCTCCTTTGATTCCAGCTATTGCTAAAGGTTCCTTTCTATCAGCAATAATCAATATTTTATTTGTTAAAGTATATTTTTTTCCATCTAAAGTCTCTATCTTTTCTCCATTTTTTGCTTTTCTTACGATAATTTCTCTTTTGGTAATTTTTTCTAAATCAAAGGCATGAAGAGGTTGTCCTGTTTCAAGCATTACATAATTCAAAATATCAACTACATTATTTATTGAATTTAAACCTAAAATTTTCAATCTCTCTTTAATTTCTTTTGGGGAAGGTCCTACTTTTACATTTTTTATTATTCTCCCTGTATATCTAAAACAATCCTCTTTGTTTTTAATATTTATTTTTATAAAATCCTCGCTTTTTTCTTTTGACTCTTTTATTTTAAATTTCGGAGAGACAAATTTTAAATTCAAAATGGCAGATATTTCCCTTGCCATTCCCACATAAGAGAAGCAATCTGGAGCTCTATTTGGTAAAACATCTATATCTAAAAGGAAATCTCCTTTTACTTTCTTTACTTCCTCAACTTCAAAAGCTCTCATTGTTAAAATCTGAGATAGTTTTTCTGGTTTAGGAAGCTTCCCTTTTATATATTCTTTTAACCAATTATATGAAAATAGCATTTTGGATTTTATTTATTAAATAAAATGTTCTACAATTATTTTTAATTACTTCAATATGATCGGATATTATAATCTACTTATTTTACACTTACTGAATATACCAATTGATTATTTTCTTCATTTACTTCATCTATCTTATCAAAAGGATCAACTTGAATAAGGAAATTTCTTTTGCCGACGAAATTCAATGGATAAGAAATAGTTATTGTCTTAACACTCCCTGGCTTCATGGGAACAGTAGGAGAGAAATATAAAGTTGCTACTCTATGCTCTGGCATACTTTCTCCTTTCACTTGGATTTTCACTGATTCTTCGATTGTCTTTATTCCTATATTCTTTACTTCTATATCAAAATATATTACTTTGTCATGCCCATATCTAAGAGGGGAAGGATGAGTCCTTACTTGGTTTATTATTAAATCGGGCTTTACAAGTTCGGGACTAATTTCTTTATAACATTGCGTTTTCAACCATGAATTATTTCTAATTTCTTCACACAATTTCACATTTTTAGTTTTCGTAGCTATATCATAGTAGCATTTATTCCTTTGAAATTCTAATTTTTCGATTTTACTACACAGCAACGAATCCCACTTCTCAATGGCAACATCATAATAACATCTATCTCTATCTTTTATGTCTAAGATTTCATCACATATTGATTCATTAATCTTTGGTTGCCAATATTTATCCACTAAATATATACTTATTGCTCCCCCAAATAATATAATAAAGAAAATAATAATTTTTATTACGCTTTGCATAATAGTTATAACTTAAAAACTTTATTAATCAGAAGAAAATTATTTATACTCTTTAATCTCTCTTATTTCTTCTCCTTTCTTTAATTTCTCTAGTTTCTCTTTTCTTTCTTGAAGATAGAAAATAATTCCTGAAATTACCACTATTATTACTCCTAAAACAGCATATACTCCTATTTTATGGTACTTTTCGATAATTAAAACACATGCATCATATAACCAACGAATAGTTACTACAATTGAAGCTACAAAATAAGGCACACACAAAGAAGCATATCTTTCTCCTTTTCTTTTTGATGTCGAATAAATAATAGCGAAAATAATCAAGAGGATACTTACATAAATAGCATGTAAAGTAAGAGCCTTTATTGCAAATATCCATCTTATATTTTCTGATAAATAAAAGCGAGGAACTTTAATCATATCAGTATATATACCATTAAATAAAATGGTAATTGCTATAGTCAGGACAAACATTAAAAGCGCAGAAATACCTGATACTTTTTTCCCTTTTACATAAAAAATAGTTACCCCTAAAGAAATAAGGAAAGATATTATGCCAATATAAAATATATTTTCTATTAACATAATTTAAATTTTATCCTTTGTATCAACCTTTAAAATTGTTTATCGACCTTTAAAATTGTTTTAAGAATCTTAAATCTCCACAATAAAATAGTCTGATGTCTGTAATTTTAAATTTCATCATTGTCAATCTGTCTAACCCCATTCCAAAAGCAAAACCTTGCCAAAATTTTGGATTTAAACCAGAATTTTTTAAAACATTTGGATGAATCATACCTGCCCCCATCATCTCTACCCATCCTGTTTGAGAACAAACCGAACATCCTTTCCCTTTACAATTCACACATAAAACATCTACTTCAAAAGAAGGCTCTGTAAAAGGAAAAAAGCTTGGCCTTAATCTTATTGAGATTTCTTTGTTAAAAAATAAGATAAAAAATTTTTTAATAATTCCTTTGAAATCAGCTATTGAAATATCTTTGTCTATCATCAGTCCATCTATTTGATAAAAATTTATCTCATGGGAAGCATCTGTAGCTTCGTGTCTAAAAATCCTTCCTGGAATAATTATCCTTAAAGGAGGGTTATTTTTTTCTAAATATCTTACATCAACAGGCGTGGTATGAGTTCTTAAAAGTAATTTATCTTCTTTTAACCAAAAAGTATCCCACAAATCTCTAGCGGGATGATTTTTAGGAATATTTAAAGCATCGAAATTGTACCATTCATTTTCAATTTCTGGCCCTTCAACCAGAGAAAATCCCATTGATTGAAAAATCTCTTCTACCTTTCTTCTCACTTGAGTTATCGGATGCAAATGTCCTTTTTCTATTTTCTTTCCTGGAACAGTGATGTCGATTTTCTTCTCTTTCGTCTCAAGATATTCTTTTTTTAATTCTGTTTTTTTCTTTTCAATTAATTTCTCTAATTCTTTTTTCACCAAATTTATCTCCATTCCTATTTTTTTCCTCTCTTTTTGAGAAAGTTCTTTTAATTTTTTTGAAATCTCTCTTAATTTTCCCTTTTTTCCTAAAAATTTTTTAAAAATTTTATCTAAATCTCTTAAATCTTTAGCTTCTAAAATCTCTTCTTTTGCTTCTCTTTTTATCTCTTTTAAATTAAAAATAGCCATTTTTTTCTGCTTTAAATTCCTCTTTTTTCTTTAATTTTAGCTTATTTTTTAATCATTTTCAAATAAAAAAACTCCCAAAAAGAAAGGGAGAGTAATGAGCTTTGATATCTTAACAAAAAGCTTGAGCTAAAAGATCTTTCTCTTTTCTGGAAATTTTTTCTTTCTGATCAGCTTTTTGCTCATTTGGACAGTAAAATACCGCTTTACATTTTTGACAATAACAGAGAGGTAATTCAATCTCTACAATAGATATATCTTCAAATATATTCTCTATTTCCTTGGTAGGCTTAACCAAAGAAGAGATACTTGGTATTTTTACTAATTCTCCTCCACAGATAGCACATTTTTTCTTTTTCATTTGCTCACCTACCTAAATTTTAACAAAAAAGCAGTTATTTAAAAGTGCATAGATAAAAAGAGCTCAATTACCAAATAAAAGTCTCTATTGAATTATAAAATTCAAATGCTTCAATTAACTCTTTTATCCCTTTTTCTATTTCTTCAATAGTAGAGCAGTAAACATCAATTATACATCCAACAAATACCTTTCCATTTACTATTATTTTCGAAGAAACAGCCCTTTTAAATACAGAAGTATTGCGGTCTATTTTTTTAACAATTTTTTCTGATATTTCATTTTCTGAAGAAAGTAATATTCCCAGTATTTTTCCTTTAGTTAGAAAAACTTCCTTTTTATCAGTCTTGAAAATCTCTTCAATTCTATCTTCCTCTCCAGTATATCCTATCTTCACAATATCTCCTATTTTCATTTTAATCATCTAATAATTTTTTAATAAAAAAATATAATTTGTCAAGAAAAATAATCCAATATTAAAATGAAGGGATTAAATGTCCCTGATTTACTCTTAATTAAAAAGAAAAACGCCATGAAAAGGCGCGTTAAAAAGAACAAAGAGGACAACTTACGATGTTTTTCTTTAATAAAAATCTTTATTAATTACTTGTAATCGATTCTATTAAATGTTTATTAAAATACGGGCCTGACCCACAATAAGGACAGAAATCTCCTCCTATAGCTGGAAAAAAAATTCCCTCACAGTTCGGGCAAGTTACTATTTCTAAAGAGATCCCAAGAGAACAGTAATCTGAAAAAGCAAGAATTAAAGCTATCATTTCATCAACTGCCTCTTCTCGCTTCTTTTTGTAAATAGCAGTAATCCTTCTTTCTCCCAATTTTATAAGTAACTTTTTTAACAACTCTTTTAATTCTCTTTTTTCCTCTCTTTCCTTCTTTTCTCTATTCTTTATAAACTCTCTTAATTCTTCAGTCTCTATTATCATTTCTTCACCTGAAAAGATTTTAGCACGTCTAACATATATAATCAACTTTGCGGGGACGACGGGATTCGAACCCGCGATCTTCGCCGTGACAGGGCGACGTGTTATCCAAGCTACACCACGTCCCCGATGCCGGTGAGAGGAATCGAACCTCTACCTAGGCCTTATGAGAGCCCCGCTCTACCATTGAGCTACACCGGCAAA
>CBEVQU010000013.1:0-20915 GCA_965552115.1 uncultured bacterium | reverse complement strand
AAAGACAAAAAAATTCTTATTTTAGGTTTTGCTAGAGAAGGAATAGATAGTTTTTTATTTTTAAGAAAAATTTTTCCAAAAAAAATAATTGGAGTGGGGGATAAAAAAGAACTAAAGCAGCTTTCTGAAAAAGCTCAAAAAATAATTAAAGAAGATAAAAAAATAAAAATTCATTTAGGAAAAAATTATCTTAAATTCATTAAAAATTATGATGTCATTTTGAAATCTCCAGGTATTCCTCCAAAATTTATTTCTCCTTTTTTAACAAAAAAACAAATTATAACTTCTCAGACGGAGATCTTTTTAGAAAATTGTAAAGGAATAGTGATTGGAATAACAGGAACTAAAGGAAAAAGCACAACAGCTTCTCTAATTTATAAAATCTTGAAAGAGGCTAAAAAGGATGTTCATTTGATAGGAAATATTGGAAAGCCTGTTCTTTCTTTTTTACTAAAAAGTACAGAAAATAAAATTTTTGTTTATGAACTTTCTTCCCATCAATTATTTAATTTAAAAATCTCTCCCAAGATAGCAGTTTTTTTAAATTTACATCCTGAACATTTAGATTATTACAGGAATTTAAAAGATTATATTAAAGCTAAAGCTAACATATTGAGATGGCAAAAGAAAGATGATTTTTTGATTTATAATGGGGAAGATAAATTTGTTAAAGAGATAGCTAAAAAGTCGAAAGCAAAGAAAATAAAAATTAATCTTAGAAAATATCAAAATTTTCTTAAAAAATTCAAAAATCTCAAATCAATTCCTCCTCAAAATATAATTTCAGCTATTGAAGTGGCAAACATTTTCCAAATTGATATAAATTTGATTAAAAAAGCTCTTTTAAAATTTAAAACTCTCCCTCATAGATTAGAATATGTGGGAAGATTTAAAGGTATAGATTTTTATAATGATTCTTTATCTACTATCCCTCAATCTACCATTTTAGCTTTGAATTTTTTAGGAAAAAGAGTTAAAACTTTAATTTTAGGAGGAACAGATAGGGGAGTAGATTTCAAAAATTTGGCTAAAGAAATTATTAAAAGAAAAATAAGAACTCTAATTTTATTTCCAAGTTCGGGCGAGCGAATTCTAAAAGAAATACTAAATGAAGCTAAAAGAAGAAAGAAAAAACCTCCTTTTTATTTTTTTACAGATTCAATGAAAGAAGCTGTAAAAATATGTTATCTTGAGACAAAAAAAGGAGAAATTTGTCTTTTAAGTCCTGCTTCTCCATCTTTTTCTTGTTTTAAAGATTATAAAGAAAGAGGAAATTTATTTAAAAAATTTGTAAAATATTTCGGAAAGAAATGAAAAAAATAAAAAAAAGAGAGAAATTCAATTTTTCTTTATTTTCAAATGTAATTTTATTGGTTATTTTAGGAATAGTCATTTTAACTAGTGCTTCTGCTCCTTTCTCTCAAAAAAAATTTGGTACTCCTTTTTATCTTTTAAGAAAACAAATTATTTTTGGAATATTACCTGGTTTTATTTTATGTTTTATTTTTTATAAGATTCCTATTTCTTTTCTTAAAAAATATGCTTTTTTAATATTTCTAATTAATTTGCTCTTTCTTTCTTTTGTTTTTTTACCAAAAATTGGAGAAAGTATAGGGGGAGCTTCTAGATGGGTGAGAGTTGGTCCTTTTTCTTTCCAGCCTTCAGAATTTTTAAAAATTTCTTTTATTCTTTATTTTTCTGCCTGGTTGACTAGCAAAAGAAAGAAAAAAGAACTCCTCTTAGGATTTCTTTTAATTTCTGCCCTTTTGGGAATTTTTTTAATTTTACAACCTGATATTAGCACTCTTGGAGTGATAGTTCTTATTTCTTTCTTTATGTTTTTTGCTTTAGATACTCCTTTATGGCATAATATTTTAATAATATTTTTAGGATTAATTTGTTTGTTTTTACTGATTAAACTTGCTCCTTATCGGATGGCAAGATTTCTGGTTTTCCTAAATCCAAATTTGGATCCTCTTGGAATAGGTTATCAGTTAAAGCAGTCTTTAATAGCTATAGGATCTGGCGGGATAAAAGGATTAGGATTTGGATTAAGTAGACAAAAGTTTGGATTTTTACCTAGTCCTTTTTCTGATGCAATTTTTGCAGTTTTTTCAGAAGAGACAGGATTTATAGGCTCTTTTATTTTAATAGTTCTTTTTCTCTTGTTTTTATATCAAGGACTTAAAATTGTTAAATCTTTAAGAGAATCTTTTCTTAAATTGACTGCTTTAGGAATTACTCTTTGGATTACTTTACAGGCTTTCATCAATATTGGGTCAATGATAGGACTTTTACCTCTAACAGGAATTCCTTTACCTTTTATAAGTTATGGAGGATCAGCTTTTATAGCTGAAATGATAGGAGTAGGAATTTTATTAAATATATCTAAAAAATTATGAAAATATTATTTACAGGAGGCGGAACAGGAGGACATATTTTTCCTATAATAGCAATAGTGAGAGAGTTAAAAAAAGCTCTTCCTGAAAAAGAGTTAAAGCTCTATTATATAGGCCCAAAAGATGATTTTGCTTTTATGTTATTTTCTCAAGAGGGAGTGAAAACAAAAAGAATTTTAGCAGGTAAAATAAGAAGATATTTAGGAATAAAGTCGTTTTTTCTCAATATCTTAGATATTTTTAAGACTTTAATAGGAATTTTTCAAGCTTTTTTTTATATTTTCTTTTTAAATCCAGATCTAATTTTTTCAAAAGGAGGATATGGGTCTTTGCCTTCTGTGATAGCAGGAACTTTATTGAGAGTGCCTATTTTTCTTCATGAATCAGATATAGTTCCAGGATTAGCTAACAAAATAGTAGGAAAATTTGCAATAGAAATATTCGCTTCTTTTGAAAGGACAGAATTTTTCCCTCTATCAAAAATGATAGTTGTGGGAAATCCTATTAGAAAAGAATTATTGAATGGATCAAAAGAAAGAGCAAAGGAGATTTTTGGAATCCAGGGAGAAAAAAAGGTTATTTTAATTTTAGGAGGATCTCAAGGGGCAGAAAGAATTAATAATGTCATTTTGAACATTTTGCCGGAGTTATTAAAAAATTTTGAACTTCTTCATCAAACAGGAGAGAAAAATTTCAAAAATGTGAAAAAAGAAGCTAAAATTATTTTACCTGATGAGTTGAAAAAATTTTACCATCCTGTTCCTTTTTTAAAAGAAAATGAATTAAGAGAAGCTTATGCTATATCAGATTTAATAATATCTCGGGCAGGGTCTGGAGCTATTTTTGAGATAGCAGCAGTAGGGAAACCCTCTATTTTAATACCTTTACCAGAATCTGCTCAAAATCACCAACTAAAGAATGCATATGCTTTCGCTAAAAATGGAGCTTGTATTGTGTTAGAAGAAGCAAATTTTACCCCTCATTTTTTTCTAGAAAAAATAAAAAACCTTTTTGAAAATCCGTCTGTTTTAGAAAAAATGAAAGAATCTGCGAAAAAATTTTCAAAACCAGAAGCAGGAAAGATAATAGCTTCTTATCTTATAGAATATTTAAAAAAATGAGAAAACAGATTAAAAAACCAAGAGTAAGAATAGCTCCTTCTCCAACAGGACCTCTCCATATTGGAACAGCTCGAACTGCTCTTTTTAATTATTTATTTGCAAGAAAACATGAAGGAAAATTTGTTTTAAGAATCGAAGATACAGATCCTGAAAGATCAAAAAAAGAATTTGAAAAAGATATTATAGAAAATTTAAAGTGGTTGGGAATTGAATGGGATGAGGGGCCAGATATCGGAGGAAAATATGGACCTTATCGACAATCAGAAAGAAGAGAAATTTACAAGAAATATTTAGAAAAACTTATTTCAGAAAATAAAGCTTATTTTTGCTTTTGTTCATTAGAAGATCTAAAAACTCAAAGAGAATATTTGTTAAGCATCGGACAGCCTCCTCGCTATACAGGTAAATGTAGAAATCTTTCTCAGCAAGAAGTAAAAAAATTAATTTCAAAAGGAAAAAAATATGTTATTAGGTTTAAAATGCCATCTAAAAAAATTGTTTTCGATGATTTAATTAGAGGGAAAATAGAATATCAAGGAGAATTAATAGGAGACATTGTTTTAGCTAAAGATTTCTATACCCCTTTGTACAATTTTGCTTGCGTAGTAGATGATTACGAGATGAAAATAACTCATGTTATAAGGGGAGAAGATCATATTTCAAATACTCCAAAACAAATAGCTCTTCAGAAAGCTTTAGGTTTTCCAACTCCAAAATATGCTCATTTGCCTTTAATTTTAGGTCCAGATAAGAGTAAGTTATCAAAAAGGCATGGCGCTGTCTCTATTTCTCAATATAAAAAAGAAGGTTATTTACCCGAAGCTATTGTTAATTTTATAGCATTTTTAGGATGGAATCCTGGAACAGAAAGAGAGATTTATTCTATTTACGCTCTAATAAAAGATTTTTCTTTAGAAAGAGTCCAAAAATCTGGAGCTGTTTTTAATATTAAAAAGTTAGATTATTTAAATGGATTCTATATTAGACAAAAATCTCCAGAAAGATTAACTGATCTTTGCATTCCTTATTTAAGAGAAGCTAATTTTATAGAAAAAATAAAAAATAACGAAATTCCTTTAGAAAATCAAAATAAAGTTGAGGAATTGAAGCTTTTTAGAGAAAAATTTAGAATAAAAGAAACAGGAGAAATTATTGATAAAGGAAAAATTAAAAAGATAGTAATTCTTTATCAAGAAAGACTGAAAAAATTATCAGAAATTGTTGAACTGACAGATTTTTTCTTTAAAAAAGAATTAAAATATAATAAAGATCTATTGAGATGGAAAAATATGACAAATAAAGAAATATTTGATTCTCTAGATAGAGTCGAAAAAATATTGCTTAAAATAGAAAAGAAAAACTTTAATTCAGAAAAGATTAAAGAAGAACTTTTAAAAGAAGCAGAGAAAATGAAAGATAGAGGAAAAATTCTATGGCCCTTTAGAGTAGCTTTGACAGGAAAAGAAGCTTCAGCAGGTCCTTTTGAGATTGCAGAAATTTTAGGAAAAGAAAAAACAATAGAGAGAATAAAAAAAGCAAAAGAAAAAATAAAAATATGAAAATCCATTTCATTTTAATTTTTTCTTTAATATTTCTTTTTATATTTTTTTCTTTTTCTCTTGCTCAACAAAAGGAAATTGAAAATATTCCTCCTGAAATTAAAGAAAAAGGGAAAAGAGTAGGGGAGACTTTTTTAGAAAAATTTCCTCAAGCTGTAAAGGAAGTTTGGAAAAACGAAGTTTTACCTATTTGGAGAAAAATGGAAGAGTACTCTAGTTATTTTTGGAAAAAATATATTTCGCCAAAATTAAAAAATTTTTGGTATTCTTTTTTAAAACCTAAAATTATTTATATTATTGAGAAAATTAAAGTTATTTTAGGGAAAGAAATAGAAAGAAAGAAACCTCAAATAGAAAAAGAGTTCCAAAAAGAAAAAGAAGAAATGAAAAAAGAAATTCCAGAAACTACTAAAAATCTCTGGCAAAAACTAAAAGAAATCCTTAGATAAATTATGCGACATTTTTGTAAAAAGGAAGTAAGATCTTATTATATTTCAAGGTGGTCTATATGTGCTTACATACCACCGCATTTTATTGACAAATTTTTTACTTTTTGGTAAAATTTTTACGGTGAGAGAATGCCAGTGGTGAAAATTTTTGGATGGCAACGATATTGGGGGACTATATCAGCAGAAGAAAAGATAATTCAAGCTATCCTTTCTATAAAAGAATTGGAATTACAAACTTCAAAGGATATAACTGTGCATTTCATACCAGAAGTATTTTCTAGAAGAGATGAGATCTCTGTTTTCATTGAAGGTTTATTTAAGAAATCAAAGAGAACAAAAGAAATAAAAGATTTACTAGCTAAGAAAGTAGGGGAAGCACTGGAAGAGTTCTTTGAAGAAAGAAAAATAAAAGTACTTGTAGAGTGTTTTGTGGTTTCTTTTAATCAAAAAATTGAGGGATTTTATACTAATAGATAATCTAAAAGAGAAAGTTCTTTTCCTTGTTCTTTCTCTTTTTTTATTATTAAATGAAAGTACTAGGGAAGTGAAAATTTTTCTCTTGACAAGCTATTTTGGCTTGTTTATCATGAAACAAAGAAGGTCGCATAATGTATCTTAAGAGTCATATAATATGGATAAAAATTCACAAAAACCAATAATTCAATATTTTCCAGATTTTTTAGATTGGTTAGATATTGAAAAAGGTCTCTCTTCCAAAACCCAAGAAAACTATGGAAGGTTTCTCAAACTTTTTTTTGAATGGTTGAAAAAAAATAACTTAGAAAATTTAAAGCCAAAAGAGTTAACTCCAGAAGTCATATTTAAATATAAAACTTTTCTTTCAAGGGTTTATACTACAAAAGATGGGAAATTTCTTAAAAAAACTACCCAAAACTATTACCTTATAGCTTTAAGAGTACTTCTAACTTTTTTTGCAGAAAAAGATATAAAATCCCTACCGCCTGAAAAAATAAAGTTATTGAAGACAAAAGGAAGAACAATTCATTTTTTAACATTAGAACAAATAGAAAAATTATTAAATGCCCCAAATACTTCCACTCTTTTAGGTTTAAGAGATAGAGCCATTTTAGAAACTTTATTTTCTACAGGAATGAGAGTGTCAGAATTAGTTTCTTTGAATAGAGATCAAGTTAAATTAGATGAAGATGTTGAAAGTTTTGAATTAACTATTATTGGAAAAGGTGGTGTTCCTCGAACCGTTTATATTTCAAAAAGAGCGCTATTTTGGCTTAAAAAATATTTAGAAAAAAGAGAAGATAAAGAAAAAGCTTTATTTATTAACTATAAAGGAAAAGAACCCAAAAGTAGATTAACTCCTAGAAGCGTGGAAAGAATAGTTAAAAAATATGTTTTAAAAGCAGGATTACCTATTATTACTTCTCCTCATACTCTTCGTCATTCTTTCGCTACGGATTTGTTAATTAAAGGAGTAGATGTAAGAACTGTTCAAGAATTTTTAGGACACAAAAGCATAATCTCAACTCAAATTTACACCCATGTGACAAAACCTCGTTTAAGAGAAATTCATAAAAAATTTCACGGAATAAAAAAATAGCTCTCAAAAGAGCTAATATAATTTATAGATTAAAAAGATTAATAAAAAACATAACAGCCATTCCAACTACCCATATCCCGTCGGAAGTTCCAGCCCCTCCTATGCTTAATTTATCTGGAACTTCAGGATCTCTGAAAATTTGTGGAAGATGAAGAATATCTCCTCCAATAATTACTCCCAAGGTACTTACAATATATCCGAAAGAAAGCTTTAAAGCTAAAAGATTTTCCTTTTGAGAATAAAAATTCATAAAGTGAGTGATTATTAAAGTTGAAATTATCACCCCTAATCCCACTAGAACAACTCCTTTCTCTCTGACATAAAAGCTTAATAATCTTGAAATTATAATCATTATTAAAAGAGCTATTAGGAAATGTAACACTCTAAAATAGCTAAGATATTTCCTGCATAAAAAATAAACAATAATTACAGGTATTACACCTCCTCCCACATTTATGTATAAAGTAGTGTTATTTCTTTTATAAAAAGGCACATTAATTAAACTTCCCACCATACCTAGAATTAATACTCCTATATACCATCACCCATTTCCAAAGAGAATCTCGAAATTTTCCATATTTATTTTTATCACCCAGTAAATAATACATCCTAACAAAATACATATTCCTGCTATTGTTATAAAGAACCAAATTCTATCTCCCCTATTCAATTAATTCACCTCTTTTTTAATATAAAATAAAAAAACCAAATTGTCAATTTCTTGGTTGTTTTAAATATGGAAATAATTATTTTTCAAACTTAATTTCTTTTTCTGAAATTCTTTTAATTTTTTTAGAATTTACTATTTTAAAATACTTAACAGGAATTTTGTTTTCTTTAGCTATTTCTATTTCTCTTTTTACTCCATCTGAAATTTCTCCGAAAACCCAAAGTTCATTTACTCTTTTTACTAATTCATTGTTCATCTTTCTTAATTTATCTCTGGATATTGTATCTAACAAGTAATAATCTCCGAGCATAAATGGATTCAGAGGATAATTTCCACTCTCAAAGACGAATTTTGAAATATGATGTTTAAAATAAGCTAATTTTTTGAAAAAGCAGTGTAAATAAGTTTCATATCTTATAGTGAATAAATGTCGCATAATATTATTCTTTAATCTCAGGAGGTGTTTCTTCAAGTAAAATCTCAGAAGAAGCAATTCCCTCTAAAGCAGGTAAACCATTTTTGAGATTGTCTAAAATTTTCTTTATATTTTCATTTTGAGGGTTTAATTTAGCTATTTCTTGAAATTGCTGAATTGCTTTTTCTTTTTCTCCTTTTTTATCATAAACTAGTCCTAAAATATATCTAGCATTAGAATAATTAGGTAATATTTGAATAGCTCTTTCTAATTCAATCTGAGCTTTATTAAGTTCGTTTTTTCTCCAATATATAGCTCCTAATTGGAAATAAATTCCTGCATCATTAGGAGTAACTAGCTTCAATTTTTCTAATTTGGAAATAGCTTCTTCTGTCTTTCCTGTCAAATCGTATATTAAAGCTAATAAATAATGAGCAGGCGCATAATCTCCTTTAAGATCTATCGCTTTCTGGAGATATTTTTCTGCTTCTTTCAAAGCTTTTTCTCTATCTGCTGGATTTGGAGAAATTTGAGAAGAAATTAAATAAACTCTTCCTAACTCTCCGTAAGCATAAGGAGAAGCAGGTTCTAGTTCAATAGCTTTTTTATAAGAAGAAATTGCTACTTCATCAGCACCAGGTAATCCAATGAAATTCCTATAGAAAAAACCTCTTACGTTCCAATTAGCTACATTTTTAGGAGAAATTTTGATTGATTCGTTGATGTGAAAAATTCCCTTTTGAATTAGGTTTTGAATTTTATTTCTTTTTTCTATATCAGAAAGAGAAGGATCTATAGAAATACTCATAGATTTGGTTAAATAAAGTTGAGCCAAGTCTCTATGATATAAATCCATTGAAGGATCCAATTTAATAGAGTCTTGAACTAACTTTATAGCTTTTTCTATATTCCCTCCTCTCATTTTTTTCGATGCTTCAAAATAT
This sequence comes from uncultured bacterium, assembly GCA_965552115.1. Lineage (GTDB taxonomy): Bacteria > Patescibacteriota > Minisyncoccia > Minisyncoccales > CAZLLZ01 > CBEVQU01. Next base: position 11,782 of record CBEVQU010000013.1, on the reverse strand, counting down.
TTAGCTTCAGCTAAATATTTTTTTCCTTCTATTGTTAATCCCCCTATTCCAAAAATTATTACTCCCAAAAGCACAAAAGAAAAGAGAGGAAAATAAAAAGTTCCTGGCTGTATATGGATTTTCTTTTCTTTTTCTGTACTTAAAATGACTAAAAAAGCTAAAAGAATCCAAAATAGAAACCAATGGACAAAATTTAATACAAATACTATATCAAAGATCACTAGTATTATCAGAGAAATTAAAATTGCCACTACTAACAAATAAGGAAATTCTTTTTCTTTTATTTCTATTAATTTTTTAGCCCCAAGAAATATAGTATATCCAAACAATAATATTAAAGAAAGGAAACCTAAAATTCCTTTAGTAATTAACCAGTCTAAAATTCCTGATGATCCAGAAGCAAATCTAATTCCCCAGAAAGGAGTTCGATTAATCAAAGGAGAATGATATTTTGACCAATTAAAAACGAAAGTGCTAGGACCTGTTCCTAAAATTTTTTCTTTTAAACCTTCTTTAAACACTCCTTTTATAATGTCTTTTTCTGCAGATAAAGTTGGACTTACTTGAGGAGGAATATTAAGAGGGAAAGAAAAAGAAGATTTAACCAAAATAAAAAATAAACCTACAAGAATTAGCCCCATTAAGACAAACCTCCATGTCATTAAGTTTCTTTTAGCTAAATATTTTTCTAATAAAATTAACAAAAGAGATGCTTCAATAATGAATATTAACCAGCCATAATAAGAGTCTTTCAAGGCTATTTCATTAATAAGAAGGACTTCAAAGAAGAAAAAGCCAGAAAACAATAATAAAATAATTTTTTTATAGAAATTAGAAGAAAGAAAAGATAAAATTAAAGCTAAAGGGAATAAAATCAAAATAAAAGCCAATAGATCATTTACTCTTCCTACTGGAGTAAGGAAAAAATTTTTAAAGGGAGGTAGATTGAGGAAGGAAAGAAAAGAACACAAAGCAACAATAAACCCGCTTAACACTAAAATAAAAAGTAAATTTTGAATTTCTTTTTTTTCTTTAAAAGTGTTTATTACTAAATAGAAAAGAATTACAAACAAAATAAAATTCAAGAAGGAATCCTTTATATCCAAATAAATTCCCCAAAAAGAAGCTCCTCTCCAAACAGAAAATATTGTTGAGAGCAGTAGAGAGATTAAAAGAAATAAAATCAAATAATTTATTTTACCAATTTCTCTAAATGAAAATTCTTTTTTAAGAATTTCTTTTAAAAGGCATAAAATTAGAGCTACAATTACAATAGTAAAAAGAAGAAAATGTTTTGGAAAAAATATAGTATCTCGGGAAAAAGGTAAAAAGAAAAGAGGAAAGATAAAAATTAGAAAATAAAGAAGGGTCTTTTCCAATTTTTCTAATTTTGAAAGAGAAAATTTTACTCTTTCGGAAAATTTATTTTTAAATGAAGTTTTTGTTTTTCTTCTCATTTTTTTATTTTAAATTTTTTTTAATTATTTTCCAAATCTTCTTTCTCTTTTTTGATAATCTTTCAAAATTCGAGATAAATCTTTAGTGGTAAAATCTGGCCAAAACTTTTTAGAAAAGTATAATTCAGAATAAGCCATCTGCCAAATTAAAAAATTAGATATTCTTTTTTCTCCCCCTGTTCTTATTATAAGATCAGGATCGGGTAAATCTTTTGTCCAAAGATATCTTTCAAAGACATTTTCTGTAATTTTATAATTTTTATTTTCTTTTATTATCTTTTCTATCGCAGAAATAATTTCCCTTCTCCCTCCATAATTTAAAGCTAAATTTAAAAGAGCTTCTTTATTGTTCTTGGTAAGACCTTCTGCTCTCTCTATAGCCTTTATGACTTCTTTAGGTAAACCTTTTCTTTCACCAATCACTTTTAATCTCACACCTTCTTTATGAAGTTTTTCAATGGAAGAATTTATTGTTTCTTTAAAAAGCCTCATTAAATAATTAATTTCTGCTTTCGGTCTTTTCCAATTTTCTGTAGAAAAAGTAAAAAAAGTCAAAATTTTAATCCCCTTTTTCTTACAAAATGAGGTAATCTTTTTGAAATTCTCAATTCCCCTTTTATGACCTTCAAAAGTTGGAACTCCATTTTTTCTTGCCCACCTTCTATTACCATCGGGTATAATTGCTAAATGATAAGGAATTTTCTCCATTTTAAATTAAAAAATCATTTTCTATTTTGACTTTGTTAGGTAAAAAAAATGAAAAATTAAAACCTAAAAAGTAAACCAATTTTTTAACTATTTTTGAAAAATAAATTTTTTTTAAAAAAAATCTCTTCATTCTTTTTCTATATTCCAAAAAATCAGGAAAGGTATCTAAAAGAATATTTGCGCTCTTTAATGACCAAATTACTCCCCCCCCTGACCAACTTTTAACGATTCCTGTTGCTTCTCCACATAAAGTAATATTTTTCTTTTTTGGTAAAATAAAACCTTCTGCTATCAGACCTCCTTTTACTCTTGTTAATTTTATTTTATTCTTTTTTAAAAATTTTTCAAATATTTTATTGACTGTCAGAGTTTCTTTTCTATCTCCTAAAATTCCAAATTCTATTTGTTCTCCTCTAGGAATTTTCCATAAAAAACCTCCTTTTTTATGAGGAAAAACTTCTACAAAATTAGAAAAGTCTTTTTTTTCTAAATAACCTACTTTTGTAAAATAAAAACGAGGTTCTTTGAGCTTCAATAATTTCCTTACAGTAGAATTTGCTCCGTCTGTTCCTATTATTCTATAAAATTTTCGAGGAATTTTTTGAAAATTATAATTAAAATGAATTTTCACTTTCTCTTTATTTATCTTCAAAAACAAAAATTTATCTAATAAATTTCTATTTATAACAAATAACTCTTTTTTAAAAGAAACTTTAATAGTTTTTTTAGGGAAATTAATAAAGACAAAGTCAATTTTATTTTGGATAAAGTTTTTAGCTTCTGGAATAAAATCGAAAATTCTTTCAGAATATAAACCTGAACACAATTTATTTCCTACGCACTCTTTTTTCTCAAAAAGAAAAATTTTATATCCTCTTTGAGATAGCTTTTGAGCTAAATATAATCCTGTAATGCCAGCTCCTATAATAGCTACTCTCTTCATAATTTTCTATTTTGAGAGGCGGTTTTTTCTCTAATTTAGCAAAAATATATCCCAAAGAAAAACAAAAAAGACACATCAAAAAAATTAATACAAATAAAATTATATCATCTTTATTTTCTTTGACAAAATTTTTTATTTTTGATAACATACTTTTTGAAAAAATAATTTATTAAAAATTAATGGCTAAAACTAGATCTGCAGGTTCAACAAAATTAGGAAGAGACTCTAGACCTAAATATTTAGGGGTAAAAATCTTCGATGGCCAGAAAGTCAAGCCTGGTTTTATTTTAGTTCGTCAAAGGGGAACTAAATTTTTACCTGGAAAGAACGTAAGGAAAGGAAGAGATGATACTCTTTATGCTATCAAAGAAGGGGTAGTTAAATTTACAACAAAAAGAAAAAGAAGATTTGACTCAAGACAAAGAATTGTTAAAATTGTTAATGTGATAGAAAATGGAAGTGAAAATAAGGGTGGAAAGAGATGAGAACAACTCTATAGGATCTATTTTTATTCTAGGAGAGATAGATAGAAAAAGCAAAAAAGAATTAGAAAGATTAAAAAATGATCAATCTGCTAAAACATTTCCTTTAAAAATTGAGTTCTTTGATAAAAATAAAGTAGAAATAGAGATCCCTTATATTTTATTTAAAAAATAGCTGGCTTTCCACCAGCTTTTATTTTTTTATACAAGCTCTTATAAATTCCCTAAAGAGAGGATGTGGTCTTAATGGATTTGATTTAAATTCTGGATGAAATTGACAAGCTACAAAGAAAGGATGATTTTTATGTTCTATAATTTCTACTAAATTTCTTTGAGGATTTATTCCAGCTATCACTAATCCTTTTTTTTCTAATAATTCTCTAAATTCATTGTTCACCTCATATCTATGACGATGCCTTTCTAAAATTAAATTTTTCTTGTAAGCTTTAAAAGAAATAGTACCTTTTTTAACTTGACAAAGATATTCTCCTAATCTCATTGTTCCTCCATATCTTTTTTCCTTTAAAAGAGCTTTTTGTTCTGGTATCACATCTATTACAGGATATTTAGTGTTAGGGTCAATTTCTGTAGAATTTGCTCCTTTCAATTTGCAAACATTTCTGGCAAATTCAATTACACTCAATTGCAAGCCAAAGCATAATCCTAAAAAGGGAATTTTTTCTTTTCTACAAAATTCAATTGCTTTTATTTTCCCTTCAGTTCCTCTTGTACCAAATCCTCCTGGAACTACAATTCCATCAAAATCTTTAAGCTCTTTTACTAACTTAGAATTTCTTTCGTATTTTTCAGAAGATATCCAGCCAATTTTAGGTTTTCTTTTGAAAAACCAACTAGCATGTTTTATTGCTTCTATGACTGAAATATAAGAGTCCATTAAAGTAAATTTTCCTGTTTCAAAATACTTCCCAACTATTCCTATTTTTACTTCTTTTTTTGAATTTTTGATATTAGAAATTAATCTTTTCCAATCTCTTAGATTAGATCTTCTAGCTCTGAGATTGAATTTTTTTAAAATCCTATTTCCTAAATTTTCTTTTTCAAAATTAAGAGGAATTTCATATATACAAGAAACATCGGGAGCGGAAATTACATCTTTTTCATTAACATTACAAAAAATAGAAATTTTTCTTTTTCTTGGTTCATCAAGAGGAGCCGTACTCCTGGCTAAAATAATATCCGCCTGAATTCCTGCCATATTCAACCATTTAGCTGCTTGTTGGGTAGGTTTTGTTTTCATCTCTCCTAAATTTTTAGGAATAGGAAGATAAGTGATGAGAATAAAAATTACTTTCCCTGGTTCTCTTAATTTCATTAATCTCCCTGCTTCTAAAAACAACATATTTTGATATTCTCCAACAGTTCCCCCTATCTCAATTAAAACAAAATCTGCTCCCGTTGCCCGAGCAGCCTTTTTTATTCTTCTAATGACTTCATTTGGAATATCAGGAACTACTTCAACACATCTTCCTCCATATTCTAAATTTCTTTCTTTTTGAATTACAGAAAGATATACTCTTCCAGTGGTGATATAATTAACATCAGTAAGCTCTTCACCTAAAAATCTTTCATAATTCCCCATATCCTGATCAGTTTCCACTCCATCTTTTGTAACAAAAACCTCCCCATGTTCTATGGGATTCATAGTCCCAGCATCTACATTAATATAAGGATCTATTTTTATAGCAGTAACCTTAAAACCTTTACTTTTCAAAATTTTTCCTATAGAAGCGGTCGCTATCCCTTTTCCAATTCCAGACATTACTCCTCCAATTACAAAAATATATCTTGCCATAAATAAAAAAGATTAAATTTAAAATGATTACTCTTTTTCAGTAATAATTATTTTTATTTCAGCTTCTAAATTATGATCAAATTTTATCTTTACAGGAAATTCTCCAAGTTCTTTAAGGGGGGATTCTAATAAAATTTGATTTTTTTTCAAAGAAAATCCATTTTCTTTCAATTTTTCTAAAATTTTCGAAACCCCAATACTTTCAAATAGTTCTCCTTTCTCCCCTACCTTTACTGGGAAAACAAGCTCTAAGCCATCTATTTTAGAGGCGATCTCTTGGACCTTTTTCAATTCTTCTTCTGCTCTTTTAGCTTCTTTTTCTAACTGTTTCTCTAACCATTTTATATTTTCTTTGGTGGCTAATTTTACTAAATTTCGAGGAATTAAGAAATTTTTAGCATAACCTGCTTTTACTTCTTTAATTTCGTATTTTTTTCCTAGATTCTCAATATCTTTTAATAAAATTACTTTTACTTTTCTCATAAGTTTGTTATTAATTCAATCGCTTTTTCAAGTTGAGGATCTTTTCCTTCTTCAAGATCTTTTTCAGTTAATTTTACCTCAATATCAGGTTCTAATCCTCTTTCTTCAATCAATTCTCCTTTTGGAGTTAACCAGCGAGCAACAGTTATTTTTAAGGAGGAACCGTCCTTTAAAAAAGACATCTCTTGAATTGAACCTTTTCCAAAAGATTTCTCTCCAATTAGTTTTATTCCTCTATTATCCCTCAAAGCAGCAGCTAATATTTCTGCAGCTGAAGCTGTTCCTCTATTTATTATAACAACTACAGGAAAATTTAAAAAACTTTCGCTTCCAAAAGCTCTATATTCTTTATTTTTTATTTTTCCTCCAAAATCTTCAATAGCTACAATACTTCCTCTCTTTAAAAACCACCCTCCTATGTTTTGAGAAACTTCTAAATATCCTCCAGGATTATTCCTTAAATCTAGAATTATTTTTTTACAATTAGATTTTAAAATCTCTCTAGCCACTTTAGAAAAATCATATTTTAAAGATTCTGTAAAGAGGTAAATTTTAATTAAAGCAATATCTTTGTCTATTTTTTCCCATTTAACTGATGGAATTTTAATGACATCTCTTTTTATTTTAAAATCTTTTGTTTTCTCCCAACCTTCCCTTAAAATAGTTAAAGTAACTTCTGTTCCTTTTGGTCCTCTTATTTTTTTTACTGCTTCTTCTATAGATATTCCAGCTGTACTCTCCCCATCTATTTTCATTATTTTATCTCCAGCTAAAATTCCTGCTTTTTGAGCAGGTGTTCCTTCTAAAGGAGCTATTACTTGAAGCTGACCTTTTCTTATTCCAATTTCCATCCCTACTCCTTCAAATTCCCCTGAAACATCTTCTAAAAAATGTTTTGTTTCTTTGGGATCAAAGAAAATAGTGTAAGGATCGTTAAGAGTCTTTATCATTCCCGAAATAGCTCCGTAAACTACTTTTTGATAATCAATTTTTGTAGGGAGAATATAATTTTCTTCCAACTTATCAAGAGCTTCCCAGAATAAAGAAAAATCTAACTCTTCAGGAGGACATATTTTACAAACTACTAACTCTTTCCCTACTAAAATTCCACAAATAAAAGAAATCAAAATTAAAAAAAAGAAAAAAGAGATTGTTTTCTTTTTCATACTTTTATTTTTATACCAAATTTAAAAATTCATATCAATAAAAACAGAGAATTTATTTTAAATTTTTTAAATACTCTTTTAAAGCTATTTTTAACCAAGGAGTATATTTTTGAGGATTTTTTTTAATTTCTTTTAGGAGTTTTTCAATCCTTATCCATTTGAAATCTTCCACCTCTTTTGGATCAGGTTTTATCTCTTGAGAATTACTTAGCTTTCCCACTAAAAGAGCACACATTTCATTCTCAGAACCTATCTTTTTATATTTAGCTGAATATTTAAATTTCAATAGAAATTTAAGCTTACACTTTATTCCTAATTCTTCTGGTAGTCTTCTCTCTCCTGTCTTTACGTAATCTTCTCCTTCTCGATTATGAGTGCAACATGAAGCATCCCAATAACAAGGCCAAAGTTTTTTAAACTTACTTCTTTTAGTAATTAATAATTCCCCTTTTTGATTGAAAAGGAAAGTAGCTACTGCTCTATGAAGTAAACCCTCTCCTTGATGGGCTTTTTCTCTCTCTTCTACTCCTAATACCTCATCTTTTTCATTGACTATAACTACTTTTTGACCCATGTTTTTACGGCCCCAAGGGGATTTGAACCCCTGTTACCGGCGTGAGAGGCCGGCGTCCTAGTCCACTAGACGATGGGGCCTACATATTAAAGTTTATCAAAAAAATTATTTTTCTTCAATAATGTAATCGGGTGGAATTTGCCAATAATTTATAATATATTTTGCTAATTCATGAAAAATAGGAGCTGCGGAATATTCCGCTGTTTTTGTTTTAGGGTTATCTAACTTAACTAAGATCAAAAATTGAGGATCAAAAGCAGGAAAATAACCTATGAAACTTTGCCAAGTTTTTTCAGAATACCCTTTCTTTTGAATTCCTAAAGAAGAAAAAGGAATTTGAGAAGTACCTGTTTTTCCTGCGATAAAATAACCTGGGATTTTTGCTCTTTTTCCATATCCTTTTTCTACTACACTTATTAGCATTTCAGTTAATTTTTTTGAAGTATTTTTTGAAATTATTCTCTTTTTCTTTTTTGGAAAATCAGATTTTATAATTTTTCCATCTTTTTTAATGAATTTATCAACAAGATGAGGTATAATTAATTCCCCTCCATTAGCTATAGCTGAAAAAGCTCTCACAAGTTGCAAAGGAGTAACTTGAATTCCTTGACCAAAAGATGCAGTAGCAAAATTAATCTCATATCCTTTTTTAAACTCTACATTTTCAGAAAAAATCTCCCCTTGTAAATCTACTCCTGTTTTTTCAAAGAATCCAAATTTTTCTATATATTCTAAGAAATTTTTATGACCCAGTTTCTTCTCTACAAAAACAGCACCTGTGTTAATTGACTTCTCTAAAACTTCAGTCATTGTTCTTTCTCCCCAAACTCTTTTTCCATAATTAAAGATCTTATATCCTCCCACTTGGACAAATCCTTCATCGACATATCTTGTCTCTGGGGTAATTTTTCCTAAATCTAAGGCTCCTGCCATCGTAATAGGTTTAAAAACAGATCCTGGTTCAAAAAGAGATTGAATGGTAGAATTTTTAAATCTCTCCATTTCATACTCAAAGTATTTGTTTAAATCAAATTTTGAGAGAGTAGATAAAGCTTTAATCTCTCCTGTTTTAGGATTAATTACTATAATTTCTCCACCTTCTATTTCCAATTCTTCTTTTGCTTTTTCCAATAATTTTTCAGCCATAGATTGAATAAAGAAATCAATTGTCAAAACTAGATCATCCCCTTTTTGAGGTAAAATAGAATCTTTTAAATTTAAGAAAGTGAAAAAACCAGACACGTCTCTCTCTCCAGAGACTATTCCTTTCTCTCCTCTTAAAATTTCATCATAAAAACCTTCTATCCCATATTGTCCTTTTTCCTCTCCCCCAACAAAGCCAATGGTATTGGAAGCAAGCGTTTTTTGAGGATAATATCTTTCTAATCTTTCCCCCACATACACACCTTCCTCATTAAGTTCTTTAATTTTTTTTATTTGGTCTTCGGTTAATTCCTCTTTTAAAATAAGAAATGATTTATCTTCTTTGATATTTTGCTCTGAAATTTCTTTTTCATTTAAAATTTTAGATAACTTCTCAAAGACTTTCTCTCTTTTTTTATTCGAAATTTCATTCAAAAGAAGATAGCAAAAATATTCTGTTTTGTTGGTAGCTACTAAATAAAGATTTCCTTCTTTGTCTTGAAAAAAAATAGACCCTCTTTCTGGGTTCTCTAATTTGAATATAGTTTGTTGTCCTTTAGCTAAAGCCCTCCAAAAATCTCCTTTTATGATTTGAAGAAAAAAAAGCCTAGTTAAAATTCCCGAAGCAAACAACAAAAAACATAAAAAAATTATATTTATCCTTGAATTTTTCATCTCTTAGTTAAAACAGCTTTTGGAATTTCAATGTAATCTACTTTATTTATTTTCTCAAATTCTTCCATTCGAGAAAAAGAAAGAATTTTCTCAAATGAATTATGATTTACAAATTCAATTTTTAGAGATCTGTTTTCCTCTAAAAGAGAATTTTTTTTCTTCTCTAGATCTTTTATTGAAAAAATATTCTGAGTGATTAAACTAGATTCCAAAATATAAACAAAGAGAGAAACAATAAAGAGAAAAAAGAAAATCAAATTTATTTTTTTCATATTTTTTCCACTACTCTTAATTTGGCTGACCTTGATCTTGGATTATTAGAAATTTCTTTTTTCGAGGGAGTAATTGGCTTTTTAGTTATTATCTTCAATGTTCCTTCTTTAGCCTTTTGCTTAAATATGTTTTTTGCGATTCTATCCTCTAAAGAATGGAAAGAAATGACAGCAATCTTTCCCCCTTTCTCTAAAATTTTTATTGCACTTAAAAGTCCTTCTTTTAAATTTTCGAGTTCTTTATTTACTGCTATCCTTAAAGCCTGGAAAGTCTTTGTAGCAGGATGAATTTTTCTTCTTTTATACCAATCAGGAACACTTTTTTTTATAATTTCTACCAACTGAAAAGTTGTTTCTATAGGATTTTTTTCTCTTTCTTTAACAATTTCCTTTGCGATTTGTTTGGCAAACTTTTCTTCCCCAAATTCTCTTAAAATTTCTATTATCTTTTTTTCTGAATATTTATTTAAAATTTCTTTAGCAGTTAAAGGATTTTTCAAGTCATATCTCATATCTAAGATTTCATTCTTTTGAAAAGTAAATCCTCTCTTTGATTTCTCTAAATGCCAGCTTGACATCCCTAAGTCAAAAAGAATTCCTTTTATTTTCCTAAATCTTTTCTCTTTTACAATCTTCTCTAAATTGACAAAATTATCACAAACAACAATTAATCTTTTTTTATATTTCTTTCCTAATCTTTTCTTTAAAACTTTTAAAATCTCTTCATCTCTATCTATTCCTAGAACCTTTCCTTTAGGAGAGGTTTTTCTCAAAATCGAAATTGCATGTCCTCCTTCTCCTATAGTTGCATCTATAAAATTTTCATTTTTTTTAGGTTCTAAATATTTCAGGATTTCTCTTTGTAAAACAGGAAAATGATAAATTCTTTTTCTCATTTATTAAATTCCTAATTCCTTTAATCTTTCAGCTATATCTTGAGCAGAAACTTCTGCTTTTTTCTTATATTCTTTCCAATTTTCTAAACTCCAAATTTCTATTCTATTAAACAATCCAATCACAGCCACCTCTTTTTTTAAAAAAGCATATTCTTTCAAATAATCTGGAATTAAAATTCTTCCTAAATTATCTAATCTTACCTCCATAGCTCCTGCTAACATCATTCTGGCAAAGCTTCTAGCTTCAGTTTGAGTTGTTGGTAAAGATCCTAATTTCTCTGCAATCTTTGCCCATTCTTTTTGAGGATATAAAACCAAACAATTATCTAGTCCTTTTGTAATAATTGCTTTTTTTCCTAATTCTTTTCTAAATTTTGAAGGTATAGCTAGTCTTTTCTTTACATCTATGGTATGAATATATTCTCCAATAAACATTTTTCCACAAAAAAATATCTTTTTCCCACTTTTTTCCACAATTTTCCCTTACACTTTCAGCTTATTCCACTTAAATACTCCTGTCAAACTCTAAAAATTCTTATTTTTCCACAAATTTTCCACAAAAATAAGGAATTAAGGTACAAAAATTTGACAAAATTGCTTAAAAAGTTTAATTTAAAATTAAATTGCTCTTTTCAGGTGAAAAAATGGAAAAGAAGAAAGGAAAAATAAGTTGGAAAAAAGCTTTGGTAATATTGTTAGTTTTGTTGCTATTTTTATTTGGATTATTTCTTCATCACAGTCCCTCAGGTACCTCAGAAGGTACCCTTCTAAAGATTGTTTTAGACCAAGATGATAATCCTGTAGAAGGGGCTGTGGTGAAGTTAAGTAAAGATCCGTGCGGAAATACAATTGTGGCTACAGAAACAACAGATAGCCAAGGAGAAGCTGAATTCGAAGATCTTAATTATGGTACTTATTACGTAAATATCTCTTATACCTATTGCGGAAAGACTTATTATGGGGAAGAGGATTGGGAAGAAATAACTATTGATGATGAAATTATTGAAGTAACAAATTTTTTGGAAGGGTACCCTGAGAAAGTACCTGAGGGATAAAGATAAAAAGCTACTAAAAATTTTCTTTAAAACTTTAACTTTCCTTCCCCACATTTAGCCTGGATTTACTACCAGGCTTTTTTCTTGACATAATTTCTATAAAATGGTAAAAAAA
>CBEVQU010000012.1:0-21429 GCA_965552115.1 uncultured bacterium | reverse complement strand
TCAAAATGAGCAGAGAGAGAACCATCTTTTGTTATAAAACCGAATCCATCTTTTGATTTTTTAATTTTCCAATCTCCCATTGTTACCATAGGTTCAATACAAATTACCATTCCCTCTCTTAATTTTTCTCCTGATTTTCTTCTTCCATAATTTAAAATTTGAGGACTTTCATGAAGCTTTCTTCCTATTCCATGGCCACATAATTCTCTTACTACATTAAAACCCCTACCTTCTACATATCTTTGAATGGTATTTCCTATATCTCCTATTGTGTTTCCTATTTTTGCTTTTTTGATAGCTAATTTTAAAGCTTTTTTTGTAACTCTTATTAATCTTAAAACTTCAGGATCTACTCTTCCTACAGGTAAAGTGATTGCCATATCTGTATGATATCCTTTGTAAAAAAATCCTAAATCTAAAGAAATAATATCTCCCTCTTTTATCTTTCTTTCTGATGGAAGAGCATGGACAATTTCTTCATTTATCGAAGTGCAAAGGCAAAAAGGATAATTTTCGTATCCTTTAAAAGAACATTTTCCTCCAAATTTAAAAATGAGCTTTTCAGCAAGCTCTTCAAGTTCTTTTGTTTTTACTCCAGTTTTTACTCTTTTTTTTAAAATTTCCATAATCTTTGCCAATCTCCTTCCTCCTTCTCTCATTATTTGGATTTCTTTTTTAGTTTTAATCTCTATCATTTCCACTTTAAAGCTTTTAAAATATCTTGATGAAGTTTTGCTACTGCTTGTTCTCCGTTTACTTTTTTAATTTTTATTTTTTCTTTTTTGAAAAGACCTAGTAAAGGTAAAGTTCTTTCTTCATATTCTCTCCATCTTATTTTTATAGTCTCTGGAGTGTCATCTTTCCTTCTTAAAAGCTTAGATCCATCTATCGGACAATGTTTTAAATTCTTTGTTTCTTTGGTGTATAAAATAGGGTGACGCAAAAGCTCACAGGTTCTTCTATGAGAATTTCTCCAGATTGATTCTTTTAAAGATAATTTTATAAAAATAACTTTTATATTTTCTTTTCCATAAAGTTTTTTCAACAAAGGCAAAAGCTTTTCTCCTTCATATAAAGTTCGAGGAGAACCTGAAGTAACTATACTTTTTCCTTCTTTAAAAAGCTCTTTTATTTTTTCTTTTACCCAAAAAGTAACTAAAGGAGGACTCATTAATTCTCCTTTTTCTCTTTTTTTCTTTTCTTCAAAAAGGAAATATTTCTTTTTTCCTATTTTGACGAAATCTCCTTTCTTTATATTTCTTAATTTTTTCTCAATAATTTCACTTGTTTCTAAATGAAAAAAATCAAACTTTCTTTCTAATAAATGCGCTTGAGTTCCTTTCCCAGAACCTGGAGGGCCCATTATAATTACCACTTGCTTTTTATTAAAACGTTTCATATTCTCTCATTTGAAGCTGAGATTTTATTTGCCTTAAAGTTTCTAATATTACACTTACGATAATTAAAATAGAAGTTCCTCCAATTAAAAATGTGAAAGCTCTAATTCCTGTCACTCCTTGAATTAAAGAAGGTAAAACAGCTATCAATCCTAAAAAGATAGCTCCTACGAATAAAACTCGATATAAAATATAATGTAAAAATTTTGCTGTTTCTCTTCCTGGTCTGATCCCAGGAATAAATCCCCCGATTCTTTGAAGATTTTCTGAGATAGCTTTAGGATCAAAGGTAACTGCGGTATAAAAATAAGTAAAAAGAAAAACTAATATAAAGTATAAAATTCCATATACATAAGGATTTTGAAATAAAGTGGATAAACTTTTACCTAAATTAGCTATAGTTTCATTTCCTACTCCCGAAAGAAAATTCCCTACCATTCCAGGAAAAAGCATAATAGAGAGAGCGAAAATAATGGGAATTACTCCTGCAGGATTAATAGCTAAAGGCAAATAAGTAGAAAATCCTCCATATAATCTCATTCCTCTCACTCTTTTTGTATAGGAAATAGGAATATTTCTTCTAGCTTCTGTAATAAAAACTACTCCTGTAATTATTACTAAAGAAGAAATAAAGAAAAGTAAATAAGAAAAAAATCTGGTAGTTTCGAAAGTTAAAATCATCTCTCTAATATTTATTGGAAAACGAGCAACAATTCCTGCAAAAATCAAAAGAGAAATCCCATTCCCAATTCCTTTCTCTGAAATAAGTTCTCCTAGCCACATCAAAAAGATAGTGCCAGCTGTTACAGTTAAAATAGAGCTTAACAAAAGAGGGAAATTCAAATGAGAAATTAATCCTTGTCTCTGAAACAAAGTAAGCATTCCAAAAGATTGAAGAGCAGCTAAAGGAACCGTTAAAATTCTTCCATATTGATTAAACTTTGCTCTACCTTGTTCTCCCGATTCTTTATATAGCTCTTCCAAGGAAGGGAAAATCATCGTTAAAAGCTGAAGGATAATTACTGAAGTAATATAAGGCCCCAATCCTAACATTACAATAGATAATCTACTTAAAGCTCCTCCTGTAAATAAATTCAGCAATCCAAAAATTTGACTTTGCTGAAAAAAAGCTCTTAATTTCTCAGTCTCTATTCCAGGAATAGGAATGTTTGCCATCAATCTAAAAATAACAAAAACTCCTAAAACAAAAAGAATTTTCTCTCTTAAATCTTTTACTTTAATTGCTTGAAGTAGATTTTTTATTTCCATATTATTTTATTTCTCCTCCTGCTTTCTCTATTTTTTCTTTAGCTTTTTCAGAAAAAAGACAATCTTTAAAAATAAGTTTCTTTTTAATTTCTCCTTTAGCTAAGATTTTAACTTCAGGTATCTTTCCTTTTATTCTATTAATTATTCCTTTTTCTAACAAGGTTTTAGGGGAAACAATTTCTTTTTCTTCAAATTTTTGATTTATTATTTGAAGATTTACTATTTCAGGTTTTTCTCTTGTTGGTTTAAAGGCGTATCCTCTTAATTTAGGATATTTTTTCAAAATCTGCCTAATGATAGGCTGAAGTTTTCTACCTGCTCTTGCTTTTTGTCCTTTCACCCCCCTTCCACAGTAAGTTCCTCTTTTTCCTCCCCTTCCTACTCTCTTTTTTTTCTTCTTTTTATGAGATATTTCGTGAAGTTGCATTTTATTTTTTAACTTTTAACATCTGAAGAGCTTTTAAGGTAGCTCTGGCATTATTTAACTTATTTCTCGATTTTGAAAGAAGTTTTGAAGAAATACTTTCTATTCCAGCTAAATTACAAATTGTTCTCACTACTCCTCCTGCTACCAAACCCAATCCTTTCTTTTGAGGTTTCAATAGTACCCTTGCTGCACCAAATTTAGCCTCCACTTCATGAGGAATAGTTCCTTTAACTATTGGAACTTCTATTAAATTCTTTTTAGCCTTTCTAAGAGCTTTTTCAATTGCTTGAGCTACATCTAATCCTTTAGCTACTCCCACACCTACTTTTCCTTTTTTATTCCCAACTACAACAACTGCTCTAAAACGGAGGCGTCTTCCACCAGCTGTCATTCTTTCTACTCGAGATAGATGTAAAAGTTTTGATTCAAATTCTTCTTCAGTTTGTTTTTCTTCTGCTTCTGTCATCATTTTAATTAGAATTTTAATCCTCCTTCTCTTGCTCCTTCAGCAAGAGCTTTCACTCTTCCATGATACTTATAACAACCTCTATCAAAAACAACTTTTTTTATCCCTTTTTTTAAAGCTTTTTTAGCAATCAATTTCCCTACTTCAAATGCTATTGCTACCTTTCTAGTAAACTTTTTATCAACTTTAGAATTCTTCAATTCTAAAGAGGAAGCTGAAAGAAGGGTTCGACCTTCAAGATCATCTATTAACTGACAATAAATATGTTTATTTGACCTAAAAACTGAAAGACGAGGCCTTTCTTTTGTCCCTTTTATTTTACTTCTCACTCTCTTCTTTCTCCTTTCTCTTTTTTTAATTTTTTCTTTAATATTCATAAATAAATTTAGGTAGCTGTAATAGCTTTCTTACCTTCTTTCTTTCTTATTTCTTCCCCTAAATATCTTATTCCTTTCCCTGTATAAGGATTTGGTGGACGAACTTTTCTTATTTTAGCAGCAACCTGTCCCACTTTTTCTTTGTCTATCCCTGAAACTGTTATTATATTTTTTTCTACAGAAAATTTTATGTCTTTTGGAGGAGAAATTTTTACTTCGTGAGAAAAACCAACACTTAAAATTAAATCTTCTCCTTCTACTCTAGCTTTATATCCTGTTCCTTGAATTTCTAGTTTCTTCTCAAAACCCTTTGTTACTCCTTCTACCATATTAAACAAAAGTGCTCGAGAGAGTCCCCAAAAAGCTTTAACATTCTTCCCAGATCTTTTGGGAGACAAATATATTTTTCCTTCTTTTAACTCTACTTTTATTTCTGGCCTAATTTCCCGAGAAAGCTCTCCTTTTGGACCAGAAATTGTTACTTTTTGTCCATCAATTTTGACATTTACTCCCTCTGGTATTTCAATTGGTTTTTTTCCTATTCTAGACATATTTTTAATTACCAAATTTCACAAATCACTTCTCCTCCAATTTTTTCCCTTCTTGCTTCTTTATCAGTTAAGAGACCTTTTGAAGTAGAAATAATAGCTATTCCAAAACCTCCTTTAACTTTTTTTATATCTTTTGCCTTTTTATAAATTCTTCTTGAAGGTTTTGAAATCATTTTAAATCCAGAAATAGCAGGATTTTTATTTTCATCATACTTTAAAATGATTTTTATAATTTTTTTTGCTCCTTTTCCCCTCTTTTCTACCCCTTCTATAAACTTCTCTCTTTCTAAAATTTTAGATATTTGATATTTCATTTTTGAAAAAGGAACCCTAACTGTTTTTTGAGAAACAGCTTGAGCATTTTTTATTCTGTTTAAGAAATCAGCTATAGGATCCATAATTATTTTTACCAACTGCTTTTTCTTACACCAGGAATTTTACCTTGGGAAGCTAATTCTCTAAAACAAATTCTACACAAACCAAATTTTCTCATATATCCTCTTCTCCTTCCACACCTAAAACATCTCCTTACAATTCGAGTTTTATATTTTGGTGGTTTTAAAGCTCTTACAATCTGGGATTTTTTAGGCATTTTATTATTTTACTTTTCTTTTAAAGGAAAACCTAGCAATCTAAATAGTTCTTCTGCTTCTTTTTTGGTTTTAGCTGTTGTTACAACAGTTACTTCGAACCCAAAAATAAATTTTGCTTTTTCAGGTGAAACTTCAGGAAAGACAATATGCTCTCTTATTCCAATAGTTAAGTTTCCTTCTTTATCTATTGATTTAAGAGGGAGTCCTTTAAAATCTCTTGTTCTTGGAAGAGCAATATGAATTAATCTGTCCAAGAAATCATACATTCTATCTCTCCTCAAAGTACAAACTGCTCCTATTGGCATACCTTTCCTTAATTTAAAGGAAGCAATTGATTTTCTTGCCTTTCTCAAAGCAGGTTTTTGGCCTGTAATAAGAGAAAGATCTCTCAAGATAAATTCTTGAATCTTTTTTTGCTCTTGTGTTGTTTTTCCACAAACCTGTTTACCAAAACCTGCATTCACAACAACTTTTTCAATTTTTGGAACTTGAAAAATATTTTTATATCCAAACTTTTTTATCATCTCAGGTACGACTTCCTTTTTATATTTTTCTTTCAAAGATAAAATCATGATATTTCGCTTTTACACTTTTTACAAATTCGATATTTTTTCTTATCAATCTTTTTATATCCTACTCTCGTTGCTTTTTTACATTTAGGGCAAATTAATTTTACATTAGAAACATGAATGGGAGCTGGTTTTTGAATAATTTGACCCTTCTCTCCAGATCTTCTCGGTCTTTGATGTTTTTTTACCAAATTTATTCCCTCAACTATAACCTGCTCTTTTTTAGGAAGAGCTTTAATTACTTTTCCCTTCCTTCCTCTATCCTTTCCACAAATTATTAAAACTGTATCTCCTTTTTTTATCTTCATTAAACTATAATTTCAGCTAATGTAGCTATTTTATGAAAACCTTTTTCTTTTATTTCTCGAGGGATAGGACCAAAAATTCTTCCTCCTTTAGGATCTTTTCCTTGTCCTAAAATAACAGCTGCATTTTCGTCAAATCTTATATAAGTCCCATCTTTCCTTCTAAAATTCTTTTTTTGTCTCACTACTACAGCTCTCACAACATCGTGCTTTTTTACCTCTTTTCTAGGTTCGGCTTTTTTTACCGAAGCTACTATAATATCTCCAATTTGAGCATATCTTCTCCTTGTGCCTCCAGGTATTTGAATACATTGAATCAACAAAGCCCCTGTATTATCTGCTACTTTCAGTAATGTTTTTGGTTGAATCATATTCTTTTGTTTTATTTTCTTTACTTTGTTGTTTTGAAATTATCTTTATCACTCTCCATCTCTTTTCTTTACTTATCGGCCTGCATTCTTGGATCTCAACTATATCTCCTACTTTACATTCATTTTTTTCATCATGAGCTTTATATTTTTTTGATACTTTGTATCTTTTTTTATATTTGGGATGCTCTCTAATCCTATCCACTTTCACCACAACTGTTTTTTCCATTTTGTCTGAAACTACAACTCCTTTTAAAATACGCTTTGGCATGTTTATTTTTTATTTTTTAATTCTCTTTCTTTTAAAATGGTAAGGATTCTAGCAATATCTTTTTTTATAAATCTTATTTCTCTTATGTTTTTAACTTTTCCTGAAGCCATATCAAATCTAAGTTTCACTATCTTTTCTCTAAGCTCTTTTAATAATTGGTGAAGTTCTTTAGTAGTTTTTTCTCTCAATTCTTTAGCTTTCATTTTACTTTTTAACAAATTTTGTTTTTATAGGTAATTTATGAGAAGCCCTTCTAAAAGCTTCTTTGGCTGTTTCTTCATCAACTCCTTCTAATTCAAATATTATTCTTCCAGGTTTAATAGGAAAAACATATCCTTCCACGCTTCCTTTTCCTCCTCCCATAGGAACTTCTGTTCCTTTTTTAGTGATGGGTTTTTGAGGAAAGATTCTTATCCAGAGCTTCCCTTTCTTTTTTAAATATCTTGTTATTGCTCTTCTAGCTGCTTCAATCTGTTGAGAAGTTATCCATTTTTGTCCTAAACTTTTCAACCCATAACTTCCAAAAGAAAGAGTGGTAGCTCTACTTTCTACTCCTTTTGATCTCCCTTTTTGCCATTTTCTATGTTTAACCTTTTTTGGAAACAAAAGGGCCATATTTTATAAATTAATCAAATTTTTCTCCTTTATATATCCAAACCTTTACTCCAATCACTCCATAAGTACAAAATGCCTTTGCTGTTCCATAATCAATATCTGCTCTTATTGTCTGACGAGGAAGTTCTCCAAATTTTAACCATTCTTTTCTTGCAATTTCTACTCCATCTAATCTTCCTGAAACTTCGATTTTAGCTCCTTTTATCTCTTTGTTTGATTTAATTTTACTTAAAGCTTGTTTCAATGTCCTTCTATAACCTACTCTTTTCTCTAATTGTTGAGCTACCCATTGAGCAACCAAAGTAGCACTCGACCACATATCTCTTATTTCTTTTATCTCCACATTAAGCTCTCTTTTCTCTCCTTTTTTTAACACAATTTCAGATAACCTTTTTTTAATTTCTTCTATTCCTTTTCCTTTTCTCCCTATAATCAACCCTGGACGACAAGTTGAAATGATAACATTAATTTTTCCAGGAAACCTTTCTATTTCTATTTTTTCTATTCCTAATTCTTTTTCTTTTCCTTCAAAAAACTTTCTAATTTTAAAATCTTCCTCCAAATTTTTTTTGAAGTTCCTTTTCTCAAACCATCTTGAATTCCAATCTTCTAATCTCCTTGCCCTTAAAACTTTTGGATGGGTTTTGTGAGCCATTTTAGAAAGCTTTCCTTCTAAATATTTTTCTTATTCTTTTTTCAATTTTTGGAATAGATACTTTTTTATCAAAAATAGGTTTCTTTTTTTGTTCTTTTTCTATCTTTTTTTCTTCTTTTTTCTTTTTAATTCCTTCTTTCTCTTTCTTTTCTTCCCCTGCAACTTTCTCTTTCTTTTTCTTGGTAGTTTTTTCCTCTTTTTTAATCTCATCTAAAACAATAGTGATATGAGAAGTCTTTTTTTGAATTTCGAAAGCTTGACCTCTTGCTCTTGCTCTCCATCTTTTAAGTTTCGGACCTTCATCAACAGTTATTTTTTTAATATATAAATTTTCTTCTTTTTTTTGAAAATTATGAATAGCTGAAGCTATGGCAGATTTTAATAACTTTAAAATAGGTTTAGCTGCCTTCTTTACAGTGAAATTTAAAATATCTTCGGCTTCCTTTACGCTTTTCCCTCTTATTAAATCAGCTACTAACCTTACTTTTCTAGGTGCTATCCTTAAATATCTCAAATGAGCTTTTATCTCCATATTATTTTTCTTTTTCCTTTTCTTTGATTAATCTTTCTTTTTCTGCTTGAGCTGCTCTTCTTTCTAATTCTCTTTGCATCTTACCTCCATGTCTAACAAATTTAGTTGTAGGAGCAAATTCTCCTAATTTGTGTCCTACCATCTCTTCTGTCACCTTAACAGGAATGAAATCTTTTCCATTGTGAACCAAAAAAGTAAATCCTATCATCTCAGGAATGATAGTACAATCTCTTGCCCATGTCTTAATGGGTGAAGCATTATCTGGCTTTCCAAATTTTCTTATCTTTTTTAATAATTTCTCATCTACATATGGACCTTTTTTAAGTGATCTTCCCATATATTTTTTATTTATTTTTTCTTTCTTCTTTGAATAATTAATTTATCAGTTTTTTTTCTTTTCCTTGTTTTTACTCCTCTGGCAGGCTTACCCCAAGGAGTTTTAGGGTGTTTCAATCCAATAGGTGCTCTTCCTTCTCCTCCTCCATGAGGATGGTCAACTGGATTCATTGCCGATCCTCTTACATGGGGTTTTCTTCCTAAATGTCTTAATCTACCTGCTTTTCCTAAAACAACAAATCTATGCTCTGGATTAGAAACCACTCCCACTGTAGCAAAACATTCTGAAGGAACTTTTCTTATTTCAGTAGAAGGAAGCTTTAAAGTAGTGTATTTCCCTTCATGAGCCATCACTTGAGCGGCGGTTCCTGCTGCTCTTACCATTTTCCCTCCTCCACCAGGCTCTAATTCAATATTATACACAAAAGTTCCTACCGGAATGTTTTTTAGTTTCATTCTATTTCCTGGTAAAATAGGAGCTTTTTCTGCCATTATAATTTCCTGGCCAACTTTTAAATCCTGGGGAGCTAAAATATATTTTTTTTCTCCATCTTCATATTGAATAAGAGCTAAAAAAGCAGTCCTATTAGGATCGTATTCTAAAGCTATCACTTTAGCTTTTTCTCCTAATCTTTTTTGACCAAATTCAACTATTCTATAAAGTCTTTTTGCTCCCCCACCTCTATGTCTAACAGTAATTTTACCTGAAACATTCCTACCTCCTTTTTTCTTTAATGGTAAAAGTAAGCTTTTTTCAGGCTCTTTTTTTGTCAAAACAGAAAAGTCTTCAAATGTCATATGCCTTCTAGCAGGGGTCACTTTTTTTGTTTTTCTTTTCTTCATTTATTTTGGTAAAATTTCTATTTTTTCACCCTCTTTTATTTTAACTATAGCTTTTTTATACCCTGATTTTTTCCCCTCTATCCTGCCAAGTCTTTTCTTCTTTGGAGGAGCATTTATCACTCTCACTGACTCCACATGCACTCCAAAAAGAGACTCAACTGCTTTTTTAATCTCATTTTTTGTTGCTTTTTTAAAAACTTTAAAAACATATTGGTTTTGCTTTTGAAGTCTGGTTGATTTTTCAGTAATATGGGGCTCGATCAAAACAAAAGAGGCAATTGATTCTTTTCTCTCTCTTTCTTTTTGAGTTATCTCTCTTTTCTCTTCTCTTTTCTCTTCTCTTTTCTCTTCTTTTTTCTCTTCTTTTTTTCTTTTTTTAAAAATTTCAAATGGCATTTTAAATTTTGAAAGTCTCTTTTATCACCTTTATAGAATCTTTTAGAATAATTAAATTTTTAAAAGAAAGCAAATCTAAAACGCTTATATCTTTAGCTAGTTTTACCTCTAATTTAGGAATGTTTCGAGCAGATTTAATTATTTTCTCATCTTTTTGAGGAAGCAAAATCAAAGTTTTTCCTCTCTTTAACTCTTCTATTTTTTCTTTTAAATTATCTAAAATCTTGACCATTTCTTTTGTTTTAATTTTTTCCAAAACTAACTTATCTAAAAAAACAATTAAATTTCTTCTTAACTTTTCCGATAAAACGCAAAAGAGGGCTTTCCTTTTCATCTTCTTTGGTATTCTTTTTTTAAATTTCCTTTCTTTTCTAGGGCCAAAAGTTACTCCTCCTCCTCTCCAAAGAGGAGACCTAATAGAACCTACTCTTGCTCGACCTAAACCCTTCTGGCTCCAAGGTTTTCTTCCGCCACCTCTAACTTCACTTCTATCTTTTGTGTGAGCGATGGGTTTTCTCTTATTTGCCATCTGACAATAAATCACTTGCCAAACTAAATCCTCATTAAAAGGGACATCAAAAATTTCAGAAGGTAATTTCACTTCTCCTACTTTTTCTCCTTTTTGGTTGTAAAGATTGACATTCATAATAAATTTTGATATAATATTGACGGAGGTGATAAAAGATGGATAAGAGAGAATTCTGGACAGCTTTTATGAATTTCTGTAGCGCAGCTATTACTGGAGCAATAGCAATCTACAATTATCTTACGAAAGGAAACCCTATAGGAATCGCTGTTTGTACAGGAGTCTCTATTATCACATTTGGACTTGGAATTATCTCCGTTCACCTTGACTAATAATTTAGATCAAAAGGCTCTTTCTTCCTCTTTTTTTATTTAATCTCTTTTCCTTTAATTTCCAATAATGTTCCTTTTCTTCCAGGAACTGCCCCTTTAATCGCTAAAATATTGTTTTCTTTATCTACTTTCACAATTTCTAAATTTTTAACAGTCACTCTTTGAGAACCCATTCTTCCTGGCATTTTCTTCCCTTTAAAAACCCTTTCTGGACCAGATGCTCCTATAGAACCTGGTTTCCTTCTTTCATGTTTCACTCCATGGGATCTCCCTCGAGAAGCAAAACCCCATCTCTTTATCACTCCCTGAAATCCCTTTCCTTTTGAAATCCCTGATATTATCACTTTCTCTCCTTCTTTAAAAATAGAAAGATCTATTTTTTGGCCTACTTTAAAGTTCTTTATATTTTCTGTTCTAAATTCTTTAATATGTCTGAATTCTTTGCCTTTTTGAGTTTTTTTAATCTTTTTTTTCTTTTCTATTTTCTCAAACCCTATCTGAACAGCTTCATAACCATCTTTTTCTTTTGTCTTTATCTGTAAAACTTGACAAGGTCCTGCTTCAATCAAAGTAACAGGAATTACTTTGTTCCCTTTAAATATTTGTGTCATTCCTAATTTTTTTCCTAAAATAAATTTCATAATTTTCTACAAAAAAAAGCGCTTCGCGCAGTTTTTACAATCTACGCTCTATTTTCTAATATTAAATCAAATATAAAAGATGAATTTGAATTGCATAAGAAAAAAATTAAAAGAAATAAAAGCTAGGTTTTGATCTCAATATCGACGCCAGCAGGAAGATTAATGTTCATCAAAGCATCTATCACTTTGTCTGTCGGATTTATCACATCTATCAATCTTTTATGATATCTTATCTCAAATTGCTCTCTAGCATCTTTATGGACAAAGGTAGATCTATTGACTGTGTATTTATGAATTTCAGTCGGGAGAGGAATAGGACCTCTCACTTCTACCCCATATCGAGAGACTACCTCTACTATTTGTTTGGCACTACTATCTATCACCTTGGAATCGTAGGCTCTCAATTTAATCCTTAATTTAACTGGCTCTTTTTCTTCTTCTTTTTTGGTCCTTTTTTTCCTCTTTCCTTTGCTTTCCTTCTCCATTTTCAATTTTAATGTTTTGTTATTTTATAATTTTGGTAACCACACCTGCTCCAACTGTTTTTCCTCCTTCTCTAATAGCAAATCTCTGTTTTTCTTCCATCGCAATAGGAGCTATTAGTTTTATTTTCAAATTAACAGTATCTCCTGGCATCACCATCTCTGTCCCTTCGGGTAAGGTCACTTCTCCCGTCACATCGGTTGTTCTAAAGTAAAATTGAGGTTTATAACCTGAAAAGAAAGGTGTATGTCTTCCTCCTTCTTCTTTAGTTAAAATATAAACTTCTCCCTCAAACTCTGTATGAGGAGTAATGGTGCCTGGAGCAGCTAATACTTGTCCTCTTTCTACTTCTTCTTTTTTAATTCCTCTAAGTAAAATACCTACATTATCTCCAGCTCTTCCTTCATCTAGAGTTTTATTAAACATTTCAATAGAAACTGCTACTGTCTTTTTTGTAGGTCTCAATCCTACAATCTCCACTTCATCGTTTGGTTTAATTACTCCTCTCTCAATTCTCCCTGTGACTACTGTTCCTCTACCCTCGATAGAGAAAACATCTTCTATTGCCATCAAAAATGGTTTATCTGTCTCTCTAACAGGTTCTGGTAAATAATCATCTAAAGCTTTGACTAACTCTAAAATTGGTTTTGCAGCTTCATCATCTGCGGAACTTACTTCTAAAGCTTTAAGAGCTGAACCTTTAATAACTGGAACTTCATCCCCTGGAAAATCATATTTTTTAAGTAATTCTCTTATTTCAGATTCTACTAAGTCTATAATTTCTGGATCATCTACCATATCTGTTTTATTAATAAAGACAACAATGGCAGGCAATCCTACTTGTCTTGCTAAAAGAATATGTTCTCTTGTTTGAGGCATCGGACCATCTGGAGCAGATACCACTAAAATAGCTCCATCCATTTGAGCTGCTCCTGTAATCATATTCTTTATGTAGTCTGCGTGTCCTGGACAATCAATATGAGCGTAATGGCGTTTCTCGGTTTCATACTCAACATGGCAAATATTAATAGTCAATCCTCTAGCTTTTTCTTCAGGAGCAGAATCAATCTGATCTACTGTTTTGTCTGAAGCTTTAAAACCTTTAAGTTTAAGGACTTTTAAGATAGCGGCAGTTAAAGTAGTTTTACCATGATCGACATGGCCAATAGTGCCGACGTTTAAATGTGGTTTTGTTCTTTCAAATTTTTCTTTTTCAGCCATATTTTTATTCTTATTTTTTTATTTTACCTTTTGATTAGATTTATTTCTTATTTTATAAAAGAGGAAATAAAAGTCAACACTAATCAAGTTCTTTTTCCCTCTAGTATCTCTTGGGCAATATTTTCTGGAACCTCTTCATAATGATCAAATTCCATTGTGAAAGTTCCTCTTCCTTCTGTTTGAGATCTTAAAGTGGTAGCATATCCAAACATTTCAGCCAAAGGCACTTTAGCTAAAATCACTTTTTGACCTGCTCTATCTTTTGTTTCTTCTATTTTTCCCCTTCTTGAACTTAAATCTCCTATTATATCTCCAAAAAACTTTTCTGGGACTACTACTTCAAGTTTCATAATAGGTTCTAACAAAACAGGTTTCGCTTTCTTACAAGCTTCTTGTAAAGCAATTGCTCCCGCAATTTTAAAAGCTAAATCTGAAGAATCTACTTCATGAAATGAGCCATCATACAAAGTAACAGCGAGATCAACTATAGGATATCCAGCTAAAACTCCTTTTTGTAAAGCTTCCTTTACTCCTTTTTCAACAGCCGGAATAAATTCTTTTGGAATAATTCCTCCTTTAATCTCATCTATAAATTTAAACCCTTCTCCCCTCTTTAAAGGTTCTACTTTCAACCAAACATGTCCATATTGTCCTCTTCCCCCAGATTGTCTTATATATTTTCCTTCAGCTTCTGCTTTCTCTTTTATTGTCTCTTTATAAGCTACTTGAGGCTTCCCTACATTTGCATCTACTTTAAATTCTCTTTTCAATCTATCTGTCAAAATTTCTAAATGCAACTCTCCCATTCCGGAAATGATTGTTTCCCCTGTTTCTAAATCTGTTTTTACTTTAAAAGTAGGATCTTCTTCAGCTAATTTTTTTAAAGAAATAGCTAATTTTTCTTGATCGGCTTTTGTCTTAGGTTCAATCCTTAAAGAAATAACAGGCTCTGGAAAAGTAATTTTCTCCAAAACTATAGGATTTTCAGGATCACATAAAGTATGACCCGTTTTTGTTGATTTTAAGCCGACAGTAGCCGCAATATCACCTGCATAAGCTTCTTCCATTTCTTCTCTTTTATTAGCGTGCATTCTCAATATTCTTCCTATTCTTTCTTTTTCCCCTGTAATAGAATTTAATACATAACTTCCTCTTTTTAAAATTCCAGAATAAACTCTGAAATAAGTCAAAGTTCCCACATAGGGGTCTGTTGCTATTTTGAAAGCTAAAGCTGAGAAACTTTCAGAATCTGAAGGTTTTCTTTCAATCTCTTTACCTGTTTTTGGATCTGTTCCTTTAACAGGGGGCAAATCAACAGGAGAAGGAAGATAATAACAGATAGCATCCAAAAGTGGTTGGATTCCTTTATTTTTTAAAGCAGAACCACACAAAACTGGAATAAGTTTATATTCTAAAGTCGCTTTTCTTAAAACTTTCCTTAAATCTTCTACTGGAATTTCTTTTCCTTGAAGATATTCTTCTAAAAGTTTTTCATCTTCAGCTACAATCTTCTCAACTAATTTCTTTCTCCATTCTTTTGCTTTCTCTAAAAGATTTGCTGGTATCTCTTCTTTTACTACTCTTTGCCCATAATCTCCTTCAAATTTTATAGCTTTCATTTCTAATAAATCCACTACCCCTTCAAATTTTTCTTCTTCCCCAATCGGAATTTGAAGGGGTATTGCATTTTTTGTCAATCTATCTGAAATTGACTCTAAACTCTTTTCAAACGAAGCTCCCATTCTATCTAATTTATTAATAAAACATAATCTTGGAACATTAAATTTATCAGCCTGTCTCCAAACAGTCTCAGATTGAGATTCAACTCCTGCCACTCCATCGAAAATAACCACGGCTCCATCTAATACTCTAAGAGATCTTTGAACTTCAGCTGTAAAATCAATGTGGCCTGGAGTATCAATAATATTAATTCTATATTCTTTACCTTTTATTCTTTGAGTCTCTCCAGGAGTCCAAAAACAAGTAGTAGCGGCTGCAGTAATTGTAATTCCTCTTTCTTTTTCTTGCTCCATCCAATCCATAATAGCCTGACCTTCATGGACTTCTCCAATTCTGTGGGAAATTCCTGTATAAAACAAAACACGCTCAGTCACAGTAGTCTTTCCTGCATCGATATGAGCGATAAATCCTATATTTCTATATTTTTCAATTGGGTATTCTCTTGGCATATTTTTACCAAGCCAAATGAGCAAAAGCTTTGTTTGCTTCTGCTAACTTATGAATTTCTTCCTTTTTTCTAACTGCGTCTCCTTTCCCTTGAGCTGCTAACATCAATTCTTCAGCTAGTTTTTCTTTCATTGGTTTTCCTTTTTTAGATCTAGCTGATTCTATTATCCATCTCATAGCTAAACTCATTCTTCTTTCTCCTTTTACTTCAAAAGGAACTTGATAGGTAGCCCCTCCTATCCTTCTTGGTCTTACTTCCATTTCAGGAGCTACATTTTTTAAAGCTAAATGGAAAACTTCCAAAGGATCTTTCTTTGTTTCTTTTTTAATTTTTTCAAAAGCTCCATAAACTATATTTCTGGCTAAAATCTTCTTCCCTTTCCTCATTACATGATTTATAAATTTAGCTACCACTACACTTTGGTAAAGAGGATCGGGAGCTATAGGTCTGTGGACTTTCTTCTTTCTCCTCATAATTATGCTTTTGTTTCAGCTTCTTTTGAAGAACCAGATGGAACCTCTTTTGTTTCTTCTTTTTTCACTCCATACTTTGACCTTTTTTGTTTTCTTCCTTTCACTCCCTCTGCGTCTAATACTCCCCTTACAATTTTATATTTTACTCCTGGTAAATCTTTTATTCTTCCTGCTTTTACTAAAACAACAGAGTGTTCCTGAAGATTATGCCCTTCTCCAGGAATGTAAGCTGTCACCTCCATTCCGTTTGATAATCTCACTCTTGCTACTTTTCTCAAAGCAGAATTTGGTTTTTTGGGAGTAACTGTATAAACTTTAAGACAGACCCCTCTCTTGAAAGGGGATGGATACCAAGAAATCTTGTTTTTCAAAACATTATATCCAAATTTGAAAGCTTGCGCTCTCTTCCTTTTTTTCTTTTTCTTCTTCCTTCCTTTTTTAATTAATTGGGTAATGGTTGGCATAAAATTAAAAAAAGCTATTTTGCTTTCTTTGA
Source organism: uncultured bacterium (assembly GCA_965552115.1). Taxonomy (GTDB): domain Bacteria; phylum Patescibacteriota; class Minisyncoccia; order Minisyncoccales; family CAZLLZ01; genus CBEVQU01. The sequence goes on along the minus strand of CBEVQU010000012.1, from coordinate 5,099 downwards.
AAGTTTAATAAAAAATTATAGAAAAGTCAAATTAAATTAGAGGGAAATTTATACCTACTATTATTTTATATATCCAAAGAATTAAAGGCAAGAGATATTTAAATCCAAAAAAAATGAAAATGAGTAAAATGAAAAATCCCCATTGATATAAAAATATTTTTAAAGCTCTAGCTTCTGCTGGTAAAAAAGTAAAAAGAATGTGAGAGCCATCTAAAGGGGGTATGGGCAGAAGGTTAAATAGAAACAATAGAAGATTAATGTAAATAATGATAGAAAAAAAATAAAAAATAGCTTCATTTTGAAAAGGGATAAATCTTAAAAATAATCCAAAAATTACAGCTATCAACAAATTAGAAAGAGGTCCAGCTATTGCTACTTTTGCTGAGCCATATTTTTTATCTCTGAAATTAAGAGGATTTATAGGAACAGGCTTTGCCCAACCAAAAATAATACCTCCTTTAGTAATTAAAGCTAAAGCTATTAAAAACAAAGGTAAAAAAACAGAACCTATTGGGTCTAAATGTTTAAGAGGGTTTAGACTTAACCTACCAGCATATTTTGCAGTAGGATCTCCTAAATGCAAAGCAACATATCCGTGAGATATTTCATGCAAAATAACAGAAAAAATCAAAACGATAAAAAAGAAAATAAACAAAATAATCTCAACCATATTGAAATATTTTATCAACATTCAAAAAAAATCACAAACAATTGACAAAATGAAAATTTTAATTTATCATTTTGCCCTATTTTGAAGGGGCTTGTTTTTATTTTAAAAAAATTTTATTATCTAATATATGGCGAAAGTTTGTGAAGTTTGCGGAAAAAAACCTCAAATAGGGAAAAAAAGAAAAAAATTAAGAGGAAAATATAACCCTACTACTAAAGTAAGGAGGCTTCCTAATTTACAAAAAATAAAATTACCTGAACAATTAGCTAAAAAATTCAATCTACCTCCAAATAAAAAAGTTTCTATTTGTTCAAAGTGTTTGAAAAGATTATTTAAAGGGTAATCTCGGGGTGTAGGATAATGGTAGTCCGCTGGCATGGGGGGCCAGTAGTCCGGGTTCAATTCCCGGCACCCCGACCAGAGAAAAACTTTTTCAAAATTAAAAAGAGGTGTGGGTTTTCCCACACCTCTTTATTTGCCAATTTTCAAATTATTAAGAAAGAGGAGGTGAAATTGGAGGTGGCTGAGAAATTTTCTCTTTTTTCTTTAGATAGCGGAAAATCAAAAGTAAAATTATCACTAAAATAAGAATAAACCAAGTATCTACGCACAAATATTTAAAATAATAAAAGATGGCAGCTAAAATTAAGGTAATTAAGAAATAAATTATCCAAATTATTCCTTCCTTTCTCTTTCTTTTTTTGATTACAAAAGAAGCTTTAATTAAACAATAACCACTTATTATCAAAATCACCCACCAAGGAAGACAAGAAAGATATTTTTCTCCTAATTTTCCTAAAGAATTAAATATACTAGCTAAAAGATTAGGAAATCCTTTTTCTTCCAAAGGAGGTGATTCTTTTTCAAACATCCCTACTTTTTCCCCTTCTTCTTTTTCTTTAACTTCTTCTTTCCCTCCTACTTTTAAAACTACTCCTCTTTCTTCTTTTTTCTCCTCTTTTATTTTCTCTTCTTTCTTTGTTTCTTTTTCTTTTTCAGTCTCTGAAATTTCTGGAGATTTTTCTTTTACAAAAGGTAAAGTTGCAAAATTATATTCTCTAGTTATAGTCAGAGGTGATGCGTGAGAAACGCAACGAAAATAATAAGTAGTTCCTGGAGTCAAATTCACAAGGGTAACTGAATGATTTCTTACTTTATTTGAATCTTCTGGAACAGGAAAGGCAAAGGTATATCCATAATTTGGAGCACTTAAATCTAAAGTATGAGGATCTCCTTCTGGTGAATAAATCACTTGGCTAGTAGAAGGATAGGAAGTAGTCCATAAAACAGTAGCTGAAGTTTGGGTAATATCTATTACTCTCACAGATTCCTCTAAAATAGTTAACCCAGGAGGAAGCCATCCTCCTCCGCCACCGGCCGATTTTTTTTCTTCTTCTCCTTGAAAGCCTATTAATATATCAAAAGATAAACTTTTTCCTTGATAATTTTCACTAGCTTCAGGAAAGAAAGTGACGATAAAATCATATTGAGTTTGACTTCCATTTCCTTCAAGTTGAGAAAGGAAAAGCTCTCCTGCTTCAAAAAAATCAGAAAGGGTTCCTGAGAAAAGAAGATCTTCTCCTTCTTTTATCTGAAAAGCAAGAACATCTCCTAAATTATCAGGATCTGATACATTTATAGCCTCTGTAGCAATCCTTTTTGTCTCTGAAGTATTGTTTGTGACTTTTATCCATCGACTCACACTATCTCCCGGTAAAAAATTAGCTTCCTCAAAAAGAGGGCTTCTTTCAAACTCTACGACCAAATCATCAGAAGCAGCTTCTGCTAATTTTGCCAATAAGAAATTAGAGAAAAATACAATTGAAATTATTAAAACTGTCTTTAAAAATTTATTCATATTATTTATTCTTCGCTTAACTCTTCTCCTGAATTATTATTAGAATCATTTCCCTCAGGTGAATCAGCTAAATTATTTGGATTAATATCTTCTTCGATTCCTTGTTCTTGAGAAGAAGTATTATTATCTGGAGTAAGAACTGGTTCTTCTAAAATAATAGGTTCTTTTATTGTTTGTTCACTTTCAAACGAAAATTCCTCTGAAATTTCTGTCTGAGATTCGCTTGAAGAGTCTTTCACAAAAGTCCCAGAATTTTCATTAACTTCTCCTTGATTGTCACTATTCTCTTTTAATATATTTTCTTCTTCACTTAATATATTTTCTTCATTCTCTTGTTCTTGGATAATTTCTTGTTCCTCCTCGTGAATAGGTTGATTTGGTTGATTTTGACTTATATTCTCAATCGAGGGTTCTTCTTCTGAAAATATCTCTTCATTTATCTCTTCATTTATCTCTTCTGATTGTTGGGGTTGTTCTATTTGCTGGTTAATCTCTCTATTCTCTTCATTCTCTAAGTTTTCATTTTCAGTTTCAGATTCCAAGGAAAGATTATCTATTTCCTCTAAAGATTGGTCATTCTCTTTTGAATTAATTTCGAAATTTTCTTCTGGCTCAATTTCTCCATTGCTAGTAGTAGGAGTATCAATACTGTTTTCCCTATCAACATTCTCACTTTCAATTGTCTCTTTAGTCTCTGAAGTTATTTCCTCTAGATTTTCTAAGCAATTACTACAACAGTTCATCTCTTCGCTTTCGCTTAAAGAAGGTGGTTCTCCTTGAATTTCTAAATAACTTTCTAAATCTAGGCAAACTTCAGCAGAATTTCCAACCAAAGAACAGAAACTCTCTAGTTCAGAAAGAGAAGGCTCGAAAGCTGGATTAGTTAAAATTTCTTTTTCAATCATAAAGTTTTCAGGTCCTTTAGCTATAACTTTAAACCATACATATCCATAAAAGTAAGGATGAACTCTCCAAGAGAAACTTCCAGTATTTGGTATATTTTCAGCAATAAGATAGAAATTATCTCCGTCTGAAACTGTTCCACTACAATCATTGTCCGTGATATAGAAAATATCGATGGACAAAGCTGAATCTGGCCCATTATAATTAGTTGCTGTCCACTCAACAGTAATTAGTTGATTATAAAAGACTACAGGTCCACAATAATGAGGACCGGAATGATTACATCGTCCACAATATTGAGCTCCTCCAATAGATTCTACAGTTAATTGAGGTAAAGAAAGATCTTTCCAATCTGAAGCCTGATTAGTATCAAAACCTGAAGGAACTCTCCCTAACATATGCCCTTCTTCAACATCTGGACAAGGTGGCTCAAAAGCATAATGATCTTCTCCATAACTCATAGCGTCATCTTCTATTCCTCCCGGCATCTTAAGAATTACTCTATCTGAATCATTAGATAATCCATTTCCAATTTCTCCATCTTCTAAAACAATTTTTACTACCTCATCTGGCACTTCCCAATAATTCCAAGTAGTAGCGCTTCCTGTAATTATTGCAAAACCCTTAGGAGGAATTGGAGGAGAAGAGGGTAAAATATCACAAGAAGTATTATCACAAATTTCCCATCCAGAGATATCTACTGAAGAATTAAGAGGATTATATATTTCTACCCACTCGTTTAGAAGTTCTTCTCCATGGTCTGAATCAACATCATAATAAACTTTATTTATCTTCATTCCTCCAGTAGCAAAAGAACTTTCTATTTCCTCTCTATCAGAAAAACCTACAGATGAATTAGAGAGATTGATTTGCCAACCATCAAAAACAAATTTTATTTGACAAACTTCCCCTGGAGGAAAATTACTTCCTTCAGGTAAAATTACAGTAAAAAACCAATCATCTCTCCCATCTTCTCCAAGAAGAATAGGGCTAAGAAGGTAAAAACTCATAAGAGATCCAGTATATTTTACTTCCCCTTCCAGCTGAGCTTCCAATGTTAAAGCATTACAAAATTCATCATTTCCTCCGGTTTTTTCTACCCAGACAGCGTACTGAAATAAATTACTATTTGATTCTTTAATTATACTTATTTCTCGATTAACAGAATCTCCAGGCATCATATTGGAAACAATCTCAGGAGGAATGAAATTGTTTGTTGGTGAAAAGAGATAAAAATCTAAAATCCCGGCTTGATAAAAACTTCCCTTGGAATCCTCTTTGTCAAAGAAATACGCTGCTGTCTTACCAATAGCTAAAAGTCCCGACCAGTTAAGGGCAATAATCATTAAAAATACAGTAATTCTTAGAATAGATTTCTTTATAATGTTTTCCTTATTTATTTTTCTTTTTCTTGATCTCTTCATAAATTTTTTTTGTTTCATCAAAAATGATGATAGCTGCCGGGACAATAACGATGAAAATAAATCCTATAGGTTTCCTGGCAAAATCTACCGCATAACCAACATAAGGAATGGAAAATATAACTTTACCAACGATGTCTTTTTTTGTAATTTTTCTGGTATCTGGAGCATTATTTGCATCTCCTTTAGTTATATACACAGGATAACCCCCAACTACTTCCATATCATATATACGATGGGTAATCGG
>CBEVQU010000011.1:0-22851 GCA_965552115.1 uncultured bacterium | reverse complement strand
AAAAAAAGAAATATGCTAAAAAATGAATTTAAAAAAGTACATCTTTTTATTTTTTTTCTAATTTTATTTTCTTTTATATTTTTTCAGAAAGTTTTAGCTGAAACAGGATACGATAGATGTCATTTTGGAAAAGGATGGTCAGAGCCCCAAAAAGCAGCAGAAACTTGTGGGTGGGGATATTATTATTCTGGAGCTCCGAAATATGGATATGTCAAAGATTGTTGCTGTTGTTATCTAAAATCTCATATTCATGATTTAGGAGAAATTTTTCAAAACAAAAGATTACAAATTGAATACACCCCAGGTTGGAGCAAGGGATGCAGAGACACAATGACAGTATATTCATCTCTTGATGGAGAAAATTGGAATGAAATTCTTTCAAAAAGAGTAACTCAACCTACCTGGCATCCTAAAACTACTTTTCAAGAGATAATTGAAATTAAAAATTCATTTAGATATATAAAAATTTCTATTCCTCATTGTTATAACGATTATTCGTCAGCTAAAGTAATAGGAGATATTGAAAACAATGAAGATCAAATTGAAGGATCTCTTTCTGTTTCAAAAAATACAGCTTGCACAGGAGAAAAAATTACCTTCACAATTTCCGCTACAGATGAACAAGGAATAGAAAAAGTATGTGTCCATCAAGAAGGAGGAGCTATCTTTTGCAAATTTTGTAATAATCAAACTTTTTGCGTTAAAAATATTACTTTTTCAGAAAATACTGCCGGAACTTTCAGATTTTATGGAAAACTTTATGGAAAAAAAGTAAATGGAGATCAAGAAATAGGAAAAACAAATCCTGAATTTGTAAAAGTAACTTTTGAGAAATGTTTTACTCATGATCATAAAGTTTGCTTTGATAACGATGTTTATTGGGCGAATCCTTGTGGGGAGATAGAAGACTTATATGAAGATTGTGGAGAGTCTGAATGGACAAATGAATATAAATGTTCTGGAAATATCCTTCAAAGAAAATGGATAGAAAAAGGATGTCAAAATGCTCAATGTTTTTCAATTGAAAAATGGAAAGATTATAAAGATTGTTCTCTTGAAGGAAAAGTATGTCAAAATGGACAATGTATTCTTTCAAAAAATTACCCTGCCTGTGGAACATTAACTTCTTCTCTGACTATCTTAAAAGTGGGAGAAACTGTTAAACTTACTATCGAAGGAAAAGATGAAGATGGTTTAGATAGTTTATGTTTGTTCTACAACAATGACTGGCATTGCCAAACTGTTTCAGGAAATTCTGCTTCTTATACCTGGAGCATTACTGAAAATACTCCAGGAAAATATAATTTTTGCGGAAAAATAAAAGGAAGAACACCAGATGATGAAATAGAATCTATAGATACAACTCCCTCATGTATTACAGTCGAATTTCAAGAAATTGAAGAGAATTGCCCTACTTGTAATAATTATTATTACTACTATTATTATCAATCTCAAAATCAAAAAGATCATTTAGGTTGTTACAATAACGATGTCTATTGGTTTGATCAGTATGGAAATAGGTTAAATAAATATCAAGAGTGTGGCGAAGATTTTTCTTCGGATTGGTCAGAACCTTATTGTAAAAATAACAAAGTTTATAAAAAGAGAACTAATTATAAAAGAGGATGTCAAAATGGTAGTTGTTATGAAAAAGAGGAAATAGAAGAAAAACTTATAAAAGTCTGTTTAGAGAACCAAATTTGTGAAAATGGAGAGTGTAAAGAAAAAGAAACTATAGAGTGTGAAAGTGGCCCTTGTTGTGAAAACGGAAAATTTAAACCGAAAACTTCTGTCTGTGATGTAAAAATTCAAACTCAATATGGATGCCCTTGGGGAACAGGATGCGGATATGATGTTGGAAAAAGAACAAGATCAAGATTTAGATATTGTTCTGGAAATAGCTCAGATTGCACAGGAAATTGGGGAGATTGGAGCCCCTGGACACCATGGCAAGTATCAGATTATTGTCCTTTTAATCAAAAATGTGTCCCTGGAAAAGAAAGATGTCAATATTCTCCTGATTGCACTTTTGTTTTAGGTTCTTATATAAAACACTACTCTAAAAAATGTATAGATAATAAATTATATTGGGTAGATTCCAATGGAATAATTCAAGAAATTTACAGAGATTGCTCAGATAATAATTCTTGTACTATAGATAGCTGTCAGAATGGAAAATGTATAAATGAGCTCCGCTGCGATGGGTCAACTTGCTCTATAGGAGACAAAGATTATTGTTCATCTTGTAATCACTGCGGAGATAAAAAATGTAATTGCAATGAAAATGAAAAAAGCTGTCCCCAAGATTGTCTTATTTCCTCTGTCTCATCCCTTTCTCAAAAAGAAAAGCCTTCTCTTTTAGCTTCTATTTTTATAGGAAAATCTTTAGCTAAATGGTTTATCATCTTTTTAGAAATAGGATTTATTCTATTGATAATTATCTTAATTATTTTGGGAATAAATTATTATCTAGACAAAAGAGATGAAAGATATAAAAAGATGATTTTAGAAATTATAAGAAAAAAGAGCTCCTCTTAAAGAGGAGCTCTTTATTAGTAAGTTAGTAAATTAGTAAGTTGGTAAGTTAGTAAGTTGGTAGGTTGGTAGGTTAGTAAATTGGTAAATTTTTATTGAGGTAACTGAAGTCCCTCTGGAAAAGTTCCTTCTTGATAAAACTGATAGAAATTTTTCATCCAATCAGGGACAACTATAATCTCATCTAAGGTTTTGAACTCTGTAGGTTTCTTAATTTCTATCTTTTCATTAAATTTAGAGAAATTGAAATTCCCTGAAATTTTTATTTTCCCTCCACTAGGAGAGCTAATCATTTCTTTTGAAATATCTATTTCTTTATCAAAAGATATCTTATAAATCATCTTATCTTTTTTCCCTATCCATATTTCAAAGTCTAACTCTCCTATCTTTTCAAATGCCTTATCTATCATCTGAGGAATCTCTTTCAACATTTCTTCTTTTTCTTTTTGAGAAATTGTTTCTTGAGAATACTTCAAAATAACATCTAAAATTTCAGGAAATATTTTCTTTAACTCTTCTTTATTTATTAACACTAAATAATGATATACTTTCTTTCCATCAATTTCTTTTTCACCTAAATCAGTTTTAATTTTCAGAAATTCCTTACCTTTTAATAGCTCTTTTAATTCATTTAATAATTTTTCTTGCTCTTCTTTTGGAAGAGATTTTTCTACTTTTATTCCTAGTTTTTCATAGAAATTCTTTAAAGACTTTTCATCTATCTTAATCCAAACATTTTTTATTTTCTCTATATCTATCCCCAGCATGCTAAACATCATAACTATAGAAGGGATTTTTGGGAATTCTTCTATTTTTCCATATGCCTCTTCTCCTATAGAAACCAAATTCCCTTTCACACTTAATTCCATCCCTTCTCCCAAAAAACTTCCTTTAATAGAAACAGATGATTTGGGAATATCTTTATTTGTATTATCTATATCTCCTGTCATATCTATTCCTATGGAAAATTTTTCTTTGTTCAAAAATTCTATCTTCATCTTCCCTGTATAATGAAAGGTCTTCAACTCTTGAATATTTTTAATAGCTTTGGCCAAAACTATTTCTGGTTTTTCCTTAAAGGGATTCCAAGAAGGACTCCATAAATTAGTATAAAGTGCCACTACGCTTCCTATTGCTCCTATTATTACAATAGCAGTTACAATTTTAATTAAAATAGCTTTACTCATGTTATTTTAACAACTTCAAATGTTTTAGGATCGACCTTTATTTTATCTCCTTTTTTAATTTCTTCTTTTAAAATAGCTTCAGATATTGGATCTTCTACTTTATCTTGAATAACTCTTCTCATCTCTCTAGCTCCAAATATCTCATTATATCCTAATTCTACTATTTTCTCTTTAAGATCTTCTGTTATCTCAAATTCTATTTCTTTCTTCTTTAAATTCTCTTTAAGATCTGACAAAAGTAATTGAGCTATATCTAAAAGATTTTCTTTTGTAAGAGATTTAAAAATAATTACCTCATCAAATCTGTTTATTAATTCAGGACGGAAAATTCCTTCTTTAAAAAGATAATCTAAAAGTTCTTTCTTTATTTCACCAAAAGGAACATCTTTTTCTAAAGCTTTTAAAATGATCTTATATCCTGCATTTGAAGTAGCTATAATGATTGTATTTTTGAAATCAACTACTCTACCTTGCCCATCTCTTACATATCCTTCATCTAAAATTTGTAAAAACAAATTCAAAATATTGTAATGAGCTTTTTCAAACTCATCTAATAAAACTAAAGAGAAAGGCTCCTCTCTCACTCTGGTCGTTAAAAGACCTTCTTCTCCTGGACCTCCTATCAGTCTTTTTATATCTTCAATATTTTGAAATTCTGACATATCTAATCTTATCATTTTAGATTGATCTCCAAAATAAATCTTGCAAAGAGTTTTAGCAGTCTCTGTCTTCCCTACCCCGGTTGGTCCTAAAAAGAGAAAAGCTCCCATAGGTCCTTTTCTAATAGTAACTTGAGTTCTGGCTCTCCTTAAAGCTGAAGCTATTTCTCTTACAGCTTCTTCTTGATTAATAATTCTCTGATGGATCAATTCTTCTAATTTTAAAAGTTTTTCTTTTTCCTCTCTTTCTAAGCTTCCTATAGGAATTTCGGTTTTTTGAGAGAAAACTTTAGCTACATCTTGTAAGGTTACTATTTTATCTTTTTTAAATCTTGCTACAAAAGCAGATATTTCATCTAATGAATCAACAGCCTTTTTAGGGAAAGGAACATCTCCTATATATCTTTCACAATATTCATATACTTTATTTAAAACAAAATAAGGGATAAATATTTTATATTTTTGTTCTAATTCTAAAACTAAATTTTCCATTACCATTAAGGTCTCTTTTTTAGAAAGAGGAGAAAGCTCTACTTTTTCAAAAAGAGATAGAACAGCTGGATTTTGCTCAATATTTTTATGTAAACCTTCATAAGTAGTAATTCCTATAATTTGGAAGTTGGGCAAATGTAAAAATCTAGAAAGAACACCTGAAATATCTATAGCTCCAGGTCTCCATTCTTTAATCCCAATAAAATTATGAATCTCATCAATTACTAAAATCACATTTGAAGAAAATACTACTTCTTCAAAAATTTTCTCTAAAATAAATTCTACTTCTTCTGAACTTTTAACTTCAGTCAAAAGAGAAGGTAAATTCAACTCTACTACTCTTTTATAATTCAATGAAGGTAAACTTTTCCCAAAAGTTATCTTTTGAGCTAGTTTTTCCACTAATGTTTTTCTCCCTACTCCGCTTTCTCCCACAATTAACACATTATTTATTCTTAATTTAGTTAAAATTCTTTCTACTCTTTCTAATTCTTTATTATGTCCTATAATATTTATTTCCCCTCTTTTTTTCGCTATCTCTGTCCAATCTATAGAATATCTATCTAAAGTTATAGTATATCCTGCCGAAAACTCTCTCCCGATACTTCCTTTCTTTAAAAGATTTTCATATTCAAAAATCTTTTTTCTTTTTTCTATCTCTTTTTCAATTCTTTCTTTCCAATCTAAAGTATTTTCTAAATCTTCTTTTTTTAAATCTTTTTCTATCAAAATTTTCTGGAAAAACTTATTAAAACTAACAAGAGACAAAATAACATCCCCTGCTTTTATCTTTGAATGGCTCTTTTCTTTAGCTATCTTTCCTGCCTCTAAAAAAACCTTTTCAAGTTGGTCAGCTAAATAAAATTTCTCTCTTTTTTCAGCCTTTAAATTATCTTCCAAAGCTTCCTTAAGGTATTTTGGATCAATTAAATTTCTTAAAAAAATAAAATCTAAATCTTTTATTTCCTTTAAGATAAAATAAAGCAAAACCGAAGAATCTAAAACAATCTTTCTTTTTTTAGAAAAAAGAAAAGCTTTATAAAAAGCTTTTGAAAGATCAAAATCTAGAAAATCTATAATATTTAAAGAAGAAATGTTTGAAATTAAATCATCTAAAGTTAAAAGAGGTTTTGGATTTTTAAGTTCTTCTTCAAAAAACAAAGTAAATATTAAAAAAGAAATAGAAAAAATGAGAAAAAATAAAGAAAAAGAAAGAAGAATTTTTAAACTAAAAACAGAAAAAGTATTTTCAAAAAAACAAATTAAAAATATCAAAAAGAATATCAAAGAAAGAAAAAGAAAAATTTTCCAGAAAATTTTAGCAAATTTAAAATATTTCTCTGATTTTATACCCCAATATATATTTGAATTTTTGAAATCTACTTTCATTTAAGTCAAAATTTTAATTGCAAGGAAAAATCCTCCTATTAACAAAAAAGGGAGAAAAAGCCAAACCACTAAAAATATTAAACCTCCCAAAAATATTAAAAATTCTACAAAACAGCCTATTAAAATAATAACACTTCTAATGAAAGCCCCCAAGACCCTAGAGATAGCATTAAAAGTGAAGGCTGAAAAATATCTTTTAATATCAAATCCTCTTCCATAATCTTCATGATAATTTCTCCAATAAGAAAATAAAGTTTTAATCAATAAAGGAATAGAAAAATATTGAATATTAAATTTCAAAAGATTTCTCCAGGCCCTCAAAATTTTTTTAACTCTTTTAAGATAATACCATTTCAAAAAAAGATAAATTCTATTTTTCTTCATTTTTTTTATTTTAACAAAAATAAAAAGGGTTGAAAAAACCCTTAAGAAAAAGATAAGATAAGATCTTTTGGAGAGGCATCTTTAAAGATCTCTTTCAACAAATTTATAGGAATAGTATTTATATCAAAAGACTGATTATCGACATCAATGTTAGCATTCGAGTAAATACAAATTCTATGAGCCCCTCCTTTTTTATTTATTATGATTTCAATACTATTTAAACGAGCTCTTTTCGCGATCTTCTCTATAAGTTTTCTAAGATTCTCTCGAATTGCTTCTTCATCTTTTTCTTCTTTATCTTTAAGATTCTTCTCTAGTTCCTCCTCTATTATTTTTATTAACTCCCAAAATTTCAATTAATTCACCTCTTATTATAAGTATCTCTTTTAAAAAGAAATGTCAAGTTATTTCCAGCCACTAAAAAATTTATATAAGTCTTTAGGAAATATTACTTTTTCAATTTCTTTTTTAAATTTAACTGGAGAAATAACAAAAATTTCTTGCTCTTCTTTTTCTATACCTCTATGACAAGTTAATTTTCCTTTAGAAAAATCAATTATTTTATCTCCTATTTTCTTTCCAAATAAAATCAAATCTCCTGAATTTTCCATTTTGATTAAGAAACTGATCCATCTTTTCTCTTGTGAAGTTAATTTTCTCTCTCCTAAAATTTTAACCTTTTCATTTTGAGTCAATGCTACTAAAAAATCAACTGCCCAACAATTTGAAATTGTTTCCAATAAATCTGGATATTCTTTTATTATTTCTTCAAAAAAAACTTTCTTTTTTTTCTTTAAAAAATAGATTTGAGAAATATCTCCTTGATTTATCACCAAAATTCCTTTTTCAGAGAAAAAGTAAGGCAATTTTTCAAAAGATATACTTTTGTAATAGTTTTTGAATATTTTTAAAACTATTTTATAAATTTTTTTCAAAAAAGAACTTTTAATGAATCTTTCTTTAGCTTCTGTAATTGCCTTAAAAATTAAAGCTTTTTTGATTTTTTCTGTGCTCAAAATTTCTTCTTTTTTGAATCTTTCTTTAATAAATTTTTCTAAATCCTTTTTAAAAATTTGTTTAAAAGATACACAATCTACCTGTCCATGATCTGAAAGAAGAAAAAAATAATAATTTTTCTTAAAGGACCAATAAATCTTCTCAATTATCTTATCTATTTTCTTTAAAACTTTTAAAGAAATTTTATTTTCTCTTCCAAATAAGTGAGCTCTTGCATCATATCCTACAAAATTAACATATATGTTCTTTTTTTCTTTAGCAAACTTTTCTGTTAATTTTACTATCTCTCTTCTTATTAAATTTTCTCCTAAAAAAATTTCTAAAAAAGCTCCCTTCCTTTTTTTGAAAACTAAAGAGTAAAAGAAATCAAAAATAACCAAAAAAGGTAAAAGGAAGGTTAAAAAAAGAGAGATTCTTTTGGGGAAATAAGGAGAAGAGAGGCCAAAAAAAGAAGAAAGAGTGAAAGTTATTTCAGCTCCTCCATTAAATATATTTCCTATACTCACCCCTTTTTCTAAAATCCCTTTTTTCTTTTTAGATTCTTCTACTTCTTTTGCTTGAGGTGTTAGACAAGAAACGAATTTCGATTCTTTTTTATCATACCACATCATTCCAGGGATATTTTTGCTTTCTCCATACATTATTTCAGATTGAAAATGAGAAGTCGTTGCAGGTAAGCCACAATTAAGTTTTTTGAGAAAAAATCTTTTTTCTTTTAATAAACTTTTCAAAAAAGGCAAATATCCATTTTCTAAAGCTTTTTTAAAAACATCGTAACCCAATCCATCTATCTGAATGATTAAAAACTTTTTTTTCATTTTTTTTATTTTAATAAAAAATCGCCAAGAAGGCGATGTGGACCCTGGGAGATTTGAACTCCCGACCTCCGCTGTGCAAGAGCGGCGCTCTACCAACTGAGCTAAGGGCCCTTTAAAGATATTTAGCATATTTTTTAAAAAAATAAAAGCGGCTTTGTGCCACAAAAAACAAAAATATCTCTCTCCATTCTCTCACCTTTTTTATTTTAGCATTTTCATTTTATTTTGTCAATAATAAAAGTGGGCGCATCAGGACTTGAACCTGAGACCTCCCGCATGTGAAACGGGTGCTCTACCTACTGAGCTATGCGCCCACTTTTATTATTTTATCGTATTTTTATTGTAATTCTACTTTGGCTCCAGCCGTCTCCAATTTCTTTTTTATTTCTTCTGCTTCTTCTTTTTTCACTCCTTCTTTTATCAATTGAGGAGAAGAAGCTACAGCATCCACCAAATCTTTAGCCTCTTTTAACCCTTTTTGAGTAATATCTCTTACAGCTTTTATTACCTCAATTTTTTTATCTCCTATTTCTTTTAATATAACGTTATAAGCAGATTTTTCTTCAGCTGCAGCTTGCGCTGTCTCTCCTCCTCCAGCAGCACCAGCAGGAGATGCAACAACAGCAGGTTGAGCAGAGACTCCAAATTTTTTCTCTAATATTTTTACCAATTCAGACAACTCTAAAACTGAAAGCTTTTCTATTTCCTCAACTAATTTTTTAAACTTTTTAGGAACCTCTATTTCCTCTTTCTCCTCTTTCTCTTCTTTTTCTTCTTTTTCTTCTATTTTCTCCTCTACCATATTTTTATTTTTGTTTTATTTCTCTTAAAACATATAAAAGACCTTTGATATTCCCCTCTAAAACATAAATTAGGTTTGTAAGAGGCGAAGATATACTTTTTAATAATCTCTGAAGCATTTCATTTTTAGTAGGAAGTTGAGACATCTCTATAATTTTTTCTCTTTTCAAAAGTTTTCCTTCAAAAAAAGCTCCCAAGATCTTTAAATTTTCATTTTCTTTTGAAAATTTATAAACTTCTTTTGCTATAGAAATCTCATCTCCAAACCCAAAAATTAAAGCTAACTCTCCTTCCAATTCTTTTACTTTCTCAGATATTTCAATTTTTAATTCTTCTAATGCTATTTTTAAAAGAGTTTTTTTAACTACTTTAAAGATAGCTTCTTTTTCTTTTAATTTTTCCCTCAACAAAGACAAATCCTTTGTTTTTAACCCTCTAAAATCAACGAAAATTAAAATCTTCTGATTTAGAATCTTCTCTTTTAAATCATCTATTATCTTTCTTTTTTCTTCTTTTGTTTTTGGCATAAAAAAATGTCTGTTACCACAGACAAAATTTCTCTTTGCCTCGATAGGTCTTATAGAGCTAAAAAGCTCCTGCCTATTGTCTGTGGCAAAATTACTTTGTTTTTATAATTTTATTATTTTCTTATTTCTCTGTCAATGCCTCAACAATTTTCTCAGCGAAATCTTTAGCTGCCGCAGGCCCATTTCCTGTAATAATATTTCCGTCTCTTACAGCCTTTTCATCCACAAAAACAGCTCCGTTCTCTTCTAAAGTCTTAATTGGTTCTTTATTTAAAGGACTTGACCAAACAGTCGCTTTTTTCCCTTCTAAAACTCCAGCTTTAGCTAATATAACTGGAGAAATACAAATTGCCCCTAAAATTTTTCCTTTCTCTAAAGTTTTTTTAGCAATCTCGTAAGAAATTTCTTTATCTAAATGGTCTAAAGCTCCTGGTCCTCCAGTAAATATAATGGCATCGAAATCCTCTACCTTAAGATCGTCTAATTTCAAATCTACTTTTACTTCTCCTCCATCTGCCCCTACCGCCGTTCCTTCTCCATCACTTACTGTTTTTACTTCAGCTCCTTTAGCCAAAAAAATATTTCTAGGAATAAAATACTCCTCGTCTCTAAAATCTTTAAAAGCAATAATTTGAGCGATTTTTTTATTTTCTAAAATTTTTTCTTCTTCCATAAATGTTTCTTTTTTTTCTTTTTTCTCAACAGGAGAAATCTTCAAGATTCTATAACCTATCACTCCCAAAATGATGACAATAATCAAAGTTATAAATAGAAGACCTTTTTTCATTTTATTTTAAATATTTTTCTTTAGCCATTATATGCTCTTTGTAAGTTTTACTAAAAATAGTTTTTCCATCTGGAGTAGAAAGATAATACCAGTACTCACTATATTTAGGATAAATAGCCGCTATTATACTGTCAAGTCCGGGATTACAAATAGGTGCTATAGGCAATCCTTTATATTTGTAAGTATTATAAGGAGAATCGATCTCAAGGTCTTTCAGAGGAACTTTAATTGTTTTTTTTCCAGTTAAATAAGTAATGGTAGCGTCAACTTGGAGAGGCATTCCTTTTTCTAATCTTTTCCACAATATCCCAGATACTATCTTTTTATCTTCAAAAGTTTTTACTTCTTTTTCAAGTAAAGAAGCCATCCTTATTATATCAAAAATATTTTTTCCTTGTCTTAAAATCTCTTCTCTTAAGTCTGTTGTTAATTTTTTATCAAAATTAGAAAGCATTTTCCTAACTAAATCTTCTATAGGTATTCCTTTCTCTATCTCATAAGTGTCTGGAAAAAGAAATCCTTCCAAACTCACATACTTTGGTTTATCTTTTAAAAAATCAAACTCTTCAGAGAAATCTTCTGGCAAAGGGAGATCTTTATTTTTTCTATAATCTATTCCAGGAAAACCTACAACCTCAAAAAATTCTTCTGCTTGATATAATTTTTTATTTTCTAAATAATATCCAATCTCTTTTAAATTCCAACCTTCCAAAATTGTAATTTTCTCTTTGATAGTTTTTCCTTTAATAATCTTTTCTGCTACTTCTTTAATCGTTTCATTTGGTCTTATAAGGTATTCTCCTGCTTTTAAATTAAAAAAATTCCCTGAAAAAATGAGATAAATTATAAAAAATTCTTTATGAGAGATAGCTCCTTCTTTTTCTAAAAGACATGCTATTTCCTCAACACTCTTTCCTTTTTCTATTTTTATTTCCTTTGGAGAGATTAATTTATTTTTAGTGAAGAAAATTTCCTTTATACAAAAAAAGGAAGAAAATAAAAAAATAAAAAAAATTATAAAACTAAATTTCTTTAACATCTTTAATTAAAGGAACGAAAGCAAATCCAGGATATTCTTGTTTTTCAAATTCGTTTTCATTTCTCTTTAAAAATTTCCATAAAGAAAATCCTATTGGAGTTACTATTTTCCCTCCAATTTTTAATTGTCTTTTCCATGCTAAAGGAACTTCGTCTTTTAGAGAAGCAGAACATAAAATCCCATCAAATGGAGCTTCTTTTTTAAATCCTTTTGATCCGTCTTGGCAAAAAAATTCCACTCTTTTTTCTTTTAGAAAATTATACTTTGAGACATTTCTTTCACCAAATTCTTTTAATTCAGGAATAATTTCTATACCTATCACTTTTCCTTTCTTTCCTACTATTTCTGCTAAAAGGGCTGTTGTCCAACCAGATCCTGACCCTACATCTAAAATTTTATCCCCTTCTTTTGGTTCTAATAATTCTAACATAAAAGCTACTACTAGAGGCTGAGAGATTGTCTGCCCATATCCTATAGGAAGGGCTTCATTTAATTCTGCTAGATTTTTAAGATTTTCAGGTAAAAAATCTTCTCTTTTTATTTTCCGAAAAGCTTTAATAATTCTTTCTGTTTTCAACCAACCTTCTTTTATTAAAGAGTCTATTAATTTCATTTAATTAATCTAATTCCAATAGTAGCAAGTTGAGCTCCTCCGAAAATAAAGATAGCGGACATAATAGACCAAGCAATTAAATTAAAAATTCTTTGAATATAAGAAGGAGGGAAAAGTTTAGAGATCTGTTCAGCTATCATTTCTTGTTGAAGTTTTTCCATCTCTTTTAAATCTTTAGAAAATGATATTTCCTTTTGGGAAGAAATTTCTTCTTTTTTCAAAAATGCAGGAAAAATATCAGGAAGAGACCTTTCTCCAGAAACAATTTCATAGGAAATAAAGAGAGTATACATTATTATTCCTATACCTATAATGAGTAAAAGAGAACCTATAGCTTTTTTCATAATTTTGTTAATATTGTTTATTTTAATTGATCCAAAAAAGAACAAAAAAATCCTGCCTCAAAAACTTTCCCTAAAGTTTGAGGGTATAGATCATAAAGAAGATAACATCCTATAAGAAAAAGAGTAACAATCACAATAAATTCTATAACTTTCATATTTTTATATTATTTTATTTTTTCTTAAGTAAAAAATGAAACTTACCCAAGTAAAGATAATTATCCCCATAATGTAATGGAAAGCAAAGGGATTTTTTTGTAAAGGTAAAGCTATATTCATCCCATAAATCCCGGAAATTGCAGCGGGTAAACTTATTAAAATAGTAAAAATAGTCAATATTGTAATAACTTTATTTAACTTATTTGTCAAGATGATAGTTAAATGGTCTCTAATATTAGAAATTGTTTTTAAAGAAGATTTACAAAGATCGAATCCTTCATTTATTTCTTCTATCAAATCTCTTATCATTTCTCTATCTTGTTCAAAAAAATCTATCCTTTTTATCATTCTTTCGTAAAGCAAGCTCAAATAATAATATGAAGAAACTAAATTATTTAAAAAATCCTCTTTTTCTAATAACTCTTCCAATTGTTGTTCTGTAATTTCTTTTCTTTGAATTTCGCTTGCTCTCACTTCTTTAACTACTTTTGTGGTCTCCTTTTCAAATCTTTCGTTTATTAAAAATAATAATTTAATGAGAGTTTTTAATTTCTGAGTAGTATAAATTTGAATTTTGCCTGAAAAAATTTTTTCAAAAAAGGTTGGTTCTTTTTTTGAGAGAGTGAGAATAAAGTTTCTTCCAATTACTATTAAAAAGGTTTGCAGCTTTCTTTCAGGTAAAATTGTCTTGGTAAAAATATAAATATCTTCATTTATAAAATCTAATCTTGGAATTTCATATTCATCTAACCCAGAAAGAAGATTTCTTTTATCTAATTTAAATTTTTTACACAAAAAATCTACCTCATCTGGGGAGGGGTCGATTACGCTAATCCAACACCCTATCTCAAATGAAGGAAGCGATCTTATTTGTCTGTCTCCTATTTTTCTTTTATAAAAATTTATCATTTTTTATTTTACCATTTTATTTCTGTTCCTATCTTTTTTCCCAAAAGGACTTTTTTTAGATTTCCTTTTTTTGTTTCTGAAAAAATTTCTACTCTAAAGCCTCTTTTAGCAAGCTCGATTGATTTTTCTACTTTATGTAACATTCCCCCTGTAACATCTATCCCCTCTGAAGAAAATAAATATTTTTTAATCTCTCTCCAATTTTCTCTATCTACTTTTTTTAAGAAAACTTTTCTTCCTTTTTTATCTTTTATATATACTCCCTCTTCTCTACTTCCAAAAAGAATTCTCTTTGGCTTCAATTTTATAGCTAAATAACTGAGAAGATCTTCTGTAGAAAGAATAGCGCAACCTTTTTTTAAATCTACTACAACATCTCCATAAATAATTGGAATTATTTCATACTCTAGAAGTTTAAGAATTATTTTTAAATTAAAAGAAATTATTTTAGAACCTCTTGTTAGAATAAAAGCAGAAGGCTGAAGCGAAAAGACTTTAAGACCAGTTTTTAAAAAAATATCTGTCACAATCTTATTTAAAGCACTAGCATCTCGCTGAACTAAGCAAAACCCATATAAACTTTCTTTATTAATAAATCCTTCTTTTGTTTTATAGAGTTTAGCTGAAGTATGAGCAAAAGATCCAGAACCGTGTCCTAAAATTAAATCAAATTTTTTCTTTTTTCTTGCTTCTTTAATTTCTTTCGCTAGCCTCTTTATAGTCTCTTTTTTAGGAGTATAAGGCTTTTTCTTATCTGTAATAACAGCTCCTCCTAATTTTAACAAAATTAATTCTCTTTTCATAGAAGTCTTTTTTGATAGAATTTTTTCGAAATTTCTCTCGCTCTTTTTTTTCCTAAATTTGTTAAGGAAAAATAAGTTTTTGGATCTCCTTTAATAAATTTTTTACTCCTCAGATTTCTCAACGGTCTATCCAGTTTTCTGGAATCTGGCCAATTCTCAAATTTTTTTAAAGAAAAAATTTGAGGAAATAATCTAAAACTTTCGGCTACTATTTCTTCAAAACTCATCTTTTCTTTTTTGAAAGAAAGAGAATATAAAGAAAGTAATATTAAATCTGAAATTGAAATTTTTTTATAAATATCTTCATTAGGAAAATTAATTCTCTTTTTGAGAACCATTTTTTAATGATACCGTAAAAATCTAATAAGGTAAAGGAAATTTAAAAAAAAATCAGCAGGGGCGGCAGGACTCGAACCTGCAGGACCGGTTTTGGAGACCGGCCGTTTACCAATTAACGGACGCCCCCATTTCACCTTTTAGTTTCTTTATGCAAAGTATGTTTTCTACAAAACTTACAAAATTTTTTCAATTCTAATTTTCTGTCAGATAGCTTTTTTGACTTATGGGTGTAATAATTGATTCTATTACATTCTTGACACTTTAATTTTACAAAAACTTTCTTTTTCTTTGCCATATTTTTGAGCCTGGGAGGGGAATCGAACCCCTGACCTCCGCATTACCAGAGCGGTGCTCTAACCAGCTGAGCTACCCAGGCAATTTTCTTTTAATAATACTAAATTTATTTTTCTAATCAAGTGAAAAAAGATTTTATTTATTTTTTTACTACTTTTCCTATAGTTTCAGCGTAAATTTTTCTTATCTCTCCTACTTTCAATGCCTTATGATAAATCCTTACTTCATCTATTACACCTTCAAAATATTTATTATTTCTAGAACCATTAAAACTACTAGCTTCAGAACCATCACCAATAAAACCATATCTTTTATTTCCTGTTCCTAATCCAACTCCCGTAGGATAAGCATCTTGTTGAGCATCTAATTCTCCGTCAATATAAATTTTTTTATCAAATATTTCATTACTGTCAAAAACCCAGACAATAAAATGCCACTTTCCATCTCTCACTTTTTTATTACTCCACATATCTTTTATTCCATGACCTGAAGCTGAGGTGTGAAAACCTACATAATCTCCTTCACCAACATAAGAAGTATTAGGAATCCCTGCTGCACAAGTAAAGTACTCGCTTCTATCAAAATCTAATATTGACCAGTCTCCCCCATCTAATGGAATTTTTACCCAAGCTGTGACTGTTAACTCTTTTATTTCATTAGGATTTTCATAATGTAAATTTTTAATAGCTATATAATCGTTACTTCCATCAAATTCTAAAGCATTCCCATCTATCCCCGAAACCAAATTTGGTGACCCATGTGCTTCGCCATCATTTCCATACCCTGAAGAATCGGGAGTAATATTTCCCTCTATTTTCTCGAATTTCCACTCCCCTACTTTACTTTCACCTGTTACATTCTGAATAGTTTGGTCAAATTGTTTCCCTAAATTAATTCTCCCTTTTTCTCGAATATCTTTCACTTTTGCAAATATAATAGTTCCTATTAAGATGATTATAGCAATAACAATAGAAAGTTCTATCAATGTGAAACTTTTTTTACTCTTCATTTCTAAAATAAAAAATTTCTATTTTTATTTTATCAAATATCATTTCCTACTTAAAGTATTTAGATCATCCATCTTGTTTTTCTTAACCTTTCTTGATAGTGCATTAATACATACCCCTGTTGACTTTTCTATTATAATTTGCTATAATATAAAAGAAAGATTATCTTTGATCTTTCTAAATTAATGCGGGCTAACCATAAAAAACTCATCTTTCATCTCCTTATCTTTAACTGTCGTAATTTTTGAGTTTTTCCTTTGGCCTTTCCTATGCTGGTTTAACCAGCAGGGAGAATTGGGTACCAGCCAAAGGTTTTCGCTCATTTATTAAATTCAAAAAGCCTAAGCATCATCGCTTAGGCTTTCATCATTTCTATTAATAATTTTCTTCTTTTTTTGTGGGCAGGGAGGGATTCGAACCCCCGAAGGCCAGAGGCCGCCAGTTTTACAGACTGGTGCGTTTGTCCACTCCGCCACCTGCCCTTTTATAATCCTTCTTCTTTTAATTTCTTTAATAACTCTTTTTGAGCTTTTGTCAACTTTTTAGGAACTTTTATTTCTAACTTCACATATAAATTTCCTTTTCCGCTCCTTCCAAAATGAGGTATCCCTTTTCCTGAAATCTTAAATATTTTTCCAGAAGGAGTAGAAGGAGGGACTTTTAATAAAATTGTTTTTCCATTTAAAGTAGGAACTTCTATTTCATCTCCTAAAACAGCTTGGGAGAAAGTAATCGGTAAAGTAATATAGAGATCGTCTCCTTTTCTTTCAAATAAAGGATGTTTTAAAATATGAACTTTAACAAATAAATCTCCACTTTTTCCTCCTCTTTTTCCTGCCCCTCCCTCTCCTTTTATTCTTAATATTTGCTCTGAATCTACTCCTCTTGGAATGACAATTTCTATTTTCTTTCTTCCTTTTATTCTTCCTTCTCCCTTACAAACACTACAAGGAGTCTCTGGAAAATATCCTTCCCCTCCACATTCTGGACAAGTAATATATCGAGTAAAAGTACCAAATATTGTCTTTTTTATTTGTTGAACTTCACCTGTTCCTCTACAAGAAAAACATTCTTTTAAAGAAGTTCCAGGTTCTGTTCCTCTTCCATTGCAACGATGACATTTAATAAAAGTATCAATAATAATTTCTTTCTTTTGATCTTTTAAAGTATCTTCGAGAGGAATTTCTATATCTACAAGAATATCCTCCCCTTTTCTTATATCTTTTTTTCTTTTTCTTTTAAAGGGGTATCCAAAAATCTCTTCTATCATTTCTTCTAAATCTTCAAATCCGAATTTGAAATCTTCTCCAAAAATATCTCTTCCTCTCCAAAAATCAAAACCTTCAGAAAATGGCACTCCTTCAAAAGTCCTAAATCCTCCTTTTCTCATCATATCATATTGAGCTCTTTTTTCTTTATCAGATAAAACTTGATAGGCTTCGTTAATTTCTTTAAATTTCTTCTCGTCTCCTCCTTTATCTGGATGGTATTTATGAGCTAATTTTCTATAAGCTCGCTTTATCTCTTCTGGAGAAGCATCTGGAGAAACACCTAAAATTTTATAATAATCTTTCATAATTTAAATTTTATTTTTCTTTATATTCTCCCTCTTCTACATCTGGACCTTCTTTTTTCTCTTCCCTTGTTCCTTTTCCATAAATTTCAGCTCCTACTTTTTGGAGAGAATTAGATAAATCTGAAATTTTTCTTTCTATTTCTTCTTTATCATCCTTTTCTTTTATTTTCTTCAATTCATTAATTTTCTCTTCTATTTCTTTCTTTAAATCTTCTGAAATTTTATCTTTTAATTCTTTTAAAGTTTTCTCTGCGCTATATATTAAAGCATCTGCTTTATTTTTAGTCTCTGCTAACTCTCTTTTCTTTCTATCTTCTTCTGCATGCAATTCAGCTTCTCTTTTCATTCTTTCTATTTCCTCTTCAGATAATCCACAAGATCCTTCAATTCTAATAGATTGCTCTTTTCCGGTAGCTTTATCTCTAGCTGTTACTTTCAAAATTCCATTTGCATCAATATCAAAAGTCACTTCAATTTGAGGAACTCCTCTGGGAGCAGGAGGAATTCCATCTAAAATAAATCTTCCCAAACTCTTGTTGTCTCGAGCCATGGGTCTTTCTCCTTGTAACACATGGATCTCTACTGAGGTTTGATTATCTGCTGCTGTTGAAAATATTTGAGTTTTTGAAGTAGGAATGGTAGTATTTTTAGGAATTAAAATAGTATTTACTCCCCCTAAAGTCTCAATTCCTAAAGAAAGAGGAGTAACATCTAAAAGCAAAACATCTCTTACTTCACCCTGAAGAATTCCTCCTTGAATGGCAGCTCCAATCGCAACTACCTCATCTGGATTTATTTCTTTATTAGGCTCTTTACCAAATAATTCTTTCACCGCTTTTTGGATAGCTGGCATTCTTGTCTGCCCTCCCACTAAAATTACTTCTTCTATATCTTCAGGTTTTAATTTAGCTTCTTTTAAAGTTTGTTTAACTAATTCAATTGATCGATCTATCAGATCTTTTGTCATATTTTCTAATTGAGCTCTAGTAAGCTTGTAATACAAATGCTTTGGCCCTTCTGGAGTAGAAGTTATAAAAGGAAGATTAATTTCAGTCTCTAATGCTGTGGATAATTCTATTTTAGCTTTTTCTGCAGCTTCTTTTAACCTTTGTAAAGCCAAATTATCTTTAGTTAAATCTATCCCATGATCTTTCTTAAATTGATCAACCAACCAATCGATAATTCTTTGATCGAAATCATCTCCTCCTAAATGAGTATCACCCCCTGTAGCTTTCACTTCGACAGTATCTTCTCCCACATCTAAAATAGAAATATCAAATGTTCCTCCTCCAAAATCATAAACAACAATTTGCTGATTTTTCTTTTTGGTGAGACCGTAAGCTAGAGCTGCTGCAGTTGGTTCATTTATTATCCTTCTTACCTTAAATCCTGCTATTTCTCCTGCCACTTTTGTAGCTTTTCTTTGAGAATCATCAAAATAGGCAGGGCAAGTGATAATAGCTTCTTCTATTTTTTCTCCCAGTTTATCTTCAGCATCTTGCTTTAATTTCTGTAAAATCATAGCAGAAATCTCAGGAGGTTTGTACCATCTATCTCCCATTTTTACCTCTATCCCTCCATCTGAAGCTTCTCTAACCTCATAAGGTAAAATTTTTATATCTTTTTGAACTTCAGGATCTGAATATCTTCTTCCTATTAATCTTTTAATAGAAAAGATTGTGTTTTTTGGATTGGTAATTTGTTGCCTTTTAGCTGCAATTCCAACCAATCTTTCACCTGATTTCGTAACAGCTACAACAGAAGGAGTTGTTCTTGCTCCTTCTCTGTTCTCTATAATCTTAGGCTGGCCTCCTTCAACGATGGCCATTGCAGAAAAAGTGGTTCCTAAATCTATTCCTAATATTTTTGCCATGTTTTTGTTTTAATTAGAGAAAAAGATAATATTTCCCTTTTTATTTTAAAAAGGTAAAAAGATTTTGAAAAACCTTTTCTTCAAATTTCTATTTACCCTTTTTCACCTTTACTTTCACTCCTTTCTTCTCTTTCTTTTTCTTCTCTACTTTTGGAATGACAATTTTCAGCAAGCCATTTTCATAAATAGCTTCAGCTTTCTCTCCTTTCACTTCAGCTGGCAAAGGAACTACTCTCTTATAATAACCTTTACTAATTTCTTTTCTATAATACCCTTTTTCTTTTTCTTCTTTCTTCTCTTCTTTCTTAGCTTCCACTTTTAATAAATTATCTTTCACTTCTATATCAATATTTTTTGGATCTACACCTGGTAACTCGACTTCTGCTATCACCTTTCCTTTCTCTTCGTAAATATCCATTCTTGGAGTTCTCAATTCTGGAAAATAAAAGAATCTTTCTGGCCATTCAAAAATTTCTGGCCATTCTTCTTCAAACCATCTTTCTATATCCCTGAAAGGTCTCCAAGGAATTAAAGGCATATATTTTTAAAGATTAAATTTTTAGAAATTTCGACCTTTATTTTGAAATTTTAACTTTAGCTGGTCTTAAAAGTCTTCCTTTTAAAGTATAACCTGCTAATACTTCCTCTACTACTATCTGTCCTTCTTTTCCTTCTATTTTTACCTCTTCAATTGCCTCATGAAATTTAGGATCAAATTTCTTATTCAAACATTCGATTCTCTCTACTCCTAAACTCTTCAAAATCTCTTCTAATTGTTTTTTTATTTGAAAGATTCCTTTTAAATATTCGTTATTTTTTAAATTTTCTGGAATTTCTTTTTCTGCTTTTTCAAAATTGTCTAAAACAGGCAATATTTTTAAAATCAATTCTTCGTTTGCAAACTTTATTATTTCATTAAATCTTTCCAATTCTTCTTTTTTATAATTCAAAAAATCTGCTCTTTCTCTCTGCCATCCTTCCAAGTACTCTTTTTTTTCTTTTTCGCATCTTTCCAATTCTTTTTTTAATTTTTCTATTTCTTTTTTCATTTCCCTATAGTTTAATTAAAGCTTTTTTAAGAGAATTTAGCAATATTATATTTTTAGTATAATTCATTCTCTTTGGACCAAAAAGGAGAAAATAGCTTTCTTCTTCGAAAGGAAGAGAAAATTTTGAACTCAAAAGAGAAAAATGATTAAATCCTCTCAACGGATTTTCTTTTCCAATAAAAATTTCAATTTCAGAATCTGAATCCAAAAGGAAACAAATTTCTTTTATATTTTTTTCTAGCTTTTCTATGTCCTTAGTAAATCGAGAAATGATCTCTAAATTCTTAAATTCAGGTTCTTGAAAAATTTTCTCCCATCCTTCTTTCCATAAAATCTCGTTTTTCTTCAAATAAGTTAAAACTAAATTACAAGAATAAGAAGCTAAAAAGGCGGTTAAATTTCTTATAAATTTTATAAGATCTTTTGTTTTTCTTATTTCTTTCTCAATTTCTTTTATAAGTTTTCTATCTTCTTTATTTAAAATCTCTTCAAAAAGAGAATCAACAAAAAATCTATAACCTTTGTCAGTTGGAATTCTTCCAGCTGAAATATGAGGTTTATAAAGAAATCCTTTTTCTGTCAATCTTTTCATTTCAGCTCTTATGGTAGCGGGAGAAATCCCAAAATCATATTCTCTTTCTAATAATTGAGAACTAATAGGAAAAGCTTTTTCAATATATTCTTTTACAATTGTATTTAAAATTTTTTCTTGTCTTTCAGTTAACATTTTATTTTATTATAATCAAACTAAATTAGCAGTCAAGACCTCAGAGTGCTAATTTTAAAAATAAAAAAAGAAAGAAGGGAAAGAACAAAGAAATATCTTAGAAATTAAAGTTTCTTTTGTTTAAGATTTCTGGCAATCCTTTGTGCTGCATATCTCTGAAAATTGAACTTATCTCTGAATCTTAGAATTACTTGAGCAATCTGAGCAATTCTTTCAAGAGAAATTTTTGTTTCTGGAATTTCTTCAGAAGTTGCAGTCAAAGACCTATTGAATAAAAAGTATCCTCGTTCTCTGGCATAATACCACTCAGGAATCCATTGTAATCTCTCTCCTTTTCTGAGAACATTATAGTTTGTTGTAATTCTTTTCCTCCCTGACAACATCTGTTCTTCTAGTCTAATTGCTGCTGTCAAGTTATCCATGATAATTTCTATATCTTTTAACCATTTTTTATTTGGAAATATCTGTATCCCTCCTATCTCTGGATTCTTTTGGATCACTAGTGCTAACGTTTTCCATTTAAACCTTGCTGCTCTATTTATCTCTGGATTAGATGAGATCACTGTCACAATTATAGAATTACTTCCTTTCACAAGATAAATCTTTGTTATCTTTAGATTTTCTAATTCTTTTAAAGCTTTATTGAAATTTCTTTCTTGCTTTGTTATCAAAGCTAGCAGTTTCAATCCAAATTTCCTAGCTTCTTTGGCTCCACATAACTTCTTTTCCATTGTTAGTATTTCACAGAGATCAAACGGCCTCTTGAATTCTGAGTCTTCTAGTAACTCATAATATTTCTGAAGTCTTGCTCCTTTGAATTTCCTAGAGTTCATAAATTGCTTAATGACACTCCTTGTAAATTCATGATCTCTCTTAATCTCTTCTGCTGTTTCTAATTGTTTAAAGTCCAATGCATCTCTAATTATCCTAATGCCAATTTCTGCTGTCTTTTCATCATCTGTACTATGACTAATTCTCTTGATTATATCTCCCAGATCAAAAGGTGCACTGATTCCTTTAAGATCATTGTTTTCAACAAGTTTCAAGAATTTAAAAATATGCTCGTTTATCTCAAGACCATATTTCTCTGCAACTTTCTGCGCACTTGTTGGAATCTGAGTTCCATGATGATCAAAGAGGCCTCTTCCTCTATCAAATTCTATTACATTAGAAAGTAAAGGCATCTCCTTCCTATCTCCGCTATCTGTGAAAAATATCAAGGGAATCCTCTGAATATTATTGACTTCTAAGAATAAAGTAATACTTCCTAGCGCATCTAAGTCTGGTGTTTTATGTGTCGCTGGCGTTATTTTTCTTTCATTTATTGTTTCTACACCCTTGTCCATCATCGCATCACCTCCTTTCTTTCTACCCGCCGGGCTCGGGCGCCAGCTACCAAGCTGGCTTTAAAATATTCTGGCAGGCGTCCCGGTCCGTTATTCCTGCCAGATTTTATAAAGAACAATAAAAATGGTTTCTGGGTTGGAGCTGGGGCATATAGCCTTGACCCCAACCCAGAACCACCT
>CBEVQU010000010.1:0-23659 GCA_965552115.1 uncultured bacterium | reverse complement strand
AAGAGATATGGAAAGTGGAAAGCAAAGAGTGATAAAAATAAAAAATTTAATTAAAGAAGTTAAAAAATTGTTAAAAAAGAAGAAATGAAATGTGTATTTTGTAAAATAATTAAAAAAGAAATTCCTTCTGAAATAATTTTTGAGGACAAAAAAGCGATAGTTATTAAAGATATCAATCCAAAAGCCAGAATCCATTATTTAATAATTCCTAAAAAGCATATAAGATCTATTAAAGAATTGAAAGAAAGAGAGAAAAGTTTAATTTCTCATTTGATTTTCACTGCTAAAAAGTTAGCTAAAAAAAAGAAAATCTCAGGATATAAGTTAGTTTTTAATGTAGGTAAGAAAGGAGGACAAGTAATTGGACATTTACATCTACATTTCTTAAGTGGAAAAATAAAATCACTTCCATAAAATATGGCTTTAGAAGTAAAAAGAAAAGAAAAAGAGTCTCCTCAAAGCCTTGTCAGAAGGTTTATTTATAAAGTTCATAAAGCAGGAATTTTACTGGAAGCTAGAAAAAGATTATTTTACGAAAAACCAAAGACAAAGAGAGAAAGAAAGTTATCTGCTTTAAGGAGACTTCAAAAAGAAAAAGAAGCAAAGGAAAAAGCAGGGTTATGAAACTAACTCTTAAAGAGAGAATAGAGAAAGATTTTAAAAAAGCTCTTTTAGAAAAAGATGAGCTTTCACTTTCTGTTTTAAGAATGTTGAGAGCTTCTATTTTGAATAAAGAAAAAGAAAAAAGAAATTTGATTTCTAAAAAGGAAAAAGATTTAACAGAGAAGGAATTAGTTAAAAAAAGCCAATTAGAAGATGAAGAAGTAATAAAAGTTGTCCTTTCTGAGATTAAAAAAAGAAAAGAAGCTATTGAAGAGTTTAAAAAAGGGAAAAGAGAAGATCTAATAAAGAAAGAAGAAAAAGAGTTAGAGATTCTTAAGAGATATGCTCCAAAGTTATTATCTGATAAAGAAATTGAAGAGATTGCAAGAAAGAAAATTAAAGAAATTGGGGTTAAAGAAAAAAGAGAGGTAGGAAAGGTAATAGGAGAAGTGATGAAAGAAATTGGCCAAAGAGCAGAAGGAGAAAGGGTGGCAAAAATTGTGAGAAAACTCCTCAATTTTTAAAAGATTTTGTTTTGTAAAATTTAAAAGAGAGTTGAGCTCCCTTTTTTTATTTGATAAGATGGAATAACTTATTATGATAGGGATAAGAAATTTTACTTCAGTCAATATAGATGAAAATTTCTTAAAAAGAGTAATTAAAAAAGTATTAAAAGGCGAAGGAATAAAGGATGAAGTTGAATTATCGGTGGCTATTTTAGGACCGGGGAGAATGAGGGAAGTTAATAAAAGATATAGAGGGAAAAATAGAGTGACCGATGTTTTATCTTTTCCAGAGACTGAAATAATTTTCCAAGGATTGAAAATTGGACCAAAAAAAACAATGAGAGGACTGGGAGAAATTTTAATATGTCCTAGAGTACTAAAGAAAAACGCTAAAAGATTCAACACTTCTTTTAAGGAAGAGCTAGTTAGAGTTTTAATTCACGGAACTTTACATTTATTAGGATATTCTCACGAAGAGAAAAAAGATCAAGAGATATTTCAACAGAAAGAAAAAGAATATATTAGTAAAGTTTTATAATTTTTAAATAATGGCACGAGAAAAAATTATCACTACCTTAGATATAGGGACAGAAACTATTAAACTGCTAGTTTGTCAAAAATCTCCTCAAGAGAAAAATATTAAGGTCTTAGGGCAATTTGAAAAAAAATCTGAAGGAGTAAGGAGAGGAGTAGTGATTGATCCAGAAAAGGTTTCAAAAAAAATTAAAGAAATTAAAGAAGTAGCTCAAAGGTTTCTTTCCAAAAAAATTTCATCTCTTTTTGTTAATATAGGTGGATCTCACCTAACTTGTTTTCATTCTCATGGAGTAGTGGCAGTTTCGAGAGCAGATGGAAAAATTTCTCAAGAAGATGTAGAAAGGGTAATTGATTCAGCCCAAAATACAAAACTCCCTCCTAATAGAGAAATTTTAGATTATTTTCCTCAAGAGTTTATTATTGATGGAGAAAAGGGAATTAAAGATCCAATTGGATTGAAAGGGATAAAATTAGAAGTAAAAACTCTTTTATTATTAGCTTTTTCTCCCTACTTGAAAAATTTAACAGAAGCTGTTTTGAATGTTCCTTTAGAGATTGAAGATATTCTTCCTACCCCTCTTGCTTCTTCGGAAGCTGTTTTAACTGATCAAGATAAAGAACTTGGAGTCGCGGTTTTAGATATGGGGGCTGGTACTACTTCTTTAGCAGTTTTTGAAGAAGGGAATTTAATTCATACTGCTGTTTTTCCTGTAGGATCTTCTAATATAACTAATGATATAGCGATAGGATTAAGATGTAGTATTTCCTTAGCAGAAAAGATTAAAAAAGAATATGGTAGTTTTCTCTTTTCTTTAAAAAAGAAAAAGAAAGAAAAAGACAAAATAAAAGTTACCAATCACAAAGAAGAAGTAGTTTTTTCTCAAAAAGAAATTTCTAAGATTATAGAAATGAGAGTTTGTGAAATATTTGAAGAAGTAAGCAAAGAGCTAAAGAGAGTTTGTAAGCAAACTCTTTTACCTGCTGGAGTAGTTTTGACAGGAGGAGGAATAAAACTTCCTAAGATTGTAGATTTAGCAAAGAGGGAATTAAAACTCCCTTGTAGGATTGGAAAACCAAAAGGATTTTCTAACTTAAAAGAAGAGCTTTCTTTTAGCGTATGTTGTGGTTTGGCAAAATATGCTTTTCAAGAAGAGATAAAAGAGGGAAAAGAAAGTTTCGAAAAGATAAAAGAAAAAATAAAAAAATTTTTTAGAATTTTTATCCCTTAAATTTTCCACAACTTGATAATCTTTCTTGAGAGGGATATGATTAAATATAAGTTATTTTGAATATGGTGAAAAATAGAATTAAAAAAGTTCAAAAAAGGACAGGAGAGATAGTAGATTTTGACGAGAAAAGAATATATGAAGCTATTTTTAAAGCTCTTACTGCTACTAGACAAGGAGATGGTAAGAAAGCAAAAAAAATAACCGAAAAAGTAATAGAGCTCTTAAATAGAAGATTTAAAAAAGATGAAATTCCTCATGTAGAACAAATTCAAGATATCGTAGAAGAAGTTCTAATTTTAGAAGGCCTTGTTGAAACAGCAAAGGCCTATATTTTATATAGAGAGCAAAGAAGAAGAATAAGGGAAGCGGTAAAAGTTTCAGAGGAAGCAGTAGATAGGGTGGATTATTATTTAGGAAGATTAGACTGGGAAGTTCAAGAGAACGCTAACATGGCTTTTTCATTACAAGGGCTTAATCATTACGCCACTTCTTATGTTATTAAAAAATACTGGCTAAATAAGATTTATCCAAAAGAAATTAGAGAAGCTAATGAATCTGGGGATTTCCATTTACATAACTTAGATACTCTTGGATGTTATTGTATGGGATGGGATCTTTATGATCTCTTATTAAAAGGATTCAGAGGAGTTCCAGGAAAAGTAGAATCAAGGCCTCCCAAGCACTTTAGAACAGCTTTAGGACAAGTAGTTAATTTTATGTATACTTTACAAGGAGAAGCAGCTGGAGCGATAGCTTTTTCTAATTTTGATACGCTTTTGGCTCCTTTTATTCGCTACGATAACTTAAATTATTCTCAAGTAAAACAAGCTCTTCAAGAGTTCTTATATAATATGGCAGTTCCAACGAGGGTGGGGTTCCAGTGTCCCTTTACTAATATTACTTTAGATCTTAAACCTTCTCCTGTTTTTGAGAAATTACCTGTTATTATTGGAGGAAAACCTCAAAAAGAAACTTATGGAGATTTTGAAGAAGAAATGAAAATTTTTGATAAAGCTCTTTACGAAGTTTATATGGAGGGAGATGCTAAAGGAAGACCTTTTCATTTTCCTATTCCAACAATAAATATTACCAAAGATTTTCCTTGGGAGGAGCCAGCTTTTAATGGAATTTTTGAAGCTTCAGCGAAATACGGAATTAATTATTTCGCAAACTATATTAACTCTAATATGAAACCTGAAGATGTGAGGTCAATGTGTTGTAGACTTCGTCTCCAATTAACTGAGCTTTATAACCGAGGAGGAGGAGGATTATTTGGAGCAGGTGCTTTAACAGGATCAATCGGTGTTGTTACTATCAATCTGCCAAGAATTGGTTATCTTTCAAAAACAAAGAAAGAGTTTTTTGAAAGATTAGGAAAAATAATGGATTTAGCAAAAGAGAGCTTAGAGATAAAAAGGAAAGCAATCGAAAATTATATTGAAAAAGGACTCTATCCTTATTCAAAATTTTATTTGTCTGGAATTAAAAAAGCTAGAGGAGCTTACTATGCTAATCATTTTTCAACAATAGGATTAGTTGGAATGAATGAAGCTCTTTTGAACTTTTTAGGAGAAAATATCGCAACAAGGAGAGGAAGAAAGTTTGCTTTGGAAGTTTTAGACTTTATGAGAAAGAGATTAGTAAAATATCAAAAAGAGACCGGAAACATTTACAATTTAGAAGCTACTCCAGCCGAAAGCACAGCTTATAGATTAGCTCAGAAAGATAAGGAAAGATATCCAGATATTATAACAGCAGGTACCAAAAAAGTCCCCTATTATACAAACTCCTCTCAATTACCTGTAAATTATACAGACGATGTTTTCGAAGCTTTAAAACTTCAAGATGAATTACAATGTAAATATACGGGCGGTACTGTCTTGCATATCTTTTTAGGAGAAAGAATACAAAGTGGAGAAGGAGTGAAAAAATTAGTAAGGAAAGTATTTGAAAAATTCAAATTACCTTATATTACCATCACTCCTACTTTCTCAATTTGTCCTGTTCATGGCTATATTCCTGGCGAGCACTTTTTCTGTCCAAAATGTACAATAAAGCAACCTTGCGAAGTATATTCAAGAATTGTAG
Source organism: uncultured bacterium (assembly GCA_965552115.1). GTDB lineage: Bacteria > Patescibacteriota > Minisyncoccia > Minisyncoccales > CAZLLZ01 > CBEVQU01. Next base: position 18,696 of record CBEVQU010000010.1, on the reverse strand, counting down.
GATATCTAAGACCTGTTCAACAATGGAATTTAGGAAAACAGCAAGAGTTTAAGGAGAGAAAAGAATTTAAAGTTTCTAAATCTTTATGAGAATAGGAGGAGTGCAGAAAGTTACTTTTATAGATTATCCACAAAAAATAGCTTGCACAGTTTTTACTATCGGATGTAACTTTAAGTGTCCTTTTTGTCAAAATTCTCACTTAGTTTTGCCAGAGAAAATTAAAAGTTTAAAAGAAATTCCTGAAAGGGATTTTTTTTCTTTTTTAAAAGAAAGAAGAGATTTTTTAGAAGGGGTTGTTATTTGCGGAGGGGAGCCAACTATTTATTCAGACCTTCCAGGTTTTGCAAGAAAAATAAAAAAATTAGGATTTTTAGTTAAATTGGATACTAATGGTTCTAACCCTAAGATGTTAGAAGACTTGATAAGAGAAAAATTAATAGATTACGTTTCTTTAGATGTAAAAGCACCAAAAGAAAAATATGATAAAGTTTGTGGTAAAAAAATAGATATAAGAAAAATCGAAAAAAGTATTGAAATTTTGAAAAAAAGAGAAATAGATTATGAATTTAGAACGACTCTTGTTCCTACTTTAATTGAAAAAGAAGACATTTTTAAAATAGTAAAATGGATTTCCCCTGCTAAGAGATATTATCTTCAGAATTTTCAACCTCAAAATACAATTGACCCTAGTTTCGAAAAAATAAAACCTTTCGATAATAAATATCTTCTAGAGATTAAAAAGATAATCTCTCCTTTTTTTGAAATGTGCGAAATTAGATAATGAGCGTTTCTAAAGCTTTTTTTATTTTCTTTTTGAGTTTCATTTTAGGTATTTTTGGAGTTTCTTTTGTTCCCTTTGATTTCTTTTTATTTTTTGTTCCTCTCTTTTCTTTATCTTTCTTAATTTCTTTTCTTATTTTAAAGAGAAAAATTTTTTTAATTTTCTTTCTTTTTTTGATCTTTTTTCTTTTAGGAGCTTTGAGATATCAAATAGCAGAAAATAATTTTTTTAAAAGTTCTCTTTTTTCTTTAAACGATAGAGGGGAAATAGTATTTAAAGGAAAGATAATAAAAGAGCCACAAGAGAAAGAAAAGTATAAAATTTTAACTCTAAAAGTAAGCGAGGTTTTGCTTGAAGGAAAATGGAAGAAAATAGAGGGAAAAATTCTTCTTTATACAGAGAAATATTCTTTAATAGAATATGGAGATATAATTGAAGCAAAGGGAGAACTTAAAACTCCTCCTGTCTTTGAAGGATTTAATTATAAAGATTATTTAAAGAAAGAGGGGATTTCTTCCATCTCTTATTTTCCCCAGATAAAAATTTTAGAGAAAAACAAAGGAAATTTTTTTTATCGAGTCCTTCTCTCTTTTAAATCAAAAATGGAAAAAACTATTTTTCAAACCCTTTCTCCTCCTCAAAGCACAATTTTAAAAGCTGTTATTTTAGGAGAAAAGAGAGAAATTCCAAAAGAACTTTCTGAAAAATTGAATAGAACCGGTTTAAGACATATTGTCGCTGTATCTGGATTACATTTTGCTATTTTAGCTGGAATTTTAACAAGCTTTTTTATCTCTTTAGGATTTTGGAGAAATCAGTCTTTTTATCTTACAATAATCTTTTTATTTCTTTATCTTTTAATGACAGGCTTTCAACCTTCAGCTGTAAGAGCTTTTGGAATGATTTTTATGTTTTTATATGGACAAAGAATAGGAAGACTATCTTCCTCTTTCAGAGCTTTGATTTTTATTCTTTTTTTAATGCTTCTTTTCAATCCTTTTTTATTAAGATATGATGTAGGTTTTCAGCTTTCCTTTTTAGCAGTTTCTGGAATTATTTTTCTTTCCCCTTTCTTTCAAGAAAAATTTAAATTTATCCCTTCTCAATTTTTAAGAGATATTTTTTCTTTTACTCTTTCTGCTCAAATTTTTACTTTCCCTATTTTAGTTTGTAATTTTGGGTATTTTTCTGTGGTTTCTCTATTAACCAATATTCTAGTTTTACCTTTTATTCCTTTTTTAATGAGTTTCGGATTTTTATTTTCTTTTTTAGGAATATTTTCTCTTTCTTTAGGGAAGGTTTTATCTTGGCCTTGCTGGTTATTACTTACTTTTGTTGTCAAAGTGATTGATTTTTTCTCTAACCTTTCTTTTTCCTCTTTTAATCTAAGAATTTCTTTTATCTGGCTAGTTTTCATTTATTTTGTTTTAGGAATTATTGTTTGGAGATTAAAAGAAAAAGAAAGATTAGAGTTTCTAGCCGATTAAGTAAAATTGACAAAATTATTTAAATTCAATAGAATAATAACAGCTCTTTAGGTGGTTAATATGGAGAGAAATGAAGAGATAGAGGAAATAATAAGAGCTATTAAAAAAATAAAGTATCGAAAGTTTTTAGAAGATATCAATCCGATTAAAGATATTCTTTTAAGAGAAAAAATTTCTCTAGAGGCTTTATTTCAAGAAATAGAGGGAGAAAAATTAAAGAGAATAGAGAAAGAGATTAGAGAAAAGATGGAGGTAAAGGAAATAGAAAGAAAAAGACCAAAAGAAAAAGAAAAGATAATTAAAGTTAATTGGGAGCTGATAGAAAGATTTTTAGAAGGAATTAAAAAGAATAAAGAAAAGATTGATTTGATTTCCAAAAAGATAGAAGAAGTTTATAGAGAGAAAGGAGGAAGACCTCCTCTCTATCCTGTGGAAGGGAAAATCAACTTTCTTTTGTTGAAAGAATTTCTTTCTGTTTCTTCTTCTGAATGTTATGAATTCTTACAAAACAATCCAGAAATTGCAAAGAAAATTGCGTTGGAACCTCTTTCTGGGCTTGTGAATCTTCGAAAGTTTATAAAAAAATGGAAAAAAGAGATATTTTTAGAAATTAAAGAAATAGTAAACGATATTAAAGAGGGGAAGGTTTCGGAAGAAAAGAAAAAAATTCTTCTTCCTGAAGATGATGAGAAAATAATTAAGGAAATTAATAAGAGAGAAAGTACAATCCAAGTTATGGTCAAGAGGATAAAAAGAGCTCCAACTTTTAGGAGCTCTCGGACTCATTCTTTGGAAGCGAAGATAAAAGCACTTATATTTGCTAAAGTGAAGAATATAAATTATACAAAACTTCCCGAATATCTCTTGGAGAGAAAAGATGTTTTCAAGGAGTTAGGTTTTGAGAGTTATCCTTCTCATAGTACTTTCAAAAGATTTCTTAAAAGCTGGGGGAAATATGTAGAGAAAGATATTGAAAAGATTTCTCAGAGTATAAAACAAAAATTACAACAAGATAATAAATTTAAAGATAGAGCTTTAGAAGCTCTTTCTATTATAAAAGGGGATAAAGAAATTCAAAGAAAGATAAAAGAAATATCAGAGAAAATAAAAATAGAAAAAAAGAGAAGTGGATTGCCATATTATGAAATTTTGATGGCAATTGTAGCTCAAAGAGTAGCAAATCCTGTGATAAGAGGAAAAGAAGGAGAGATTCTTCAGTTTCTTATTCAAGAAAAAGAGATTCCTCCATGTGTCTCTTTAAGTAGAGTAGAGAACGTAAAAGCTTTACTTAAAGAGTTGAGTTTAGAGAAAGAAATTCGAGAGATTGTTTCAGATGTTGCAATAAGAATAAAAAAGAAAGAGAAAGAAGTAGTTTGTCCTTATTGTGGAAAAAAAGCTATAGTAAAATATGGAAAAAAAATTCGAAAAGATGGAAAAGTCCAAATTTATTTTTGCAAAATATGTAAAAAGAGATTCACTCTTTTTCCAAAGAGAAAAATAGAAAAGAAAGGAGAAAGAGAGATTTCTTTAGATCAAGAAATTAAAAGAAAAATATGGGAGCTCTTTAATGGGAAAGAGAGATTCCTTTCTCCTCACGAAATTTTTCTTATAATGAAGACGAAATATCAAGGAAAATTTGATCTAACAGAAACAGAAATTGGAGAGTTTCTCTCAGAAGAGATTAGAAAAAGAAGGAATAGGAGATGTGGAAAATGTGAAGCATTTAAACATTATCTAAAATTTAAGAAAGATCCTAATAAAAAGAAATATGGGTGGTGCGAAGTTAAAAAGACTATTCGAAGAAACGATCAATTTATCTGCGATAAAATGATATGAGTAGCTCAGCTACTCATTTTTTATTCTTTGAAGATAAACTATAATAGTTTAATGAAAAAGATTTTGAAATTCCCAAGAAATTTTCTTTGGGGAGTGGCTACTTCTGCTTATCAAGTTGAAGGAGGGATAGAAAACTGTGATTGGTCAAAATTTTACCCTGCTAAAAAAGCCTGCGAGCATTATCGTCTTTTTAAAAAAGATATTAAGTTAATGAAAAAATTAAATCTAACAGCTTATCGCTTTTCTATTGAATGGTCAAGGATCGAATCTGAAGAAGGAAAATTTAGTAAAAAAGAGATAGATCATTACAGAAATTTTTTGATTTTCTTAAAGAAGCAAAATCTCAAAAGTATGGTCACTCTTTGGCATTTTACCACTCCTCTTTGGCTGGTTAAAAAAGGAGGTTGGGAGAATAAAAAGATTATTTTTTATTTCAAAAGGTATTCAGAAAAAGTAGTTGAGGAGTTAAAAGATTTCGTAGATTTTTGGATAACCATTAATGAACCTTTAGTTTACACTTCTAATTCTTATTTAAAAGGATCTTGGCCCCCTCAAAAAAAGAATATATTTTCTTTTTTAAAAGTAGTTAGAAATTTTATAAAAGCTCACAAAGAAGTTTTCCTTTCTTTAAAAGAAAAAGATAAAAAAATAAAAATTGGAATAGCAAAAAGCATCAATTTTATTTCTCCTTTCAATAGGAAATCTCCTTTGGATAAATTTTCTTCCTTTTTGGCAAAATATTTTTGGACAGATTTCTTTTTAAAGAAAATAAAAAATGAATTAGATTTTATAGGATTGAATTATTATACTCAAAATAAAATAAAATTCCCCTTTTTTATTAAAAAAGGAGGAGGGAGAGAAAGTGATATTGGTTGGGAAATATATCCTAAAGGAATTTATTTTGTCTTGAAAGATTTAAAAAAATATAATTTACCAATTTTCATTACTGAAAATGGGATAGCGGATAGAAAAGATAAATTTAGGAAAGAATTTATAAAAGAGCATTTGTTTTGGATTCATAAAGCTCTTCAAGAAGGAGTAGATGTTAGAGGGTATTTTCATTGGTCTTTAATGGATAATTTAGAATGGGCTTTAGGTTTTTCTCCAAGATTTGGATTAATAGAAATAAATTATAAAACATTGGAAAGAAAAATTCGTCCTTCTGCATTCTATTATGGTAAAATAGCTAAAGAAAACGCTCTAGTTGTTCCCTAAATACTAACTTACTAAATTACCAACTTACTAAATACTAACAATGTGGCTATTTCTTATTCTTTTAAGTTATTTCCTTTTTGCTGTAAGTAATTTCATAGATAAATATATTTTAGGAGGTCCCCTTCCTTCTCCTAAAGTTTATATTTTTTATATGGGGCTTTTATCTTCTGCAGTTTTATTAATTATTCCTGTAGCTGTTTTGGTTTCTTTAGGAATTCTTTCTCCAATAGCTGAAATTTCTCTTTTTTTGCCAAAACTTCCAAATTTATTTTTTATTCCTCCTTTTCTAATTCTCTTGCTTTCTCTTTTTACTGGAGTTATTTTTCTTTTAGCTTTTTATATTTATTACAAAGGAGTTTTAGAATTTGAAATTTCAAGAATCTCCCCTGCTGTAGGAGGACTAATTCCGATTTTTACTTTAATTTTAACTTACTTGATAGGTTTTCTTCCTTTAAAGATTTCTTCCTTTCAAAAAGGAGAAATTTACTTTACTCATTATCTCTCTTTTATTTTTCTTGTTTTAGGAAGTGCAATTTTATCCATTCATAAAGAAAAACTTTTAACTTTAGATAGTTTAAGAATTTCTCTTTTCTCTGCTTTCTTATTTAGTCTTTATTTTGTTTTAACAAAAGTAGTTTATTTCTTTTTGCCTTTTTGGCCAGGATTTATCTGGATAAGAATTGGTGTCTTAATAGGAGCTTTAGCTTTTTTATCTTTTCCTGAAGTAAGAAGAAACGCTTTCAATAGAAAAGGGGTTTTTAAAGAGAAAGTAGCTCTACCTTTAATTTTGGGGAAAGGGTTTGGAGGAATAGGTGCTCTTTTACAAAATGGAGCTATTTATTTAGCACCTTTAATGTTTTTACCTTTAGTGAATGCTCTATCTGGCATTCAATATGTTTTTTTACTTTTGATTTCCACTCTTTTATACTATAAATTTCCTAAAATATTAAAAGAAGAAATCTCAAAGAAAGTTTTCCTTCAAAAAATTTTCGCCATTTTTTTGATAGGAATTGGGTTAGCCTTTTTAGCTCTATAAAATAAAACCCTTGCTCAAAGCAAGGAATAGAGAATTGAATTTTTTAAGGATCTTTAGACTTAGACGTCTATAGTGATTATCATTTGATTCTTTTCAATCAGATGCATTCGGTCGCCTGGAGAAAGCGTTTCTGGAATTCCTTGCTCTAATGGTCTTTCATAGAGAAATATTTTTCCATCTATTACTCCTCGGAGAATGAGATATACGTTTTCATTAGTAATATTCATTGCTAAGACATCGTATTCTTTTCCAATTTCTAAAGAACTGACTGGTAATCCTTTGAAATCCACTTCTCCTTGTTCATATCCAACAAGCGCTGTTCCAAAAGCCAATGATATAAAACAGAAAAAGCCTATAATACTACCGGTCATTTTTCTATCTACGTTATCTGTTGTTATGGCGATCAGTATTGCTGCTCCTCCTATGGCAGTGATAATTCCTCCTATTATCCACCCTATATCAACAGGTTGCATTCTTTCACCTCCTTTAAGGAGATATCATACAAATCATTTTTTGTCAAGAGTATGAAAAAAATTTTCAAAAAATTTTTAATAATTTGTGGAATAATAATCTTTGTTTTCTTTTGTTACCTGTTTTTAGGGAAAGCTCCAAAAGCTGAAAGAATTTACTGGGGGGTAAATTTTTCACAAAAGCAAGCTGAACTTTTAGGTTTAGACTGGAAAGAACTTTACCTTCAGATTTTAGATGATTTGAAAGTTAAAAATTTAAAAATTATAGCTTATTGGGATTTAATAGAGAAAGAAGAAGGAAGATATGATTTCTCTGATTTAGATTTTCAAATTAAAGAAGCTGAAAAAAGAGGAGCTAAAATTATTTTGGTTTTAGGAAGAAAAGTTCCAAGATGGCCAGAATGTCATGAGCCAGATTGGATAAAAGATAAAAATTTGGAGGAAAAAAATCAAAGATTATTAAAATATATAGAAGAAGTTGTAGAAAGATATAAACACAATGAAGCTATTTTTGCTTGGCAAATAGAAAATGAGCCCTTTTTTAAATTTGGAGAATGTGGGAAAATTAGAGGAAAAACTTTAAAGAGAGAAATTAAACTGGTGAGAAAGTTAGATAAAAGACCTATTGTAGTAAGTGAATCTGGATCAAGATTATGGTGGCAAATTGCAACCTATGGAGATATTGTGAGTTTTAGCTTATATAGGATAGCTTATTTTTCTGAATTCAAAAGATATATAAAATATCCTTTTCCTCCGGTATTTTATTGGAGGAAGTCTCAAATAATAAGAAAGATTTTTAAAAAAGATGTTCTTTGTGGAGAATTACAAGCTGAACCCTGGGGAGCTGTTTTGCTAAATAGCTTACCAGAAAAAGAGCAAGAAAAGACAATGAGCTTTGATCAATTTTTGAAAAATATAGAATATGCTAAAAAGACAGGAATAGAAAGATTTTATCTTTGGGGAGTTGAATGGTGGTATCTTAAAAAAGAAAAAGGAGATGAGAGGTTTTGGGAAAAAGCTAAAAAATTGTTTCAAGAAAATTGACAAAAATAATTTTAAATTTTAATTTAAATAAAAAATGGATGAATTACTTAATATAAAATTTCCACAATTAAAAGGACCTTCCCCTAAAACAAAATTATTTTTAGGAGTATTTTGTTTATTCCTTTTAGCTTCATTTTTAGGATTTTTAGCTGGAGCTACTGTCTCAGGATTTTATTTTGATCAGGTTAAAGATTTTCTTTCAAAGTTTAATATAAGATTACCGGAGAAAAATCAAACTTCCTCGCAAACTCAAACCGAGACTAAAGTTATTTATGTCCCTCAGACTTCTCAAGAGGAAGCTATCATTAAAGTAGTAAAAGAAACCTCTCCTTCTGTAGTTAGCATTATTATTACAAAAGATGTTCCTGTTTTTGAAGAGTATTTTTATAATCCTTTTAAAGAATTTGAAGAATTTTTTGGTCCTACTCCTTTTGAATTTAAAATTCCAAGATATCGCCAGAGAGGAACAGAAAAGAGAGAAATAGGAGCTGGAACAGGATTTATCATTTCAGAAGATGGAATGATTTTAACAAACAAGCACGTGGTATTAGATGAAAATGCTCAATATACTGTTTTTACTGTAGATGGAAAAAAATATCCAGCTAAAGTTTTAGCTAGAGACCCTATTCGAGATATTGCTATTTTAAAAATTACATCTTCTAAAAAATTTAAGCCTTTGAAATTGGGAGATTCAGATAAAATTCAAATAGGGCAAACAGTCATAGCTATAGGAAATGCTTTAGGGGAATTTAAAAATACAGTTTCAGTAGGTGTTGTTTCAGGTTTAGGAAGAACAATTACAGCTTCAGGAGGAGGAATAATAGAAACAATTGAAGATGTAATTCAAACAGACGCAGCTATAAATAAGGGAAATTCAGGAGGTCCTCTTTTAAATTTAAAAGGAGAAGTAATAGGAATTAACACAGCTACTGTAATGGGGGCAGAAAATATAGGATTTGCTATTCCTATTAATCAAGCAAAGAGAGATATTGAGCAATTTAAAGAAAAAGGAAAAATTACTTATGCTTTCTTAGGAGTGCGTTATATTTTAATCACAGATGAAATTAAAAAAAGATATAATCTCCCAGTAAATTACGGAGCTTTAATCATAAGAGGGGAAAAGGGAGAGTCAGCTATCTTTCCAAATTCAGCTGCTCAAAAAGCAGGATTGAAAGAAGGAGATATAATCTTAGAGTTCAATCATCAAAAAATTACTCCTCAAAATTCTTTAGCAAAATTAATTTCAAAATGTAAACCCGGAGACAAAGTAAATCTCAAAATTTTAAGAAAAGGAAAAGAATTTAACATTGATGTCATTTTAGGAGAAAGAAGTGAGTAAAAATCCATTTACTATTGACAAGTTTGTTTTTTTATTGTTAAGATTTAAAAGGTGATAAAATGGAAGATGAAGAGATTATAGAAGTAGAAGAGATAATAAAAGGAGATGTAGATTATCCCGACAAAAAAGTGATCTTTAAAGAAGACGTAGTAATAGAAGGAAATTTGAGAGCAAAGAGTGTGGAGACTAAAGGAGACATTACAGTAAAAGGAAATTATAAAGTCAAGGAAGATGATATAGTCAACGGTAATCAAATAGTTTACGGAATTCAAGAGATTGGAGGAAATCAACAGATTGAAGGAAAGCAAATAATAGGGAATATGGAAAGAGAGGGTGGATATGTTCAAATAATTAGAGGAAAACAAGAAGTTAAAAGATTTCAGGAAGTAAGAGGAGATCAATTGATTGAAGGAGATCAGATAGTTAGAGGAACTCAATATATAGACGGAACCCAAAAAGTAAAGGGAAATCAAGTGATTACTAGAGGGGATCAGTTTATTGTAGAAGATAGGAAGACAAAAAACAGCGAAGTTTTTGGAAATGTGATAGTAGGAGGGGGCATTGATGGAATGGATGTTAAAGGTAGAAATTTTTTAGTAGGAGTTTTTTCTCCTAAGCTAAACGGAGAAATAAAAGTGAGATCTATTGAAGGAGAAATAAAAATAGGAGAAGTTAGTCATAAAATGGCTTTAACTGTCAAGTTTGGAGAAAAAGAAAAAGAGTTTTGGCTTCCCCCAGAAAAAATAGAAAAAATATTGCAAGAGCTTGAATCTTATTAACTGCTCTTTCTCATTTTCTTTTTTTCTTGCCAGAAGAAAATTCTTCTGGTTTTTTCTTGAATTTTTTATTTTTTTTTATTAAACTTAAAACATCAATATGAATGGAGCTAACTTTACTCATAAAGCTCAAGAGGCAATTTTGAAAGCTAGATCTATTGCTCAAGAGAATCATCATCAACAGATTGATGCTCTACATTTATTATTAGCTCTCTTAAGTCAACAAGAGAGTATTGTTTTGATTATTTTAGAGAAATTAGGAGTAGATATAGAGGATTTAAGAGAAAAAACAAAAAAAGCTATTAAAAAGATTCCTATTATTTTAAGCCCTAAAACTTTTGGAGATTTTTATCTAACCCAAGATATGGCACGAGTTTTAGAAAAAGCAAAAGAAGAATCAGTTAGGATGGGAGATGAATTTGTCTCTCTTGAGCATTTATTTTTAGCTCTTTTAAGCGTTGAAACAAAAGCTAAAGAAATTTTGGAAAAGACATCTTTTTTAAAAGAGAAAGAGAGCGGAGATGTGCTTGAAATAGAAAAATTGGATTATGAAACTTTCTTAGATGCTCTCTCTAAAATAAGAGGCGAAGAGAGGATTACAGATCCTGAACCTGAAACAAAATATCAAGTTATCGAAAAATATGCTCGGAATTTAACAACCTTAGCAGCTCAAAGAAAATTAGATCCGGTAATAGGAAGAGAAAAAGAAATAAGAAGAGTAATGCAAGTTTTATCAAGAAGAACAAAAAATAATCCTGTTTTAATAGGAGAGGCAGGAGTAGGAAAAACAGCTATTGTGGAGGGTTTAGCTCAAAAAATTGTAAAAGGAGATGTGCCAGAATCTTTAAGAGACAAAGAAATAATTGCTCTTGATTTAGGAGCTTTAATTGCTGGAACAAAATATAGAGGAGAATTTGAGAATAGAATAAAGGCTCTTTTAAGAGAAATAAAGAGGGCAGCAGGGAAATATATTCTTTTTATTGATGAGTTACATACTTTAGTGGGAGCTGGAGCTGCTGAAGGTGCAATCGATGCTTCAAATTTATTAAAGCCTGCTTTAGCCAGAGGAGAATTAAGAGCAATTGGAGCTACCACTCTTAAAGAATATCAAAAATATATTGAGAAAGATCCTGCTTTAGAAAGAAGATTTCAGCCAGTTTATGTAGCTGAACCTTCTGTTGAAGATACAATAGCTATTTTAAGAGGGATTAAAGAAAAATATGAAGTTCATCATGGTGTAAGAATTACAGACGCAGCTTTAGTAGCAGCAGCTGAATTATCAAAAAGATATATTACAGATAGATTTTTACCTGATAAAGCTATAGATTTAATTGATGAAGCAGCTTCTACTTTAAGGTTAGAAATAGAATCTGAACCTGCTGAGTTGGAAAAATTAAAAGAAGAAAGAATGAGATTAGAGATAGAAAGAGAAGCTTTAAAAAAAGAAAAAGATCAAGCTTCCAAAAAAAGATTGAAAGTTATTTCCAGAGCTTTAGCTGATTTGAAAGAAAAAATTGAAGCTTTAGAAAATCAATGGAAAGTAGAAAAAGAACTTATTACTAAGATTAAAAACTTTAAAAAAGAAATAGATTTTCTTTCTTCTCAAATAGAAAAATATACGAAAGAAGGAGATCTTCAAAAAATAGCTGAGATTAAATATGGAAAGATTCCTCAACTTCAAAAAGAATTAAGACAAGCTGAGAAAAAGTTAATAAAAATTCAAAAAAAGAGTAGGTTGCTGAAAGAAGAGGTGACCCCAGAAGATATTGCAGCGGTTGTTTCTCGCTGGACAGGAATTCCTGTTACAAAATTAATGGAAGAAGAGGCTAAAAAATTAGCTAAAATGGAAGAGATCTTGTCAAAGAGAGTGATAGGACAAGATCATGCAATAAAGGCAATAGCTTCAGCTATTAGAAGAGCAAGAGCAGGGATAGCCGAAGAAAATAGACCTTTAGGATCTTTTCTCTTTTTAGGACCAACAGGTGTAGGGAAAACTGAGCTAGCTAGAGCTTTAGCTGAATTTTTATTTAACGACGAAAACGCAATGATAAGATTAGATATGTCAGAATATATGGAGCGCCATGCTGTTTCTAAAATGATCGGTTCCCCTCCTGGATATGTAGGATATGAAGAAGGAGGTCAATTAACAGAAAAAATAAGGAGAAGACCTTATAGTGTAGTTTTATTAGATGAAATTGAAAAAGCTCATCCTGAAGTTTTTAATATTTTACTTCAAATTTTAGAAGATGGGCGTTTAACAGATGCTAAAGGGAGGGTTGCTAATTTCAAAAATGCTATCTTAATTATGACTTCAAATGTAGGTTCTGATTTAATTAGTCAGTATCATTCTTTAGGATTTGTAGGAGGGAAAGAAGAAAAAAAGAAAAAAGAATCTTTAAAAGAGAAAGTAATGGAAGCTTTAAGAGAAAAATTTAGGCCAGAATTTTTAAATAGAATTGATGAAATTATAATCTTTAATTATTTAGGCAAAAAAGAAATAAGAAAGATAGTTGATTTGGAGTTAAAGAAAGTAGAAGAAAGGTTAGCTAAAAAGAAAATAAAAATTTCTATTTCAAAAGGAGCAAAAGAACTTCTAGCTGAGAAAGGGTTTGATCCTAATTTAGGTGCTAGGCCTTTAAAGAGAGTAATTCAAAAATTAATTTTAGACCCTCTTTCTTTAAAGATTGTTTCAGGAGAAATAAAGGAAGGAGAAAAAGTTTTAATCGATGTGAAAGGAGGAGAAATAATTTTCAAAACCCCTAAAGATTTTCTTAAATTACACAAAAAGAAAAAAGCAAAAATTTTATGCTAAAAAACATTTTTAAAGTGATCTCTTTTTTTATTATAGGAATGGTGGGTGGAATTTTTTCAACTCAAATCTTATGGCCTTATTTTGTAGAGAGGCCTCTTTTTTTGAAATATAATTTAAAAGGAAATCCGATTTATATAACAGAAAGAAAAGAAGTTCATATTCAAGAAAATAAAGCTCTTCAAGAAGCAATAGAGAAAGTGAAAGAAGCTGTAGTGGAAGTAAGATCTATAAAATTAAAAGGAAATAAAATTGTTTCGGAATCTAAAGGAGGAGGTTTTATTATTACCGCAGATGGTTTAATTCTTACTTTCTCTGAAATAATTCTTCCTGATTTCTCAAAAAATTTAATCTTAACAGACGAAGGACTTTTTGAAGGAGAACTTTTGAAAAAAGACAAAAATTTCTCTCTTTTAAAAATTAAAAAAGAGAATTTAAAGACAATTCCTTTTTCCAGTTTCCAAGAGCTTAAATTAGGAGAAAGAGTTTTTTATTTTGGAAGAATAAAAAAAGAAAACAAAATTTTAAATTTAGCAAACGAAGGAATCATAAGATATTTCGATAAAGAAAAAATATTGACAAATATGATAGAATCTGAAGCACTTGAAGGATTACCTCTTTTTGATATAGAAGGAAAATTGATAGGGCAAATTAAAATTGATAAAAAGAATAATGAAGTTTCAGCTTTTCCTGTGAACAAAATAAAAGAGTTTTTAGGTTTTTAGATGAAAGAAAGAATTCACGTTTTTATTTCAGGAAGAGTTCAAGGAGTATTTTTTAGACAGACAACAAAAGAAAAAGCAACAGAGCTTGGATTGAAAGGTTGGGTGAGAAATCTTCCAGATGGAAGAGTAGAAGCTATTTTTGAGGGAGAGACAGAGAAGATTAAAGAAATTCTAGAATGGTTAAAAGAAGGACCTATTTTAGCTAAAGTGGAAAAAATAGAAAAAATTAAAGAGCCTTTTAAAGGAGAATTCAAAGATTTCCAAATTATATATTAAATAAAATATGCTTACTTTTGATAGAGTTAAAAAAGATAAAAGGGTTTTGACCTTTTTAAGAAATACAGAAATAGCTTTGAAAGCAATAGGATATACAGAGCATGGATTAACTCATGCTACTCTTGTAGCAGAGAGGGCAAGAACAATTGCTAAAAAAGTTGGTCTTTCAGAAAGAGAACAAGAACTTTCTGCTATCGCTGGCTTTTGTCATGATATGGGGAATTTTATTAGTAGATTTCATCATCATTTTTGGGGAGCTCTTTTATTTTGCCAACTTTTTCAGGATGAAGATCCTCAAGAGCTGGCTATTATTATGGAAGCTATTGCAAATCACGACAGACAAAGAGAAATGAAGATATTAAATCCTGTTTCAGCTGCAGTTGTTCTAGCTGATAAATCTGATGTAAGAAGATCAAGGGTGATAGATAAGTCTCCAGAGAATCTAAAGAGAGACATTCATGCGAGAGTAAATTATGGTACTACTTTCAATGAATTAAAGATAAATAAAAAGAAAAAAGAGATTACTCTTTTTTTGAAAATAGATACAAAATTTGTCCCTGTTATGGAATATTTTGAAATTTTTACTGAAAGAATGGTTTATTGTAGACAAGCAGCAAAATTTTTAGGATATAAGTTTAATTTAGTTATTAACCAATTTAAGCTTTTATAATTCAAATTTATGGAACAATTTTTGATTAAAAATCAATGGCTTATTATATTAGCTATATTATGGATGCTTCCTTGGAAAGGTCTTGCTTTATGGAAATCTGCTAGAAAAAATCATAAAAAGTGGTTTATCGCTTTATTGATAATTAATACTTTAGCTATTTTAGAAATCCTTTATATTTTTATCTTCAGCAAAAGAAAGGAATGGAGATAAGAAATTTTTGTATTATAGCTCATATTGATCACGGAAAATCGACACTATCTGATAGATTTTTGGAAGAAACTAAAACTGTTCCCAAGGAAAAATTAAGGGAGCAGTTTTTAGATTTAATGGATCTGGAAAGAGAAAAAGGAGTGACGATAAAAATGCAACCTGTCAGAATGAGTTATAATTTTAAAGGAAAGGAATATATTTTAAATTTAATTGATACTCCCGGTCATGTAGATTTTTTTTATGAGGTCTCTCGTGCTCTGAAAGCAGTCGAAGGAGCAATTTTATTAGTTGATGCTCAAAAAGGGATACAAGCTCAAACAGTTTCTAATTTTAATTTAGCTAAAAAAGCTAATTTAAAAATTATTCCTGCTCTGAATAAAATAGATTTAGAAATTGACAATTTATCTCAGAAAAAGAAAGCTTTAGCTGAGTTAATAAATTCACCCTTAGAAAAAATTTCTTTAGTTTCTGCTAAAAAAGGAATTGGCATAAAGGAATTATTAGAAAGAGTAATTGAGGAAATTCCTTCGCCTGTTGGTAAAATAAATTTACCTTTCTCTGCTTTAATTTTCGATGCTCAGTATGATGAACATTTAGGGATAATTGTTCATGTAAGAATAAAAAACGGAAGAATAAAAAACTCCCAAGAGTGCGTCCTTTTTCATCAAAAAGAGAAATTTGAGGTAAAAGCTTTAGGGATTTTCAGCCCTCAAAGAGTAAAAAGAGAAGAACTTATAGCTGGGGAAATAGGTTGGATAGCAACGGGAATTAAAGAGCCTGGCAAAATTTTTATAGGAGACACAATTGTTAAATTTTCTGATTTCAAAAAAAATAAAAAATTTTATATTTTCGAGGGATTTAAAAAACCTCAGCCAGTTGTTTTCGCAAATTTATATCCAAAGAATCCAAAAGAATACGATCTTTTTAAAAAGGCTTTAGAAAAAATTTATCTCACAGATCCTTCTCTATCTTTTCAAGAAATTTCTACTTCTTTAGGAAGAGGTTTTCAAGTAGGATTTCTTGGATTATTCCATTTAGAAATAATAACTAAAAGATTAGAAAAAGAATTTAAAATAGAAACAACTACTACTCTTCCAACAGTTTTATATAAGGTAAAAAAGAAAAATGGGGAAATAGTAGATGTTGTAGATGTGACAAAGCTCCCTCCTTTAGGGGAGATTAAAGAAATTTTAGAACCAAAAGTTGCTTTAAAAATATTTCTTCCAAATAGATTTTTAAATCAAGTGATGAAAATAGCACCTTCTTTAAGATTCGAACACCTTAAAATTGAGACCTTAAAAGATAATGTCGAAATTTCTTGCAAGGCTCCTCTTTCTAAAATTATTCAAAACTTTGATGATATATTAAAATCAAAAACAGAAGGCTTTGGTAGCTTTTACTATAAGGTTTTAGGTTTTGAAAAATCAGATATAGTAAAAGTTGAAATTTTAGTAGCTAAAGAGGTTCAAAGTGCTCTTTCTTTTCTAATTCACAGATCGGAAGCCGAAAAAAAAGCAAGAGAATTAGTAAAAAAATTAAAAGAGCTTTTGCCTAGAGAGCAATTCCCAGTTATTCTTCAAGGAGCAGTTAATGGAAAAATTGTAGCTAGAGAAACAATTCCAGCTTTAAAGAAAGATGTTACCGCTCCTCTTTATGGGGGAGATTTTTCAAGAAAAAAGAAACTTTTAGTAAAGCAAAGAAAAGGAAAGAAAGAGTTGTTGAGAAAAGGTAAAGTGAGGATTTCTCCGGAAATTTTCATTAAAATTTTAAGAAAAAGTTGACAAATTTTTCTCTTTTTTTTAATTTTAATGAGGGTGACAGATTGAAGGAATTATTAGTTTTTCTTTTTGGATGTTTATGGGTGTATTTTCTTGCACTCTCAGTCTCTCTAAAAAGGGAATTTTCTTATAGCTCCGAAAAATTTTTTTCTCTAAGAAATGATTATATAGAAACATTAGAAATGTGGGATATGAATCCAGGAAGAATATCTTTTTCTTTCGATCTTTTCCAAGCCATAGATGAGAAAAGAAAGAGTATCCACAGATCTTATAGAAATTTAAAGAAGACCCTACTTGTTAATCTAGTTAGCACAGTTATAGCAATCTTTTTAGTACCTGAAATAAGTGTTCTTTTCTTTCTACTAGCTCTTTATCAAGCCATTTCTTTAGGAGAATTAAAAGAAAAAAGAAAAGATATAGAAAGCGATTACGATTATTTGGAGAATTCTGTTTTAGATTTGTTCTTTGAAGAACCTACTATGTATTAGAAACAGAGCTTTGTCTCTGTTTTTTCTTTTTGTTCAAAATCTTTTATAATTACTTAATGAATTCCCCATTTTAAATTTACAGAAACCGGGTTCCTGTAAATTTAACTAACATGGCCTATATTTATGTTATTAATTCCAAAGGTGAAAGAGAACCTTTTTCTTATCAAAAAGTGAGAAAGAGCGCAGAGAGAGCAGGAGCAGGTCCTCTTTTAGCAAAGGAGATAGCAGATATCATTGAAAAAGAAGTTTATCCTGGAATTAAAACTTCAGAAATTTATAGAAAGATTAAGAAACTTTTAAGAAAAAAATATCCTAAAGCAGGAATTTTATATTCTTTAAAAGAAGCTATGAGAAGATTAGGTCCCACAGGTTTTCCTTTCGAGAGATATGTAGGAGAAATTTTAAGAAAAAAAGGGTATAAAGTGAAAGTTCATCAGTTTCTTTCTGGGAAATGCGCTACCAATTATGAAATAGATATTTTAGCTCAAAAAGAAAGAATAATTTATATAGGAGAATGTAAATATCATCGTTTAGCAAGTCAAAGAGTAGATTTAAAGGTAGCTCTTTATAATTTCGCTCGTTTTCTTGATATAAAAAATGGGAAATTTTCTAAAAAATACAAAGATTTTAAAATAAAATCTCTTTTGATAACTAATACAAAATTTACCACCCAAGTTAAAGAATATGCAAAGTGTGTTGGAATAGATCTTTTAGGTTGGAATTATCCGGAAGGAAGGGGATTGGAGAAAATTGTAGAAGAGTTAAAAGCTTTCCCTGTGACTATTTTACCTTCTTTCAAACTTTATATGAAAGAGATCTTTTCTCAAAAAAATTTAATGTTGGTTGAAGACCTACTTAAAAAAGACATAAATCAGCTTTTAAAAGAAACCCAAATTTCAAAAAAGGAACTTCTCTCTTTAATAGAAGAAGCTAAAATATTGCTCAACAAAAATGACAGATAAAATTTTGCCTGTTTTTAAACCTCCAGGCTTTTCAACTTACGATCTCATAAGAATTTTTAAAAAAAGCACAAATTTTAAAGAGAAAATAGGACATGGAGGGACTTTAGATCCTTTTGCTTCAGGATTAGTTTTACTTTTGTTGGGTAAGGCTACTAAAAAATTTGAGGAAATAAAAAAATGGAAAAAAGTTTATTTAGCAGGATTAAGACTGGGAGCTAAATCTTCTACAGGAGATATAGAGGGGCAAATAAAGATTGTGAGAGAGAAACCGAATTTTAAAAAAGATGATGTAGAGAAAGTTTTGAAAGAATTTGAAGGCGAGATAGAACAAAGAGTCCCTTTATATTCTGCAGCAAAATTTAAAGGAAAACCCCTTTATTTGCTTGCCAAAGAAGGAAAAAAAATTAAAAAGAAAAAGAAAGTTAAAATTTTTAAAATAGAATTAATTTGTTTCAAATGGCCCTTTTTGACTATCAGAATTACTTGTTCAGGTGGCACCTACATTCGCCAACTAGCAGAAGATATTGGAGAGAAACTAAAATGTGGCGCTTTTCTTTATTTCCTCCTTCGAGAGCAAATAGGTCCTTATAATTTAAAAGAATGTAGTTTCACAAAAATCTAAAACTGTAAGAAGTTAGGCTTCTAAGTAGCTGAGAGTTTTGTTGCTTTTTGTTTAAGAATTTGGTTTAATAAATGATGATAAAATATTAAAGAGAGTATGTTTAGAGGTGTTAAACGCAAGTTTGGAAAAATTTACGATAAATATGTAGGTCAAATCTACAGGTTTATTTTTT